>JBKOWY010000195.1:0-16912 GCA_046724655.1 Actinomycetota bacterium
GCGCGCCTGCCGACCGAGGCGGAGCAGGTCGCCGAATCCCTCGGTCGTCACCAGCGCGATCGGTGCGGCGGTGCGCTGCACGACGACGTTGGTCGCGAGCGTCGTCCCGTGCACGACGCGGGAGACGGCACCGGGCTCGACCACCGCGCGTTCGAGTACCTGACGGATCCCCTCGACGACCCCGCGGCGCGGATCGTCCGGAGTGGTGAGGACTTTTCCGATGGTGACGCCGCCCGCGCTGTCGGCCAGGACGACGTCGGTGAACGTGCCGCCGACGTCGACACCGACGAAATGGGCGCGGTGCACGGTCACGGGCGGTCTGCGATCCGCTCGTCGCGGAGACGATCGGTGGCGTACTGATCGATCAAGGTCCCCGAGCCGTCGAGCACGACCGCGTAGTCGCGCGCTGCGCCCTCCGCCGAGACGCGTCCCGCCACTACGTCGGCGAGCACCCGCTGCGCGTCGCGGCTCTCGGGCGGGCCCAGGCCACCTCCGCCCGAGGTGCGCAGCACGAACCGCTCCCCGGCCGCGACCTCGACGTTGGCCGCCTTCGCCGGTAGCACATGCGTCGTCCCGTCGTGCCGCTCGACGGCGAAGGTGCCAGCGCGGCCGGGCCGACCGCCGCGCGCGCCCGGCGGTGGGAGGTCCATGCGGGCGCCCCGCACGGTCACGACGGCCGGAGTGAGCAGCTCGATCACCGTCTCGACGCCGAGACCGCCCCGCCACGTCCCCGCTCCGCCCGAGTCGACCCACAGACGGGACGAGCGCACGACCAGCGGGTACTGGGCCTCAAGCGGCTCGATCTGCGGGAGAACCGACCGGCCCCCGAGGAAGAACGCGCCCGTGGCGTCGGGGCCGTCGGACTTGGCGCGGGCGCCGAGGCCACCGAACTCGTAGAAGAGATTCAGCCACGGGGTGCCGTCGGCGTCGACGCCGCTGAGCGAGTAGACGTGGATCAGCGCGCTCGCTCCGACGGCGTGGTCGGGGCGGGCGTCTGCGAGCGCTTGCAGGATCGCCTCGACCGCCGCCGCCACCGTCATGACCCGCCCACCGCACGCCGCCGGCGGATCCGGGTTCACGAGGGTGCCGGCGGGAAGGCGCGTCCACAGCGGACGAAAACACCCTTCATTCATCGGGATCGTCGGATCGACGAAGCACCGCACGGCGTACACCACGCCGGACAGGGTCTGGGAGAACGAGGAGTTGATGGTCCCGCGGGCCTGGGGAGACGTGCCTTCGAAGTCGACGTCGACGGCGCCGTCGCGCAGCGTCACGGCGACCTTGACTTCGAACGCGCGATCCGGATCGACGCCATCACCATCGATCTCGAATGCGCTGTGGTACGTGCCCTCCGGCAGCCGGCGCAGGTCGTCCCGCACCCGCCGCTCCGCATCGTCGATCGCTTCGTGCACGAAACGCTCGACGTCGCCGACACCGAAGCGGCTGATGAGCTCCTCGACCCGCCGTGCGATGACGTTCACACCGGCGACGAGGGCTCGGACGTCCCCCATCACCTTGTCGGGCGCCCGGCTGTTGCGGGCGATGATGCCCAGGACGTCGCCCGCCGGCTCGCCGCCGCGATACAGCCGCACCGGTGGCAGCAACAACCCCTCGGCGAAGGTGTCGGTTGCCAGCGCCGCGAGTCCTGCCACCGCGTTGCCCCCGAGATCGGCGACGTGAATGAGAGTGCCGGCGAAGAACACAATCCGGTCTCCGCTGAAGACGGGCCGGAACACGAGAAGGTCATTGGAGTGGATCCCGCCGCGGTACGGGTCGTTCAGCGCGAAGACATCGCCAAGCTGCATCGAGTCGAGCGGGCGGTCTTGGAGGAGTGACGGAAGTGAGCACCGGAGGCTCGCCCCGTGCATGAGGCTCGTCGCCGCCGACTGCGCCACGAGCTCGCCGGCGGCGTCGAGGACCGCTGCGCACGCGTCCGCACCCTCCTGGATGAAGGTGCTGTGCGACGAACGCACGACGACGATGCTCGCTTCCTCGGCCGCGACCGCCAACCCGCTGCGAATGATCTCGCGGGTGACGGCGTCGTCGACAGCGGTGGCGTTCGGCATGCCTCTACCTGCTCCTGCCCGCTGGGCCCACCGCCGCGACCCGTGAGGCTCCCCCGACGTGGCGACCGGCGGCGCTGTCGCCGACCCAACCTAGCGCGCGCTTGGTAGGTTCTGCTTGACTAGACCCAGAGCGGCACGGGGCAGCGGGGGCCGGGCGTGGGGCGCCCGCACGAGACAGGGGGGAAACTCGTGGGACTTCGAAGGTCGTTGTGCACGCTGCTCGCCGTGGGCGTCGCAGCCTCGGTCGTGGCTGCGACGGCGAGCTCTGCGGGAGCGGGCGGCAAGGCCCCGACGGTGAAGATCGTCGTGCTCGCAGAGACCACCGGGGAGAGCGCGGCCGCCGTGCCGTACTACGACAACGGCGCAAAGATGGCCGCCGAGGAGCTGGGCGACCGGGTCGAGTACATCCGCATCCCCGCGCCCCTCGCTCCTGCCGGAGCGGAGAATGCCTTCCAGCAGGCGCGTGACCAAGATCCCGACGCGATCATCGGCTTTCCGGCCAGCTCGCAGGGCATCGCGGTGTCGCAGAGCATCAAGAGCGCCGGCATCCCGTTCTTCTCGCTCTCGTCGGGCGAGCAGCTGGTGAAGAACGGTCCCAACGGCGCCAACAACCTGTTCCTGATCCGTCCCGTCGACACGCTGAGTGCCACCGCCCAGGCTCAGTACGCGATCGACACTCTGAAGAAGAAGAAGATCGGGCTCGTGTGCGTCGACAACGCGACGGGTGTCAACGGCTGCAACGCAGCGAAGAAGGTGATCCAAGGGAAGCAGGGCGTCAGCATCGTCGCGGAGCGCACGAACTCCACGACCGCGACCGACCTCACGGAGCAGGCGACGGCGATGAAGGGTGCCACCGCGATTCTCGACTACAACTTCCCGAACCCGCTAGGGGTCATCTCCAACCAGCTCGTCGACAACGGGATCAATGTCCCGCACGTCGACGGCGCGAGCGCGGGGATCATCGCGGCGGGCGGCGTCGTGCAGGGCAAGGCGGCGACGAACCTCAAGGGCACCGACGACTGCGTCCCCGTCGTCGACAAGAGCTCCAAGATCAAGAAGTGGGTGTCGGACTACCAGGCGATGTTCGGAGATCCACCGATCTATTCGGCAGCTCAGACGTACGACATGGTCAAGCTGATCGCGGCGGCGGCAAAGAAGGCCGGCTCGACCAGCCCAGACAAGCTGACGAAGGCGATCGCGTCGATTTCGTACGACGGCATCTGTGCCGACTACAAGACCGACAACCTCAACGTGCTCCAGCACACGGCCAACATCGTGAAGTTCAATGCTGAAGGAAAGGAGAGCATCGCCAAGCCTCTCAGCTTCCAACCTGGACAGCTGCCGGGAGTCGTGCCCGAGACCACGGCCCCGACGACCGCCGCACCCGCACCGTCATCGACCCCATAAGGGAATAGCTCCGAGTGCACCGGACGCTCACGGGCAGCGCGGCATGAGCAATTTCGTCGCGCTGCTCGCGAGCGGTATGGCTGCCGGCGCGATCGCAGCGCTGGCGGCCGTCGGGTTCCTGGTGACCTACAAGGCCACGGGAGTTGTGAACTTCGCCCAAGGGGATCTGATCACCCTCGGCGCCTACATCGCGATCTGGACCACCCAGAAGGAGGGCATGTTCGGCCTGGGGGCACTCGATCTCGTCCCCGGGTACGCCGTCACCATCCTGATCATGTTCCTGATCGGCATGGCGCTCGAGCGGGTCGCATATGCACCGCTGCGCGGCCGCTCGATCCATGTGATCGTGATCACGACGCTCGGCGCCGCGGTCGTGCTGCGGGCGTTCATCGGGCTGTGGCAGGGCACCACGCCCCAGTACCTCGACAGCCCGGTTCGAGGCGACGTGCTCAAGGTCGCCGGCGCCAACATCAGCTACCAGCGCGTGGTGATCGTCGTCGTGACCGCGATCATCGTGACTGCAATGATCGTGCTCTTTCAATTCACGAGCTTCGGGCGGCAGCTGCGGGCGACGGCGGTCGACCGTGACACCGCCAAGCTCTGCGGCGTTCCGGTCAACCTGCTTTCGATGCTGGCGTTCGGTCTTTCGGCCGCACTCGCCGGGCTCGCCGGCATCTTGCTCGGACCCCTCGGGAGCGTCGACCTGACGCTCGGGTTCAACTTCATGATCCTCGGGTTCGCGGCCGCGGTGCTCGGGGGATTCGGGAGCATCGGCGGCGTCGTCGTCGGAGGCATCGCGATCGGACTCGTCGAGCACCTCTTCGGCGGCTACGTGCTTCGCGATTACAACGCGATATATCCGTTCGTGCTGATGATCCTGGTCATCGCGCTTCGACCTCAGGGCCTGTTCACCCGCACAGCCGCTCGGCGGTTGTAATGAGCCCGCCGCGGACGGCCCTCGAGACCCGGCGCGCTGCACCTGCGGACGAAGCGACACCTCGTACCTCCTTCAGGGACACCCCCCGTCCCCCGGCCATGCGGGGCCAGCCGTATCTCTGGCTGGCGCTGTTCTTGGTCGGCGTCGCGCTGTACCGCCAATTCGGCGTGTCTGGGTTCGGCGACGCGGACCTGATCAACACGTGGCTCTACTACTGCGTCATCGTGGTCGGGTTCTATCTCGTCTTTGGCGTTTCTGGGCAGTTCGCCTTCTCCCAGGCGGTCTTCGCCGCCATCGGGGGTTACACGTCGGCGTGGGCAACGCGCATCGCGTTGTTCGGCGTCGAGTCGTTCTGGATGGGCGTGATCGTCGCGGTCATCGTCACCGCGGCAATCGCAGTCGCCTTCTCGTTCCTCATGCGCCGCGCCTCGCACTTCTACTTCGCGATCGGGACCCTCGGTCTCAGCGAGATCGTGCTCATCGTGCTCCGGCGCTGGACGGAGTTCACGGGAGCGAGCGGCGACACCACCACCGGCATTCCCGACATCTCGCTGTTCGGGTATCCGCTCGACAACCCGTACCGGATCTTCTGGGTGTGGTTCGGGGCGCTGGCGTTGGCCCTGACCCTGACGATCCTCCTCGCCCGCTCCCCGGTCCAGCGCGAGACGATCGCCATGCGCGACCAAGACGCGGTCGCGGCGACCCTGGGCGTTCCGGTGCTCCGGTTGCGCATCACGATGTTCGTTCTCGGATCGGCGATCGCCGGCGTCGGCGGAGCGATCTTCGCCCACACGAAAGGCTTCATCAGCCCGGACTCCTTCGGCATCGACCTCGGGCTCGGCATCTTCGTCATGCTCATCCTCGGCGGCATGGACTCGCGTTGGGGGCCGATCGTGGGCGCCGCCTTCTACGTCTTCGTACCGCAGTGGCTGCAGGGCGGGGTGCTCGGCATCCCGGGCATCGAGCTCACCGTGGACGCGTTCGGGCAAGAGCACCGGCTCGGAGACTTTCGCGACATCTTCTTCGGCTCTTTACTCGTGATCACGATGGTCGCGTTCCCCGAGGGGCTGGTCGGGATCGGCCGTCGCGTTCGCTCACTCGTGCTCGGACGCGCCCATCCCGCGCAGCGCACCTGGTTGAGCGATCTGTTCGGGCTCACGCCGAAGAAGAGGGCGGCGGCGGTCAGGACCGCGCACCCTCGCGGCGCCACGCCTGCCGTCACCCCGCCGCTGCAAGCCGGAGCCACCGACGGCGCAACGGGCGCGCCCGCAGGCGCCCCGGTGCTCGAGGCCACCGACATCGGCGTCCAGTTCGGCGGCGTTCGCGCCGTCGACGGTGTCAGCCTGTCGGTGCTCGAGAACGAGATCCTCGGCCTCGTCGGCCCCAACGGCAGCGGCAAGACCACGTTCCTCAACGCACTGAGCGGGGTAGTCGCCGCTGCCGGGTCGCTGCGGGTGCGCGGTGATCCTGTGCGGCTCGGAAGAGTCGGGCGGGTTCGGGCCTTGGCGGTCGTTCGCACATACCAGGCGCCACAGACGTACGCCCACCTCACCTGCATCGAGGACGTGCTGCTGTCGACCGCCGACCGGTCGCGTACCGGGATCGCCGCGGCCTCCTTCGAGCGGCTCGGCGTTGTGCGGCGCGACCGCGCACGGTGGGAGTCCGCCACGCTGGCGCTCGAGCGGGTCGGACTCACGGCGCTGGCCGAGGAACCCACTGCACGCCTTTCCTACGGTCAGCGACGCCTCCTCGAGCTCGCGCGCGCGATCAACGGGCAGCCGCAGATCCTCCTGCTCGACGAGCCATCGGCCGGCCTCGATGGCTCCGAGACCGAGCAGCTGCTTGCGCACCTGCGCCGATTGCAACGCGAGGGTGTCTCCATGCTCCTCGTCGACCACAAGCTCGACTTCATCACCGCGTTGTGCGACCGGGTGGCGGTGCTCGAGCTGGGTCGCCTGGTGGCCGTCGGGCCTGCTGCCACCGTCTTCGAGGACCAGCGCGTCGTCGACGCGTACCTCGGCGTGGACGAGGAGGCAACGAGCCGTGCTTGAGCTCCGCGGCGTCGAAGTGTCGTACGGCGCCGTCGAAGCGGTGCGCGGGATCGACCTGCGGGTCGACCACGGCGAGGTGGTCGCCCTCATCGGCCCGAACGGTGCCGGCAAGTCGTCGACGCTGCGCGCCATCTCCGGTCTCGCGCCGTCTCGCGGTTCCATTCGCTTCGACGGCCTGGACTGCCGCCGGCTCAGCGTCCAGGGCGGCGCCCGACGCGGCCTCATCCACGTCCCAGAGGGACGCCGCGTCTTCACGACGCTCACCGTGCACGAGAACCTGTTGGTCGGCACCACCGCGCGTCGCGGGCGCGCCGACGTCTACAGCGTCGACGATATCTACGACCTCTTTCCGGCGCTCGCCCCGCTCCGGAGACGTGAAGGTGGTGCGCTCTCCGGAGGCGAGCAGCAGATGGTCGCGATCGGGCGTGCGCTCGTCGCGGGGCCGCGGCTGCTGCTGCTCGACGAGCCGTCGCTCGGGCTCGCGCCGAAGATCGCCCGCTCGCTGTTCGCCGCGCTCGACCAGGTCGCGACGCGAACGCCGCTGCTCCTCGTCGAGCAGAACACGGTGCTGGCACTCAAGGTCTGCACCCGCGCCGCCGTGATGGTGAACGGCCGGATCGTGCTGGAGGGGTCGGCCGCCGAGCTCACCGACCGCTCCGCCCTCGTGGCCTCGTATCTCGGTGAGGAGCCCGCGGTCGCGGCGGGGTGAGCCCGCCCAACCTAGCGCGCGCTTGGTTGGGTCTGCTGTACTTGGAGGGGTCACAGAGGAGAGAAGAGATGAGGAACGGCCTCAAGGTGTTCGACGCCGATGCCCATGTCATCTATCCCCCTGACCTCTGGTCGCGCTTCCTCGACAAGAGGTTCCGCGACCGGGTCGATCGCAGGAGCCCGGCCGGTCTCGACCACTACAACCCGGTCACGGTCGACGGTCGCTGGACCCAACACCCCACGTCGATCTACGGGCAGTTCCAGAAGGCCATCAACTGGACCGCCGACGACATGATCGCCAAGTACGGCGAGGACATCGTCACCAAGGGGTTCACCGGCGACCGCGTCGCTCGCGCGATCGCGGTCGAAGGCGTCGACCTCATGGTGATCTACGGCCCCGAGTATGACATGTGGCTGGAGGGGATCGACCCCGAGCTCCAGGCCGGCATGGCCCGGGCGTACAACCGCTGGGGTCAGGAGATGCGGGAGACGTCGGGGGGCCGCGTCCTCACGTCGGGACCGGTGCCGCTCAACGACGTGAGCCGAGCGGTCGAAGAGATCCAGTTCGCCCACGACGAGCTCGGCATCGGGTGCTTCTGGGCCCGGCCCGACCAGTTCAACCACCGCAACCTGGGCGACCGCTATTACGACCCGATCTACGAGCTGCTCCAGGAACTCGACTGCGCCTTCGCGACGCACGAGTACATGGGCCTGAACGCCCCGACCGCGGGGTCCGACCGTTTCGACACCTTCACCGAGTGGCACACGGTCGTGCACCCGCACGAGGCACAGTGCGCGCTGCTTTCGATGATCGTCCATGGCGTGTTCGAGCGCTTCCCGCGCTTGCGTGTGGCGTACATGGAGGCGGGCTGCGGTTGGCTGCCATCGTGGCTCCACCGCATCGACGAGCACCTCGAGCTCGCCGGCGCGGCTGAGGCACCCGAGCTCACCGCATCGGCCACCGAGTACTTCCGGCGGAACTGCTGGATCTCCACCGAATGTGACGACCGGTTCGTCTCCGACGTCATCCGCTGGCTCGGCGACGACCACATCGTGTTCGAGACCGATTATCCGCATCCCGATTCGAAGTACCCGAAGGCCACCGAGCACTTTCTCGCGCTCGACACGAACCTCGTGCCCGAAGAGAGCAAGCGCAAGATCCTGTGGGACAACGCCGTCGATCTGTACCGGTTCTCCGACGACGATGTCCCCGCTGTGTGAGCGGGGGACCATGATCCGCCGGCCCTTCGCGGCGGTCGACTACGAGGCGCTGGTCCGGGCTTATCCCCCTCCCCCGGAGTATTTCGAGACCGCCTGGTTCGCTTCACCGGAAGAGATTGAGTCCGTGCAACTGACGCGGCTCCGTGAGCGCGCGCTCGCCGCCGCGCGCGTCCCCTTCTTCGAGCGGCGCTGGGCGGCCGCCGGTTTCGACCCGAGGTCGATCCGCACGCTCGATGATCTCTGGAGAGCGCCTCCATACACCGTCGAGGACATCCGCAAGAGCATCGACGCTCATCCGCCCTGGGGCGACTACCAGGGAGTGACACCGGGCGATGCGCTTCGCGAGCCGATGCGCGTGTACATGTCCGGCGGCACTACGGGGAAGTCGCGACCTACCTTCTACACGCAGTGGGACCGCGAGGTGGGCGCGGTACTCACCGCCCGCGCCCTGTACATGCAGGGAATCCACCCCGGCGACGTGGTCCTCAACTCGTGGGCGTACGGCACCCACAACGGGGCGTTCGCGTTCGACGAGGCGCTCCACCGCTGGCTCAACTGCGTCGTGCTCACCACCGGCACCGGAAACGTCACCAGCAGCGAGCGCCAGGTGGAGCTGGCCATCGAGTACGGGGCGACCGCCATCCTCACCACCGGCGACTACCTGCTGCGGCTGGCCGACGTCGCGCGCGACATGGGCTACGACCCCTCGACCGACTTCAAGCTCAGCGCCCTTCCGAACATCGGTGATCGCGATCTGCTCGAGTCGACGTTCGGCGCCGAGTGCTTCAATTCGTACGGCTTCCACGAGGTGCAGTGGGTCTCGGTCGAGTGCCCGGCCCACGACGGACTCCACATCTTCGAGGACGCGTTCATCGTGCAGATCGTCGATCCCGAGACCGGCGAGCCGCTTCCCGACGGTGAGACCGGCGCGATCTGCATCACGGAGCTCTACAAGACCGGGAGCCCACAGTTCCAGTACAACATCATGGACCTCTCCTACCTGTACCCGCGCGAGCAGTGCGCCTGTGGAAGCTGGCTGCGTCGCATGGGCCCGTTCGGGGGCCGGGGCGACAACATGGTGAAGCTGCGCGGCGTCAACGTGTGGCCCGAAGCCGTCGGTGAGATCGCGCTCTCCGTCCCCGGCGTTGCGCCTGACTGGTTCGTGCGGGCCGTGCGCGTCGAGAACCGCGACGAGCTCGTCGTCTCGGTGGTCAGCGACCGTGATCCGGCCGAGTTCCCGGCCATCGCCGCCGCAGTCGAGGACCGGCTCAAGGAGCGTCTCGGTGTGCGCATCGCCTCCGATGTGGTGACACCGGGCGAGCTCGATGCATGGACCGAGGTGAACGTATCGCCCAAGCTCAAGCGATTCCGTGATGAGCGCTGAGCTTCATCGGCGAGTCGGGGTGATCGACACCCTCTGCAACGCGTTCACGCCCGACCGGCGCAGAGTCTGGGACGGCGCGCTGGCGGCCAGCGGCGTGCAGGTCAAGATCCGGCGCGACGACGGCGACAGTTTCGCCGGGCCCGAGGCGATGGTCGACCGGATGGACCAGCTCGGTGTGGCCACGATCCTCCTCATCACCGGCGATCTCGGGAGCCACGGCCGCCTCGATCCGTTCGATTTCGAACACGTGATCGCGCGGTGGGAGGAGACGGAGAAGCTGGTGAGCCGCTGGCCGGGCCGCTTCGCAGCGCTCGCGCTCATCGATCCCGACCAAGGAATGGGCGGCGTGCGCGAGATGCGAGCGCGTCTCTCCGAGCCCTGGGTCGTCGGGTGCTATCTCCACACACACAGCTGGGATCGCCGCCTCGACCACGCCGACTTCTACCCCTACTACGCCGTGTGCGCCGACGCCGACGTGCCGGTCGCGATGCAGGCGGGAACCTCGGGTGGCCTGCTCCCGAGCGAGTGTGGCCGGCCCATCACGATCGACCGCGCCGCGCTCTACTTCCGCGAGACGCGCTTCGTGCTGTCGCATCTGGGCTGGCCCTGGGTCGACGAGGCAGTAGCCATGGCGCTCAAGTTCCCCAACGTGTATCTCGGAACCGGCGCGTACCCGCCCCGCCACTGGGCGTCAGCGGTGACCGACTTCCTGCGCGGCCCGGGCCGCGGCAAAGTGCTGTTCGCAACGAACTTCCCAACCGTGGGTCACCGTCACGCCCTCGAACAGCTCAGTGCACTGTCGCTGGGTCCCAGCATCGAGCGCGCGCTGCTGGAGGGAACGGCGCGCTCCGTCTTCGACCGACTGTCAGGGGAAGGAGGGTCGTCATGATCGGCAAGGTCTACAACATCCCGCCCCAGCCACCTGCCCCCGAGAACACGCGCTATCTGCCCGCGGGCGCGATCACGTTCGGCATCGAGTACCGCGACGTCGATCCTGAATCCCTCGCAGCGACGTACGCTGATGACGCCGCACAGCTCGCCGAGCTCGAAGACAAGTCCCCCGAAGGCGGGTTCTCCGACGAGGGCGTGTCGATCCACGTGTGTGGCACCGACGACGGACACGAATACGTTCGCTTCGACGTGTTCGACGACGAACCGCACTACCACTACATCCACCGGAGGCCGAGTGGCGCCGAGGTCGTGAACAACGTCATCGACTTCGACACTGCGGCTCACGGCGAGATGCTGCCGTGGGCGATTGAGCGGCTGCGTACCCGACTTCCCGCGATGCTCACAGAAGCGCAAGGCGACCATCTGGTACCGCAGCTGGATTCCGACCTCATCGGTCGCGTCATCGACGAGGTGCAGCGCATCGCCGTGCAGGCACAGAAGGCGCGGCGTGCAGTCTCCAATCCATGACATGTCGTGACTCGAGCCGACGACACTCCCGTCCCGGACTACTCCGCGTTGCTCCGGCTCGACGGCCGGGGCTTCGTCGTCATCGGTGCAGGCCAGGGAATCGGGCGTCAAACCACGCACGCACTCGCAGCCGCCGGCGCCCGAACCCTGTGCGTCGACGTCGACGCCGAACTGGCTGAGGAGATCGCGGACGAGGTCGCAGGCGTTCCGTGGGTCGGCGACGCGACCAGTCGCAACGACGTCGCCCGCCTCTTCGCCGATGCCGGCACCGCGCTCGGGCGCATCCACGGCGTGGTGGACATCGTGGGCATGGCGACCCGCTACGACATCGTCGACCTCGACGACGAGACGTGGGACTGGCAGTTCGACATCGTGTTGCGTCACGCCATGCTCGCGATGCAGTACGGCGGCCGGGCGATGTCGGCGGCCGGCGCCGGGACGATCGTGTTCGTGGCGTCGGTCTCGGGCATCACGAGCGCGCCGCGGCACGCGGCGTACGGCGCCGCCAAGGCCGGCCTGATGTCGCTGGTCCGGACGGGCGCGGTCGAGCTCGGTCCCGCAGGGATTCGCGTGAATGCCGTCGCGCCCGGTGTCGTCTGGACGCCAAGGGTGTCGGCGTTCCTGGGAGACGAGGGACGCCGCCGAAATGTCGACAACACGCCCCTCGGGCGGGTGGCGCAGCCCGCCGACATCGCGGCGGCGATCCTGTTCTTGGCCTGCGACCTGAGCGCCTACGTCACCGGGCAGACACTCGTGGTCGACGGCGGTGTCGGTGCCAAGTTCCCCTACCCCCGACCGCCGAGCGAGGACTGACACCGCTCCGTGCGTTCATAATTTGCCGCGGCGAGGATGCGGCATCCGTAGCAGACCGGTCCGGATGGTTTGGCGACGAAGCGAAGTCGGCGCAAACCCGTCACTACCCGTGGTCGCCTCTGCGGACCATCGCCACTGCCTCCCGCCGGCTGAGCCGGGAACCCGTGACGAACGCTTTCTCGAACCGGTCCGCCCCGAGGGCGTGCTCCAGTTGCTCGACGAGCTGAGCTTCATCGCGCCGAAGCGCTGGCCAGACCCGTATACCGACTCGACGGCGGAGGCTTTCCGCGGCGCCGAAGATGACTGCAGCCCGCTCCGGCGTGCCCGACGCGAACGCCAGTCGGGCGAATCCCACCAGGCACAGGGTCACGCCGACAGTGCTTTCCACGTCCACGCTCCTCGTAAGGCCGTCGTCGAGCGACGCTCGAGCATCATCGAGGCGCCCCTGCATGATGGCGAGGTTCCCGAGCTGCGACCAAGAGACGCTGAGCCACGAGTTGTCGAACTGTTCGCTGAGCTCTCGTACTTGCTGCAAATGAGGTAGAGCGTCGTCGAGACGCCCGCGGTCCATTTCCGCTTCCCCGAGGGTGCTGATGGCGATGGCGTTCCAGAACGGCTCGTCTTGGTCGCGCAGGTGCTCACAGGACAAGGAAGCTTCTCGCAGCGCGCCGTCGAAGTCATCGACGATCGGCGAGATCCAGGCGATGGCTATGTGCACGATGGCTTCGAGGAACGGATCGTCGAAGGACCCCAACAGTGGCTCCAAGCGCTTCCTGGCCGAGAGTGCTGCCTTGTCGTCGCCGAGCTGAACGGCCGTGACGGCGGCTGACCAGAAGAGCTCCGCTTGTGCGTGGTCGTCCAGCGAAGCGGCGACAGGGACGAGCTCGTCGATCCAGGACCGAAACTCGACAAGATGATCCCGCATGGCCCAGAACAACCAAAGGATCCGGAACAGCTGCGGCAGTGGCTCGATCTCGTGCGCGACGAACCAGCGGACCGCGGCTCCCAGGTTGGCCGCGTCGACCTGTAGTCGGTCCGTCCACTCGGCCTGGCCCGCACCGCGCAGCGGCCCGTCGGCGCGCTGCGCGAGATCGAGGAAGTAGTTCGCGTGGCGTCCTTGAGCTTCGGCGAAATGGGTGGTCGTCGCCGACGGTTCGGCGACGAATTCCCGAACGGTTTCGAGCATGCCGAACCGCGGCTCGTTGGCTGTTGCATCAACGCGCACGAGGCTTTGCCGAGCGAGGGCTTCCAGCAGGTCGAGGGTCCTGTCCACGCTGAGGTCAGCGACGTACGCGGCGGCGTCGATCGTCCAGCCGTCGACGAAGCTGGTGAGCTTCGAGAGCATGGTCCGTTCGGCTTCGTCGAGGAGCCCGACGCTCCACTCGACGGTGGCGCGCAGGGTGCGCTGACGCTCGGGGAGATCGACGGGGCCTGTGCCCAAGGCGTCGAGGGATTTCTCGAGCCGGGCCAGCAGGGCGTCCGGCTCGAGCAGCCGGGTGCGTGCCGCCGCAAGCTCGATGGCTAGCGGCACACCTTCGAGGAGCCGGCAGATCTCTGCGACGGCGCGGCTGTTGTCCACGGTCAGGGCGAAGTCGGGACGTACGGCGCGGGCGCGGTCGACGAACAGCTCGACCGCGGGCGACGACACCACCGGTTCGTCCTGCAGGTCGCCGCGAGCCATGGGAAACGTGAGCGCGGCTACCGGGTACTCGTGTTCGGCGCGCAGACGGAGGGCGGTCCGGCTCGTGGCCAAGATCTTGACACCCGGCGAGCGGGTCAAGACCTCCTCAAGGTCGCGGGCCGCGGCGACGATCCGCTCCAGGTTGTCGAGCACGAGCAGGATGTGTGCATCTCCGAAGTGCTCGACCAGGGCGTCGAGTGGCGACTGCGTACGCGCGACGTCTGCTCCCACGGCGCTGGCGATGCTTACCAGCACGAGCTCAGGTTTGGCGACCGACGCGAGCGGCACGAACACTGCCCCCGACGGGTGGCGATCGCCGAGGCGTTCGCCAACCGCGACCGCCAGCCGCGTTTTTCCGATGCCTCCCGGACCGGTCAGGGTGACCAGCCGAGTGTCAGGGAGCTCGAGGAGCGCGGCGACGTCCTCGATCGCCTGTTCTCGACCGATGAGCGATGTGGTGTCCACCGGTAGAGAGCGACTCCGCCGACCGGCTTCCGGCGACGCCGGCACTGAGGTTCCCGTTTCGGTAAACCGCTCGCTGAGCAGCACGGCGAGGTCATCGCGCACGAGGCGTCTGAGCTCTCGGGCAGTACGAAAGCTCCGATACGACTCGGCAGCGTCACGCTTGATCCGTTCGAGCAGCCCGGTGAGGCGCGGTTCACGATCGGGGGCCGGCGTCTTGACGTACAGCAGGCGCGGGAGCGACCGCGACAGTTCGAACTCGTCCTGCAGACCCGAGATCTCCACGCCCGGTGCCACCCAGCCGTAACGCTGCCAGTACAACCCGATGAAGATGTCACTCTGCGCCAAGTACGCGCGGTACAGCTCTCGAGGTGGGTGAGGTCGTGCACCCAACTCGAACATCACAGGAGTGAGCCGGAGCGCCGACACGGCCCGTGACACCGCAGCACGCTCGTCAGAAAGTTCTTCCAGCGTGGAGCTGACGAACACGCGAAGGCGTTGATCCGGGGTCCGGATCGCGGTGCTGTGCTCTGTCAGCCCTGTCATGGATTCATCCGGTAATCACCCAGCCTACGCGGAGCTACGGTGAAGTAGCTGTCTCGCCGGGTCATAGAAAGGAAGGTAGCGATGGCAAAGTCAATCAAGGACGCCATGACCACAAAGCCGGCATCACTCCCGGCGACGTCGACCGTCGCTGATGCCGCGCAGCAGATGCGCGACCGCGACATCGGGGACGTGCTCATCGAGCAGGACGGCCGGCTCGTCGGTATCGTGACCGACCGGGA
Source organism: Actinomycetota bacterium (assembly GCA_046724655.1). Classification (GTDB taxonomy): domain Bacteria; phylum Actinomycetota; class Acidimicrobiia; order IMCC26256; family JACDBD01; genus JALZAA01. The sequence continues at coordinate 14,935 of JBKOWY010000195.1, forward strand.
TCTCGTCGTGCGGGCGATCGCTGAGGGCCGGGACACCGCGTCGAGGCTCGGCGACATTGTCAGCTCCGAGGTTGTCTGTATCACGCCCACCGACACCGCCGATGACGCCATCCGCCTCATGCGAGAGCGTGCGCTGCGACGTGTACCGGTGGTCGAGAACGGCAAGCCCGTCGGAATCGTGTCGCTCGGCGATCTGGCGGGAGAACGCGATCCCCGCTCGGTGCTGGGCGAGATCAGCACTGCGCCGCCGAACCACTAGGAGCGAGCGGTCGGACTTCACGACCCTACTGAGGTCGGGTGCCGGTGATCCGTTGCTCGCGTCGCTCGCCGGACGGCTTCGGGGCTGCGGTCCGGCGTCGAACGCCGGTCGGCGGATCGACCCGGACGGCTGGCGGACGCTGCGGCGCTCACGGACGGGAGCCACCACCATACACTTTGCCCGTGCGCGACGCGGACGCGCTCGCGGCCGACCTCCGCGCCCGGGGCCTCCGGGTTACCCCACAGCGCCACTTGATCTACTCGCTGTTGGCCGACAAGCCGAACCATCTCACCGTCGAGGCCGTGCACGACGCCGTCGTCGCGGCGATGCCGACCGTGTCGTTGCGGACCGTGTACCAGGCGCTGCACGACCTCGAGGCGATGGGCGAGATCCGTCTTGCGCAGGTGGGCAACGGGCCCCTCCGGGTGGATACGAGGCCCGAGCGCCACTCCCACCTCCGCTGCACCGGATGCGGACGGGTCCACGACGTCGACGTCGACCTGAGGGGGCTCGTCCTTCCGGTCGAGAAGCGGCGCGGCTTCGCGGTCGAGGGCGCTGAGGTGATCTTCTCCGGGCGCTGCCCGATATGCGCCGGCGACCGGGATGAGTAGCGGCTCGAGGCCGGGCCGACCTTCTCTCCTCCTCGACCCGATGAATGATCTAGTCGGGAACTGGTAGTCCGCCAGATCTAGACCCACTCCAGTATTGGGGTTAGGCTCGGAGTGTGTCCACGGAGATGACGGAGGCATCCGGCGACGACGATGGACTTCTCCGCCGGCACGGTCTGCAGGTCACGGCCCAGCGTCTGGCTGTTCTCCGGGCGGTATCCGACGTACCGCACAGCACCGCGGACGACATCTACACGGTCGTCCGAGCCGAGATCGGTGCCATTTCACGTCAGGCGGTCTACGACGCCCTTGCAGCCCTCACCGACAAGGGCCTCCTCCGCCGTATCCAGCCCGCCGGATCGCCGGCTCGTTTCGAGAACCGGGTCGGTGACAACCACCACCACCTCATCTGCCGAACGTGCAACCGGATGGTCGACGTCGACTGTGCGGTCGGCGACACCCCCTGCCTCACGGCCGCCGACGACGCGGGCTACGAAATCGACGAAGCCGAGGTCATCTATTGGGGCCAATGTCCCGAGTGTGTCCCGGCGATCCAGAGCAACCAGCGTTGAGAGCAACCAGCCATCAGATGGAAACAGCGAGACAGGAGGAGGACCGACGTGTCTGACCGCAGCGAAAGCGAAAGCCCCGAAATCCCCTCCCCGACTCCCAAGGTGACGCGGCCCAGGTCGAACAGGGACTGGTGGCCGGATCAGCTGGACCTATCGGTTCTCCACCAGCACTCGCCCGGGTTCGATCCGATGGGCGCGGACCTCAACTACGAAGAGGAGTTCGAGACCCTCGACGTCGAAGCGCTGAAGCGGGACATCTTCGAGGTGATGACGACGTCGCAGGACTGGTGGCCGGCGGACTACGGCCACTACGGGCCGCTCTTGATCCGGATGACGTGGCATGCCGCGGGCACGTACCGCATCGAGGATGGCCGAGGCGGTGGCGGCGAGGGCGCGCAGCGCTTTGCCCCCCTCAACAGCTGGCCCGACAACGCGAACCTCGACAAGGCGCGCCGGTTGCTCTGGCCGGTCAAGCAGAAGTACGGCCGGAAGATCTCCTGGGCCGATCTGATCATCTTCGCCGGCAACTGCGCCTACGA
>JBKOWY010000165.1:0-24530 GCA_046724655.1 Actinomycetota bacterium
GTGGCCGCGACGGTCGAAGCCGCCCAGGGCGACATCACCAGAGAGGAGGTCGACGCGATCGTCAACGCCGCCAACACCGCCCTCGCCCGGGGTGGCGGGGTCTGCGGCGCGATCTTCGCCGCCGCCGGCCCGGAGCTCGACGGGGCGTGCGCCGAGCTCGGGGGGTGCGCGACCGGCGACGCCAAGGCGACACCGGGCTTCCGTCTCCCCGCCCGCTGGATCATCCACGCCGTCGGACCCGTCTGGCACGGGGGCGGCAGCGGCGAGCCCGACCTGCTCGCGTCCGCCTACCGTCGCTCGCTCGAGGTCGCCGACGAGATCAGCGCCCGATCGGTCGCCTTCCCGGCCATCTCGACCGGCATCTACGGCTACCCGCTCGACGCCGCCACCGAGATCGCCGTCCGCACGTGTCGAGACGCGAACACCGGCGTCGGGCTCATCCGCTTCGTGTGTTTCGACGCCAAGACCCTGGAGGCCTACCAACGGGAACTGGCGCGTTAGTGGACGAGCAGGCGCGCGGATCCGGGATTGGTCGGCGTACGGGTCGCATGCTCGGAACGTGGGCCTTGGTCGCCGCCGTCGCGCTCGGATTTTCCCCTTCGGCATCCGCGGCCGGCGCTGCCACCTCGAAACCGCCGCCGGGCTATCGGACGCTGATCGTCAAGGAGGCGGGGATCAGCATCGCCGTGCCCAAGTCGTGGGTGACGTTCGATCCGGCGAGAAAGGACTTCGAGGCCGACTTGGAGAAGCTGAGAAAGAAGCATCCGCGCCTGGCGGACACGTTCCTCGCCCAGGAACGCGCTCGTGCGATCCTCAAGGAAGCCGTCCTGTATGTCGGGAACCCCGCGGGCGAGAAGTTCCACGACAACGTGAGCATCCTCAACATCCGCGGCGTGACGGAACCACCGACCGAAGAGCAAATCAGAGACGCGTTGAGCGGCTTGCCCGATGTCCAGACGAAACCCACGACCGTCGCTGGCGTCGACGCAATCGAAGCCGCCTACCAGAACGTCGTGAACACCACCGACGGCGAGACGTTGACGACGCACTTGACCCAATATGCGTTCCTCGGCGGGAAGGGCGGCGTCGCCATCACGTTCACCGGATTGGAGGACGGCCGCCAGCATCCGACGTTCCAGCGGATGCTTCGCACCGTGAGGGTCCGCCGGTGAGTAGACCGGCGGCGCCCCAAGGTGTCAGCTGGCGCGGCGCGTCTCGCGCTTCTGCTCGAGGAAGTCGACGAGGACGTAGTCGCCGAGGGTGTCGGGAGTCGTGAAGAACGCTCGTCCTTTGTTCATCCGCATCATGCGCTCGACGAAGCTCCGCAAGTAGTAGCTCTCGTCGAGCATGAAGGTGTTGATGCGGATGCCCTCGCGCGTGCACCGCATCACTTCCTTGAGGGTCTCCTCGATCGTCACCGGCGACGGCGGGTACTGGAAGTAGGCCTCGCCGCCTTCGATGTGGGCGGTGGGTTCCCCGTCGGTGACCATGATCACCTGCTTCGTGCCGCCTTCCCGAGCAAGCTGCTTGCGGGCAAGCATGAGCGCGTGCTGCATGTTCGTGCCCCACTCGAAGTCCCATGACATCTCGGGGAGCAACTGCGGCTTCACCTCGCGCGCGACGCGTCCGAAGCTCACGAGCCCGAAGTAGTCACGCGGGAACTTGCTCGTGATCAGCGCGTGCAACGCCATCGCGACCTTCTTGGCAGACAGGAAGTTGTCGCGCATCGGCATCGACAGCGACACGTCGAGCAGCAGCACGGTCGAGGAACGGGTGAGCAGCTCGGTGCGCTCGACCTCGAAGTCGTCGGGCGCAAGCGGCACGGGCGTGCCGGCACCGCGCTTCCAGATCGCGTTCTTGACGGTCTCCTCGACGTTGAGCAGGAACGGGTCGCCGAACTCGTAGGGCTTGTGCTCGAACGCCCGCTCGTTGCCGGCGCCCGAGCGCTCGACTTCGTGACGCCCGGCCCGGTCCTTCAGCAGCTTGCGGTACAGGTCGCCGAGCGCCTTGTTACCGATGGCGCGGATGCCCTTCGGGGTGAGCTCGAGCCTCCCCTCGCGCTGTTCGATGAGGCCGGCTTCCTCGAGCATGCGGGCCAGCTCGCGGAGACGCTCCAGCGAGCGGGCGGCGTCGTCGCCGAGGAGGTCGCGGGCCTGGTCGATGTCGACCTCGGCGAGCTCGCCCGGTTGGGTGGCCGAGCGCAGGAGGTGCTCGAGGTCGTCCATGTTGCCGAGCATGTCGAGCAGCCCGGGCACCTGGCCCAGCTGCACCGGGTCGTCGCCGGAGAAGTTCATGCTCTGGTTCCAAGGCATGTTCGGGAACGCGCGCTGCAGGTTGCGGGCAAGCTCGTCGACCTGCCAGCGCAGGTCGAGGTCCTCGAGCAGCGACTGGGCGAGCCCTTGGAGCTGGGCGCGCTGCTCCGGAGTCATCGAGTTGAGGAGCTGCTGCATCTGCGCCATCGACTGCGCCATCTGCTCCAGCAGCTCGTCGAGCGTCTGCGGGTTTCCGGGGAAGAAGTCGCCGTACTTCTCCATGAACCCCTTGAAGTCGGGCTCCTCGCCCCGTTCGCGCTGCTCGAGCATGTGGTTGAGCTCGGCGAGCATGTCCTTCATGCGTTGCATCCGCTCGGGTGAGACGTCGCGCATGCCCTCGGACAGCTGGTTGAAATAGCTCTGGAGCAGCTGCTGGCGGAGCTCGTCCATCAGCTCTTCGAAGCGCTGACGGGCGGCGTCGTCCATGAAGTCGTAGTTCTGCAGCGCCTGCACGCGCCCGGCGAGGTCGGGCGGCATCTCGTCGAGCTGCTGCCGCCGCTGCTGGGCCATCTCCTCGACGATCTCCTGGCGGCGGGGGTCAGCAGACTGGCGGGCTTCGTCGACGCGGCGGTCGATGCCGGCGCGTTCCTGGTCGGTGACCTCCTGCAGCTTCTCAGCGATGTCGTCGTAGACGCCGCCGAGGTCGCGCCGTTCGAGCTCCTCGCGCCGGCGCTGCCGCAGCCGCTCGAGCATCTCGCGCAACCCCATGAGCCGCTCGTCGTTGCGGTCGCGCAGACCCTGTTGCAACAGCCGGCGCAACGCCGCGTTCAGGTCGCCGTGGTAGAGGAGATCGTCGGACATCTCCTCCAGCAGGGCGTCGGCGTCGAGGTCGAAGCCGGTCTGCGTGCCGTCCCAGCGCGAGTACCGGAAGCCGCGGTCGGCGCGTCGCCGTCTGAGCCTCATGACAAGCGAGGGTACCGGCTCAGGCCGAGCCCTCTGCCGCCTGCTTGAGGCGCTCGAGCGTCTGCTCGACGTTCTCCTGGAGCTGGCGCTTGCGCATCTTGGGCGGGGAAACGATTTTGAAGAACAGCGTGTATCGGAGCGACTCGAATGACTCGGTGAGGTCGGTGCCACCGTCTTTGGGCTCGAAGCGGTAGGTCCAGCGGGTGTCTTCTTTGCCGGGCTTTCCGGTTTCGAACGTAAACACGCTGCCGGGATCGGCCGCCTTGACCGTAGGTTTCGTGGACCAGCGAATGATCCCCCTCTTGTTCGAGCCCTTGAAGCGCGCTCCGACGGCGGGACCGTTAGCGCCCTCGATCCACTCACACTTGTATGTCTCCGGACTCCAGTCCCCCATGCGGGTGACGTCGGTGACCATCGCGTACACCCTCTCGGGTGGCGCTTGGATGTGGATCGTCGCCTGTCCCTCGACTCCCTCTGCAGCCATGACATCTCCTCCTGTCCCTTCCCCGCTCGGTGCGTACCCTACGACTCCCGATTCGCGGGCGCACTCCGCCACAATCGACGGCGTGCCGAGACGTCTCGCATGGGCTGCCGTCGCGTTGGCCGCAACCGTGCTCGTCGCGGCCTGCCGCTCGGAAGGGAGCGATACGCCCAAACCGCCGCGCGCGTTCTGCGACGCCGCGTCGCGCTACGACGACCGGGTGCAGAGGAACGCCAAGCTCGACGAGCAGATTCGGCTCGTGCAGCGCATGGTCGACACCGCGCCCGCCAACATCAGAGCCGACGCCCAGACGTTCGTCGACGCGCTGCGCCGGGTGGAGACCGAACCGTCGGTGAGGGACGATCCGAAGGTCAAGCGCGCCGTCGACAACGTCAACCGCTACGCGGCGCAGGGCTGCGGCTTCTACGAGCGACGTCCCGGCGGCATCTGAGAGATCCGGCGCAGCCGGTGGATGCCCCAGCCGACGAAGAACGCTCCGACGACCAACAGCTTCACAGCGACGATCCACAGCGTGATGTCGCGAGCGAGCTTGTCTTCGGTCGTGATCACCTGGTTCGGACGGTCGGGGTCGTAGCGGATGTCGACACGCGCGCCGACGGGCGCGTCGCCGGTGCCGGTGCGCACGGGCTCAGGCGCACGAATCACTTCGCCGGTGGCGGTGGTGAACTCGAGCTGCCGTTCGCCCGCGGTCTGGACCACCGTGGCCGTCGTCGGCGTGCCGCGACTCCGCAGGTCGGCGTCGTGGCGTTGCAGCAGCACGATCAGCACCGTCGCGGCGATCCCGAGCACCAGGCAGACGACGCCGCCGGCGAGCGCCCAGTGCGCGCCGCGCCGGCTCGGCGGCGCCGCCTCCGGGGCCGGCGCGTGACGCGTTTTCGTCGCCACCGGCTGCGCGTTTGCGAGCCGTCGCCGCTCGTCGTAGGCGCGTCTGCGCTCCTCGTCGGCGAGCACCCGATACGCCACCGTGACGCGTTTGATCCGGTCGGCAGCCGCCGGATCGCTCGGCCTCGTGTCGGGGTGCAGCGCCTTCACGAGGGCGCGGTACGTGGCCGCGATCTCGGACGAGGTGGCGTCCGGCCCTACGCCGAGCTCGGCGTAGTAGTCGATCCCGGCTTTTGGCGTCACCTACCCACCGTATACGTGGGTAGTTGACGCCAAACGGGAAGGCAGGTCAGCCGCGGCCTCGATAGACGGCCTTGCCGCCGACGGCGTCCTTGTTCAACCGCTTGGAGAGATGGAGGCCTTCGAGGACGAACTCGACCGCGGACGCCACCCCGGCCGGGGTCTCGCCCACGCCGAGGTCAGCGAGCGCGTCGCGCAGCCCGGACAGCTTCGGCAGCAGCGACGCGTACTCGGACGCAGGCACGTCCTCGCCCGTGTTCACCGTGAGGCCCTCGTCGAACGCGCCGACGAGCGCGGTGAGGCGCTCGGGCCGGCAGCGGGCGCGGAACACCTCGAGCACCGATGCCTTGACGATGCGCTCGAGCACCTGTTCCTCGCGGCCGTCGTCGAGCGTCTCGAACTCGATCTTGCCGGCCGTCGACGAGACGAGGGCGTCGAGATCGCTCATACGGGGCACGACCTCGCGTTCGCCGTTGTGCAAGGCGCGGCGTGACGCGTTGGCCACGAGGGTCTCGTAGTTCGTGATCGACATCCGCACCGACACGCCCGAGCGCTGGTTGATGTGCGGCGAGCGACGGGCCTGCTGGCTGAGCTCGGAGACGATCTCGGCCATGAACTCGGGAACGTGCACCGACAGCTGCTCGGCGGTGAGCGGGCGCGCCTCTTGAGCGACGACGTCCATCTCGACGTCGACGTCGAGCGGGTAATGCGTGCGGATCTGGGCGCCGAACCGGTCCTTCAGCGGCGTGATGATGCGACCCCGGTTCGTGTAGTCCTCCGGGTTGGCCGACGCCACGAGCATCAGGTCGAGCGGAAGCTGGATCTTGTAGCCGCGGATCTGCACGTCGCGCTCCTCGAGCACGTTCAGCAGGCCGACTTGGATCCGCTCGGCCAGGTCGGGGAGCTCGTTGAGCGAGAAGATCCCGCGGTTGGTGCGGGGGACGAGCCCGTAGTGGATCGTCAGCTCGTCGGCGAGATAGCGACCCTCGGCGACCTTGATCGGGTCGACTTCTCCGATGAGGTCGGCGACCGAGGTGTCGGGGGTGGCGAGCTTCTCGCCGAAGCGGCGCTCACGGTGCACCCACTCGATCGGGGTGTCTTCACCTCGCTCGGCGTGCAGCAGCCGTGCGTGCTGCGAGAGCGGCGCGTACGGATCGTCGTTGATCTCGCTGCCCGCGATGGTCGGCGTCCACTCGTCGAGCAGCTCGACGAGCGAGCGGATGATGCGCGTCTTCGCCTGACCCCGTTCGCCGAGGAAGATCACGTCGTGCCCGGCCAGCAGCGCATTCTCGAGCTGCGGGAGTACGGTCTCGTCGAATCCGATGATCCCGTCGACCAGTGGCTCGCCGGCGGCGATGCGGTCCAGCGAGTTGGCCCGGATCTCGTCCTTGACCGGCCGCGACTCCCATCCGCTCGCTCGCAACTCACCAAGGGTTCCGGGACGGGTCATGGCTGGCTCCGGGGTCGGGAAAGTCGAGGCGGCGCGACGCCGGCGTCGGATTCGGAGCGTATCAGCGGGATGTTTCCCGACCGGCGGCGGCCCGTAAGCTGCGGAGATCGTGAAGGGGGAGGAGCGGAGCATGGACGCCGACCGGGACGAGCAGTACGAGGAGGCGAAGCGGCGGGTCGAGGCGAGGAAGGGCTTCTACGTCCACCTCTTCTTCTTCGTACTCCTCAACATCATCTTCCTGGCCGCTGTCGGCTGGGACTTCCTGTGGGCCACTGTGTTCTGGGGTCTCGGCGTCGCCTTGCACGGCGCCAGCGTCTTCTTCAGCGGCAGCGACTGGGTGAAGAGCTGGGAGCACCGCGCGATCCAGAAGGAGCTCGACCGCCAGCGCGGCACCGCACCGGCGCGCACCCGGACGGGCGGCGCGCCGCCGCCACGGCCGGCCGGTGACGACACCCGGCCGAACCCGACGGCAGGGCCCGCGAGCACGACGAAGATGAGCAGCTGAGCGCCGATCCCGGCGCGCTCGACCTTTCGGGGGCGTGGCGCGCCCACACCGGCGAGGGTGATCTGCACCAGCGGTTCGTTGAACGCGGCTTCGACGATCGCGACTGGGCCCCGCTGCCCGTCCCCGGTCACTGGCGCTCCACCCCCGAGTTCGCGCAAACCGACGGGCCGGTCCTGTACCGCCGCGAGTTCGCGCGCCCTCGCCTCGAGAGCGACCGCCGCGCGTTCCTGATCCTCGACGGCATCTTCTATTACAGCGACGTGTGGCTCGACTCCGACTACCTCGGTGAGACCGAGGGCTACTTCTTCCCACATGCGCTCGAGGTCACCGACCTGTTGGGCGCCGGCGAAGAGCACTGCCTCGCCGTCGAGATCGCGTGCCCGCGCCAGACCGACCGCACTTCCAAGCGACTCGTCACGGGTGTGTTCTCCCACTGGGACAACCTCGACCCGGACTGGAACCCGGGCGGATTGTGGCGCCCGGTGCGCGTCATCGAGACGGGACCGGTGCGGCTCGCCCGGCTTCGCTGCCTGTGCGTCGAGGCGACCGAGGAGCGGGGCCGGCTGCTGTTCGACATCACGCTCGACGCCGGTGTGACCGACAACGGCAAGCCCGCGCCGCGTCCGGGGCGACTCGTCGCCCGCGTGACGGGCCCCGACGGTCGCCTCCTGCTCGACGCGACCCGCGACGTGACGATCGCCGGCGGCGACAACATGCTCAGCTGGACCCTCGACATCGAGAATCCGCCGCGATGGTGGCCACGCCGGCTCGGCGACCAGCCGCGCTGCGACGTCGAGGTCGTCGTCGAAGTCGACGGCGAGCCGAGCGACCGGCGCGCGCTGCGGACGGCATTCCGGGAGGTGCGCTGGCGGCGGTGGCAGCTGCACGTCAACGGCGAGCCGCTCTTCGTGATGGGCTCGAACCAGGGCCCGACGCGCATGCAGCTCGGCGAGGCCAGCCCCGAGGAGCTCGCGCGTGACGTGCAGTTGGCGCTCGACGCCAACCTCGACCTGTTGCGGCTCCATGCGCACGTGTCGCGACCCGAGCTCTACGACGCCGCCGACGGCGCCGGGCTTCTCGTCTGGCAGGACTTCCCGCTCCAGTGGGGATACGCGTTCGGCGTCCGCAAGTCCGCCGTGCGGCAGGCCCGCGCCATGGTCGACGTGCTCGGCCACCATCCGAGCGTCGTGCTGTGGTGCGCGCACAACGAGCCGCTCGCAGTCGACATCGAGCCCGGGAGGCCGCTCACCACCCGCGCCCGACTCCGGTTGGGCAGGTCGATGTTGCTGCCGACGTGGAACAAGAACGTGCTCGACCGCTCGATCACACGCGCGCTGCACCGCGCCGACCCGAGCAGGACCGTCGACCCCCACTCCGGCGTTCTCCCGGGGCTGGGTAGCCCGGGAACCGACAGCCACTTCTATTTCGGCTGGTACCACGGAACCCTCGACGGCCTCGCGCCCACGCTACGCGCGATCCCGCGCCTCGCCCGATTCGTCACCGAGTTCGGCGCCCAGGCGGTCCCGGAGTCGGCCGAGTTCATGAAGCCCGAGCGCTGGCCCAAGCTCGACTGGGAACATCTCCTCGCGCACCATGCGTGCCAGAAGCCGATCTTCGACCGGCGCGTACCGCCCGACGACCACGACACGTTCGACGAATGGCGCGCCGCCACCCAGGAGTACCAGTCGGCGCTCATCCAGCTGCAGATCGAGGACCTGCGACGGCTCAAGTACGCGCCGACCGGTGGGTTCTGCCACTTTTGCTTCGCGGACGCGCATCCCGCGGTCACGTGGTCGGTACTCGACCACGAACGAGTCGAGAAGGCCGGCTACGTGACGCTGCGCGATGCGTGCCGCCCTGTTCTGCCGATGCTCGAGCCGCGCAACGGGCTCGTGCACGTGGCAAGCGAGCTCAAGGAGGAGCTGGGCGACGCGATCGTCGAGGTGAACGGTGGCACGCGCCGCCTCGGACGCTTCACCGGCGACATCGACGCCGACGCCGTCACCTACGTCGGGCGGGTCGACCTCGACGGCGTCCGTGAGGCTTCCGTCGCCCTCGAGCACCCGGCGCTGGGCCGCATCGAGAACCGCTATCGGCCCCTGCTGCTGGACTCGGTCCGGAACGAGGCTCGGCGATAGCGTTCGATCGTGGCGCGGACGGAAGACCGGACGGACGAAGAGGTCTCGACCGCTGCCCAGAGCGCCGGCGCCGATGACGTCGACCGGCTGGTGAAGGACGTCGGCGCGCCCGTCCCCGAGCCCCGTCCGAAGCGACGACCGCCGTTCTTCGTCGAGTTCTACCGGTCCGACATCGGCAAGAAGTGGGTCATGGCCGTCACGGGCATCGTGCTCATGGGCTACGTCTTCGCCCACATGATCGGGAACCTCCACGTCTTCGAGGGCGCCCGGCAGATCGACGACTACGGCGAATGGCTCCGCGACCTCCTCGACCCGCCCTTCCCCCGCACCACTGCCCTGTGGTTGCTGCGGGTGACGATCATCGTGGCGCTCGCGCTGCACATCCACGCCGCCTATGCCCTCACACGCGTGAACTGGCGCGCCCGACCGCAGCGCTACCAATCGCACCGCGACTACGTGGCGGCGAATTTCGCGTCGCGGACCATGCGCTGGACGGGCATCATCGTCGGGCTGTTCCTCGTGTACCACATCCTCGACCTGACCTGGGGGGCGGCCAACCCGGGGTTCGTGCGAGGCCAGGTGTACCGAAACACGGTGGCGAGCTTTGAACGCGTGCCCGTCGCCCTCGCGTACATCGTCGCCAACGTCGCGCTCGGCGTCCACCTGTACCACGGCGGCTGGAGCCTGTTCCAGAGCGTGGGCTGGAACAACCCGCGCTTCAACGTGTGGCGCCGCTACTTCGCCGTCGGCTTCGCGGTGGTGGTGACGGCCGGTTTCATCAGCGTGCCCATCGCCGTGCAGGCCCGCTGGGTGAGTTGAAAAGGAAGGGAGTTGCACCGTGATCGGTGACCTCGACGCCAAGATCCCCGAGGGTCCCCTCGCCGACAAGTGGGACAACCACCGCTTGCACGTGAAGCTCGTCGCGCCGGCCAATCGCCGGCGGTTCGAGGTCATCGTCGTCGGCACGGGGCTCGCGGGTGCGTCGGCCGCCGCCACGCTGGGCGAGCTCGGCTACCAGGTGAAGGCGTTCACGTTCCACGACTCGCCCCGGCGCGCGCACAGCATCGCTGCGCAGGGCGGGATCAACGCGGCCAAGAACTACAAGAACGAGGGCGACAGCATCGAGCGGCTCTTCTACGACACGATCAAGGGCGGCGACTACCGGTCGCGTGAAGCGAACGTCTACCGGCTCGCGCAGGTCAGCGTCGAGATCATCGACCAGTGCGTCGCCCAAGGCGTGCCGTTCGCCCGCGAGTACGGCGGGCTGCTCGACACCCGCTCGTTCGGCGGCGCGCAGGTGTCGCGCACGTTCTACGCCCGCGGCCAGACCGGCCAGCAGCTCCTGCTCGGCGCGTACCAGTCTCTTGCCCGCCAGGTGCAGCTCGGGTCCGTCGAGCTGCACCCGCGCACCGAGATGCTGGACCTCGTGCTGAAGGACGGACGCGCCGTCGGCATCGTCACGCGCGACTTGATCACGGGCGAGGTGCGATCCCACGCCGCGCACGCCGTCGTGGTCGCCACCGGCGGATACGGCAACGTCTTCTACCTGTCGACGAACGCGAAGCACAGCAACGTCACCGCCATCTGGCGCGCGCACCGGCGCGGCGCCCTCATGGCGAACCCGTGCTTCACCCAGATCCACCCTACGTGCATTCCGGCGAGTGACGAGTTCCAGTCGAAGCTCACGCTCATGAGCGAATCACTGCGCAACGACGGCCGCATCTGGGTCCCGAAGCAGATCGGCGACAACCGTCCCCCCGACCAGATCCCCGAAGAGGAGCGTGACTACTTCCTCGAGCGCCGCTACCCGGCCTACGGCAACCTCGTGCCGCGCGACGTCGCGTCGCGGGCGGTGAAGCGAGAGGTCGATGCCGGCCGGGGCGTCGGGCCGATGCGAAACGGCGTCTACCTCGACTTCTCCGACGCCATCCGGCGTCTCGGGCGAGCCGTCATCGAAGAGCGCTACGGGAACCTCTTCCAGATGTACGAGCGCATCACGGGTGAGAACCCCTACGTCGTCCCCATGCGCATCTACCCGGCCGTGCACTACACGATGGGCGGCTTGTGGGTCGACTACAACCTGATGAGCAACGTCCCGGGGCTGTACGTGCTCGGCGAGGCCAACTTCTCCGACCACGGCGCCAACCGGCTCGGCGCCAGCGCGCTCATGCAAGGCCTGGCCGACGGCTACTTCGTGCTCCCCAACACGATCACCGACGATCTCGCCAACCTGCTCGGCCAGCCGCCGGTGCCGACGAACGACCCGGTGTTCACGCAAACCGAGCGCGAGGTCGACGAGCGAGTGCGAACGCTGCTGGCCGTGAACGGCACCCGCTCGGTCGACTGGTTCCACCGCGAGCTCGGGAAGATCCTGTGGGACAACTGCGGCATGGAGCGCAGCGCCGACAGCCTGAAGAAGGCGCTGGGCGAGATCCCGCCGCTGCGCGAGGAGTTCTACGCCGACGTCCGCGTCCTGGGCGCGAACGAGACCCTGAACCAGTCGCTCGAGAAGGCGGGCCGGGTCGCGGACTTCCTCGAGTTCGCCGAGCTCATGTGCCTCGACGCCCTGCACCGCGAGGAGAGCTGCGGCGGCCACTTCCGGGTCGAGCACCAGACCGAGGACGGCGAGGCGCTCCGCGACGACGAGCACTTCGCCTATGTGGCGGCGTGGGAGTTCACCGGCGTGGGCGAGAAGCCCACCCTCCACAAGGAGCCGCTCGAGTTCGAGGCGATCGAGCTCGCACAGCGGAGCTACCGCTGATGGCCGACACGATGCGGGTGCACCTGCGGGTCTGGCGGCAGGCGGATCGCGAGGCGCCGGGGCGGTTCGAGGACTACGACCTCGACGACGTGAGCCCGGACATGTCGTTCCTCGAGATGCTCGACGTGCTGAACGAGCGCCTCATCGCCGCCGGCGAGGAGCCGATCGCGTTCGACCACGACTGTCGCGAAGGCATCTGCGGCGCGTGCTGCATGATGATCAACGGCCGCGCCCACGGGCCCGAGCGAGGCACCGCCACGTGCCAGCTGCACATGCGCAAGTTCCACGACGGCGTCCGGATCACGGTCGAGCCGTGGCGCGCGGCGGCGTTCCCGATCATCAAGGACCTCGTCGTCGACCGCAGCGCATTCGATCGCATCGTCGAGGCGGGCGGGTACATCACCGCGGTACCCGGGAGCGCGCCCGACGCCAACACGATCCCGGTGCCCAAGGAGGCGGCGGACTCGTCCATGGACGCCGCCGCGTGCATCGGCTGCGGCGCGTGCGTGGCCGCGTGCCCGAACGGCGCGGCGCAGCTGTTCACCGCGGCCAAGGTCTCGCATCTCGGGTTGCTGCCGCAGGGACAGCCGGAGCGCTACCGGCGGGTGGTGGCGATGGTCGACACGATGGAGGAGCTGTTCGGCAGCTGCACGAACCACGGTGAGTGCGAAGAGGCGTGCCCCAAGGAGATCAGCATCGACTTCATCGCCCTCCTGAACCGCGATTACATCCGCGCCAAGTTCAAGAACCGCCGGTTGACGGGGCAGGCCGCCTAATGATGCGTCCCCTGAGGCGCGCATAGCGCGCCTGAGGGACGCATCATGAAGCGAGGCGTTCCCGGACGGCGCGGAAGTCGTCGACGAGGTCCTCGTATTCGGCGTGGCGTTGCTCCTCGTCGTCGATGCGCAGGATCGACGAGGGATGGATCGTCGCCGTGCCGACGACGCCGTCGACGAGATCGAAGAAGTCGCCTCGCTGCTTCGTGACGCGGAACTTCGAGCCAAACACGGTCTGCGCGGCGGTGGCGCCGAGGCAACAGAGCACCTTGGGCTTCACGACCGCGAGCTCCTGGGTCCACCACTGCCGGCACGCCGCGATCTCCTTGGCGTTCGGCTTCTGATGGAGACGCACCTTCCCCTGCGGCTTCCACTTGAAGTGCTTCACCGCGTTGGTGACGTAGACGTTGTTGCGGTCGATCTCCGCCTCGACGAGCGCCCGGTCGAGGAGCTTGCCCGCCGGTCCGACGAACGGGTGGCCGGCCTTGTCCTCCTGGTCTCCGGGCACTTCGCCCATCAGCATCAGGTCGGCGTCCTCGGGCCCTTCACCGAACACGGTCTGGGTGCCGAGCTTGTACAGGTCACAGGCCTGGCATGTCGCCGCTTCCTTGCGCAGATCCTCCAGGGTCCGTCCACCCGTCGACAGGATCTCGGGCAACACCGGCGCTCCGCTCGGCTTGCTCACGCTGCTCCGATACCCGGATTTGCGAGGCGGCATACGCGCCTCCGGCGGTTCGTGATCGCTTACGTCGTCGCGGTCGTCGGCGGGGGGAAGCGGATGTACTCGTCGATGATCATGAGCGCGAGCTCGCGCGACGGAGGCACGTCACCGTTGATGCGCCCTCGCGCCCGCAGGTCGTCGACGAGCGTGGCGAGCGTGTGGTCGAGCGACAGGTCGTCGGTGTGGGTGCGCCACGCGTCCCGCTCGGCCTCGTCGGCGAAGCAGTACGCCTTCCACGAGATCGAGAACCGCAGCTCGTCCCATGCGTATTGGGCGACGACCTCGTCGCCGTCACGCACCGACCACCGTCGATCGCCGTCGAAGGTGAGCTGCATGCCCGGCTTGAGCGCCGGGATCTCGGTCTCCCCCGGCGCGACGCGGTCGACGCCGTGGAAGACGCTGTCGGTGTCGACGAGCAGGGCGGTGTTGTACGCGACCTTGTGGTACACGGGCGGCCCGCCGGCGCCATCGGGATAGAACGCGAACTCGCCGCCGTCGCAGTCGTGAAACCACGCCACACCGGTCGCGATCGGCATGCGCCAGTCCTCGAACAGGTCCGAGTGTCGCATGGCGACGAGCAGCCACTGTGGGTGCAGCTTGCGGTTGACACCCCGGAACTCCGGCACGTCGGTGTGCAGCGCCAGCTCCTGGCCCGGGACCATGAGATTGGCGAACACGATGGCGGGCTCGATGACATGCCGGCCGTGGATCTGCCGAGCGGCCTCGACGAAGCCATCGTGAAACAGGAACGGCTCGATGCCGTCGATCAGCGGCTTGGTGCCGTAGGCGTACTCCTCGCGGAAGTAGTTCGTGCGGGCGGCGAGGACGGCGATCGAATCCTCGCCGCCGTGCATCCCGCCGGCCCGGAGGTAGTTGAGGACGGCGTCGTGGCGCTGCGTAAGCCCCTCGCCGATGTCGGAGTCGACGTTCTCCTGTGAGTACATGCCGTAGCGGCCGAACCGCTCGCACACCGACACCATGGCTTCGGCGTCGGCGTCCGAGAACAGCGGGTCGAACAGGACGTACTCGTGGTGCGCCACGGCCCCGACGCTAGCCCTTTATGCGAATCGGATCGCTATCCGACGGCGTCGAGGGCCTGGCGCAGGTCGGCGACGAGATCCTCGGCGCTCTCGATCCCCACCGATAACCGCACCAGCGCCGGATCGCACGCCAGCGGCGAGCCGGCTGCGGACGCGTGCGTCATGCGCGCCGGGTGCTCGATGAGCGACTCGACCGCGCCGAGTGACTCGGCCAGCGTGAACAAGCGCGTGCTGGCGACGAGCTTCAACGCGGCGTCCTCACCCGCGGCCACCAGGAACGACACCATCCCGCCGAAGTCGCGCATCTGACGCCGGGCGATGTCGTAGCGCGGATGGCTCGGCAGTCCGGGGTACAGAACGCGCGAGACCGCGGGGTGCTCGGCGAGCAGGGCGGCGACGGCCCGGGCGTTCTCGCAGTGGCGGTCCATGCGCACGGCGAGCGTCCTCACACCCCGGAGCACGAGGTAGCAGTCGAACGGTCCCGGAACCGCGCCCGCCGCGTTCTGCACGAACGCGATCCGCTCCGCCAGCTCGTGGTCGTCGACGGCCACGAGCCCGCCGACGACGTCGGAGTGGCCACCGAGGTACTTCGTGCTCGAGTGGACCATCACGTCGGCGCCCAGCGGAAACGGCTGCTGGAGGTAGGGCGTGGCGAACGTGTTGTCGACGACGACCAGCGCGCCCCGCTCACGGGCGAACGCCGCCACCGCCGCGATGTCGACCACGGTGAGCAGCGGGTTGGTGGGCGTCTCGACCCAGACGAGCTTCGTCTCGTCACGCCACCCGGCGGCGAGCGCATCGAGATCGGTGAGATCGACGACGGACGACGTGACCCCGCCCGGGTCGTACACCCGTGCAATCAGCCGGTACGTGCCGCCGTAGGCGTCGCCGGGGATGATGATGTGGTCGCCTGGGCGGAGGGCGGCGCGCAGCACGGCGTCCTCGGCCGCCATCCCGCTGGCGAACGCCAGGCCGTGCGCAGCACCCTCGAGGTCGGCGATGCACGTCTCGAGCGCGGCACGCGTCGGGTTCGCGCTGCGCGCGTACTCGTAGCCGCGGTGGGCGCCCACCGCGTCCTGCGCGAACGTCGAGGCCAGCGAGATCGGCGGCACGACCGCGCCCGTCGCCGGGTCCGGCTCCTGCCCGGCGTGCACGACGCGCGTTTCGATCTCGTCGCTCATGGGCATCCCCGTGTTTTGGCGTCGCTGCTCCGCGACATAGCCGGTGCAGCGACGCCAAAATCCTTCGAGGCCATCATCCGGGCGAGCGCGAGGCGAGGAACGCGAGCACGTCGGCGCGGGTGAGCACGCCGACGGGGTGGCCACCTTCGAGCACGAGCACCGAGGCGGCACGGTCGAGCTGGCTGACGAGGGCGGAGACGGGCTCGCCGACTCCGACCATCGGCATGGGCGGGCTCATGACCTCCTTCACGGGCCGGTCGAGCACCGATGGGTCGCCGAACGCCCGATCCATGAGCCCGAGCTCGTTCACGACTCCGCTCACCTCCTTGGCCGCCAGCGGCAGCTCGGTCGTCACGCTGACGACCAGCTGCGAGATGCCGAGGTCGCGCATCATGCCGATGGCGTGGCGGGCCGGCTCGTCCGGCGTGATCAGCACAAGGTCGGGAATTCGCGTGTCCTTCTCTTTGGCGCGCAGCACGTCGCCCGCGCACGGACCGTCGCTCCCACGCGTGAACCCGAAGTCGAGCATCCACTGGTCGTTGAAGACCTTCGACAGGTAGTTGCGGCCCGAGTCGGGCACGAGCACCACGACGACGGCGTCGGGACCGAGATCTTGACCGACGACCACCGCCGCGTGCACTGCGGTGCCGCCCGACCCGCCGATGAGCAGACCTTCCTCGCGGGTGACGCGCCGCGCCATGTCGAACGACTCGGCGTCGCTGACCTTCACCACCTGATCGACGATCGACGGGTCGTAGGTCGACGGCCAGAAGTCCTCGCCTACGCCCTCCACCAGATAGGGACGACCGGCCCCACCCGAATACACCGACCCCTCGGGGTCGGCGCCGATGAGCTGCACGTCGGGGCTCTTCGCCTTGAGGTAGCGGCCGACGCCGGTGATCGTGCCGCCGGTGCCGACGCCGGCCACGAAGTGCGTGACGCGGCCGGCGGTCTGACGCCAGACCTCGGGACCCGTGGAGCGTTCGTGCTCGGCCGGGTTGGCCGGGTTCGAGTACTGATCGGGACGGAACGAGTCCGGCGTCTCGAGCACGAGCCGCTCGGCCGTTGAATAGTAGGAGTCGGGATGCTCAGGCGGCACGGCCGTCGGGCACACCACCACGTCGGCGCCGTACGCGCGCAGCAGCGCGACCTTCTCCTCGCTCATCTTGTCGCTCATCACGAAGATGCAGCGGTACCCGCGCTGGGCGGCGACGATGGCGAGGCCGACTCCGGTGTTGCCCGAGGTCGGCTCGACGATCGTGCCACCCGGCTTCAGCAATCCGTCGCGTTCGGCGGCGTCGATCATCGCCACCGCGGGGCGGTCCTTCACCGAGCCGCCCGGATTGCTCGTCTCCATCTTGGCGATGAGGTCACACGTAAGACCGCGGCCGATGCGCGGGAGCCGCACGAGTGGCGTGTCGCCGATGAGGCCGAGGACCGAGTCGGCGACCTCCATCTCACCAGGCTCACCGGGCTCACCGGGCATCCTCGCGACGGTACCCTCCAGCCGATGCAAGAGCATTCGTTCTCGATCGTCGTGAACGCGCCGCCGAAAGAAGTGTGGGAAGTCTTCTGGTATCGCGGCCACGACCGGCCGCAGAACAAGATCGGGACGATCGACATCCTGCACCCGGGGGACGACGTCGGGAACGGGCTCGTGCGCCATTGCACGTTCCCCGTCCCGCGGTTCCTGCTGTCGGGCGGTGTGGGCCACTCGTGGGAGTGGCTCACCCAGGTCAAGCCGTACGAGTCGTGGCGATATGACGCCATCGGCAAGCCGTTGTGGTCGCGAGCGGAAGGCCTTCAGCGTCTCGAGGACCTCGGCGACGGACGCACGCGCATCCACTTCACCGAGCGCTACGAGACGTTCAACCCCTGGATGCGCCGCCTCGGGCTCGAGCGCTACGTGCACAATCGGCTCTCCCGCGACAACGACACGCTGCTCGCCGCCATCGAGCGCGGCATCCGCTGGCACCGCAAGCGCAAGGCCCGAGCGCAAGCGGGAACCGAAGAGGCCGCCGATTCGTCGCACCAGGTGTGAGGCGATTCGCATCCGCGGCCGTAGCCCTGCTCGTGCTCGCCGCCTGCGGCGGGGATTCGAGCGACACCGCCGACCGTCATGACACGGTCCTGCTGCGAGTCGTGACCCGCGGCGGTTCCGCGGCCTGACGAGCGCACCTGCGACGACTTGCGTTAGCCCGGCGGCACTTTGCTCACGGCGGCGTAGCCGTTCGTGAACGCGACCACGTCGTCGGTTGGGTTCTTCAGCTTCGAAGTGCAGTCGGATGGCGCGCCGGCATCGCCGGTCGTCGCCGATGGCACCTCGACC
The DNA here is from genome assembly GCA_046724655.1 of Actinomycetota bacterium. GTDB lineage: Bacteria > Actinomycetota > Acidimicrobiia > IMCC26256 > JACDBD01 > JALZAA01. The sequence goes on from JBKOWY010000165.1 coordinate 17,741, forward strand.
ACGCCCCGAACCTTGCCGCTCGTGCACGTCGGGACGTTGATGTTCGTGACCTCTGTCGGAGCGGCGGCGTTCTTCTTCGTGAGCGTCTTCCGGTGCTGCTTCACCCAGCGCACGGCCTCGCGCACGCCTGCGGCGTAGTCGGGCGGCTCCCCCGTTCCCTGGCTGATGGCGACGGCGGGAATCGCGCGACGCACCGCGGTGCGAGCGGCGCCGACCGTGCCCGAAACATTGATGACCGGTCCGAGGTTCTGACCCGCATTCACTCCCGACGCGACGAGGTGCGGCTTCGTCGTGATCCCGCCGTCGAGCGCGAAGTTGACGGTGTCCGCGGGGAAGCCCTGCACGGCGATGGCCGGGTAGCCGCTGGCGGTGGTCACCTCGGTCGTCGTGAGCGGCCCGGGTGTCGTCTTGTCGCTTTGGCCGCTCTGGTTCGTCGCCGTCGAGACGACGGTCACGGTGACCCGCTCGAGCTTGCGCAGGCCATGCACCAGCGCGTCGATGCCGGGCGCGTCGACGCCGTCATCGTTCGTGACCAAAATCCGCAAGATCGCGGGCTTGGGCGCGGCCGCGGCCGGGAGCGCAGGCAAGCACATCGTTCCCGCGATCGCGACGGCGACGACGCTCCAGAGTCGGCGACAGACGGGCTGCATGGGCTCAGGTGTACCGGTCGCGGACCTCGCCGTAGGCAGAACGGATGGCGCGACGGTCCACGTCGCCGTTGGGCTCGACGACGCGACCTTTGCCGACCCCCCACGCCTTCGCCACCTCGTCGGGCGCCGCCTGGTGCAGGGTCGACGCCGCCTGCACGCAGGCGCCGGTGGCCGCCGGCTCGCCACTGACGACCGTCACCGGCAGGCCCGCCAGGTCGGCCAGCACACGCGGGAACGCCTGCGAACGCGAGCCCCCGCCCATCAGGGCGATCCCGTCATTGGGGCGCACGGGCGTCCCGCTGATGCGCAGCGCGTCGAACGCATCGAGCAGCCCGCACACGACCCCTTCGACGGCGGCGCGCGCCAACTGCTCGGAGGTGACGTCGCTCCGCAGCCCGCTCAGCGTGCCGGTGGCGTCGGGCAGATTGGGCGTCCGCTCACCGTCCAGGTATGGCAGGAGCACGACACCGCCCGCGCCCGGCGGCGCTGCCCGGGCGAGCTGGTCGAGCCGCGTGAGTTCGACGCGCAGGATCCGAGCGAATGTCTCCAGCACTTTCGTCGCGTTGAGCGTGCACGCGAGCGGCAGGAACCGGCCGGTCGCGTCGGCGAACCCGGCGACGTAGCCCCTCCGGTCGACAACGGGCTCGTCGGCCACCGTGAACACCGTGCCGGACGTGCCGATCGAGATCGCAACTTGACCAGGCGCGAGTCCGATGCCGAGCGCGGCGCCCATGTTGTCGCCGGTGCCGGGCGCGATGACGACACCATCGCGGTCGCGCACGACTTCGGTAGGCCCGAGCACCTCGGGGAGGCACGCATCCCAGTCTTTCGCGTCGTCCACCAACCCCAGAAGGTCGGTACGCCACTTCCCCTCCGCGGCCGACCAGTAGCCCGTGCCCGACGCGTCGCCCCGATCGGTCGTGAACCGGCCGCTCATGAGGAACGTGAGCCAGTCGTGCGGCAGCAGCACCCGCGCCACCCGGGCGAAGTTTTCGGGCTCGCAGCGATGTAGCCACGACAGCTTGCTGATCGTGAACGACGCCACCGGCACCACGCCGCACGCCTCGGCCCACGCCGCCCGCCCGCCCAACTTGTCGACGAGCCAGGCCGCGTCGGCCGCCGACTCGGTGTCGTTCCAGAGCTTCGCCGGTCGGATCACCCTCGACTCCTGATCCAGCGCGACCAGTCCGTGTTGCTGGGCGGCGACGGCCATGGCCGCCACCGGCCGTGCGCCGGTCTGACCGCGGGCCTCGACGAGGGCGTCCCGCCACACCCCGGGGTCCTGCTCGCTGCGCGGCGGCGACGTCGGGGGATGCGGAGCCTGCCCGGATCCGATCAGCGCGCCCGACTCTGTGTCACGTATCTCGACCTTGGTCGATTGCGTGGACGAGTCGACTCCGAGAACGAGTGGCAAGGCACCTCCCCTTAGCGGTCTGGGCGCTTGCGACGCTATACGCGGCTGTCAGCGGACACCGAGCAGCAGCTCGGTGACGAGCTGGTCGAGGCGCTCGTGCCCGTGGCCGCGAGCCGCGACGGCGTCGACGTCGATCTGCTCCGCGCGTAACCGCGCCACTGCCTCGGGTGAGTAGCCGTCGGGGAGGATGCGCTCGGCGAGGCCGTCGGTGCGCGCCTCGAGCAACGCGTCCGCGATCTCGGGGTCGGTGCGGAACCGGGCCGCCTTCTCTTTCAGGATCAGATAGGTGCGCATGCACCCCCGCGCGAATTCCCAGACGCCGTCGACACTTTCGGTGCGGTATGCGTGCGCATCGAAGTGCCGCATCCCTTCCCACTCGGCGTCCTCGAGCAGCTTCACGAGATAGAAGGCGTCGCGGATTCCTTCCGAGCCGAAGCGGAAGTCCTGGTCGTACTTCCCCGGAACCTGCCCGTTGAGGTCGATGTGGAAGAGCTTGTCGGCCCACAGCGCCTGCGCGACACCGTGATGGACCGACAGCGCCGACATCGTCTCGTGCGCGAACTCGGGGTTGAGACCGACCATGTCGGGATGGGCGAGCTCGTGGATGAAGGCCAGCGCGTGCCCGACGGTCGGGAGAAACAGGTTGCCGCGCGGCTCGTTGGGCTTGGGCTCGATCGCGATGTCGAGCTCGTAGCCTCGGTCGAGGATGTAGTCGCAGCAGAGGTTGATGGCCTCGGCGTAACAGTCGAGCGCGGTGGCAACGTCCTTCGCGGCGTCGCACTCGACGCCCTCGCGGCCGCCCCACATCACGTACACCTCCGCGCCGAGCTCAGCCCCGAGGTCGATGGCGTCGAAGGTCTTGCGCAGCGCGTGGCGACGCACTCGCGGGTCGTTGGCGGTGAACGCGCCGTCCTTGAACACGGGCTGCGAGAACAGGTTCGTGGTCGCCATCGGCACCTTCATGCCGGTCTCGTCGAGGGCGCGCCGGAACCGCTTGAGGATCTGCTCGCGGTCCGCGGTCGACGAGCCCGGGGGCACGAGGTCGTCGTCGTGGAAGTTGACGCCGTAGGCGCCGAGCTCGGCGAGCTTGTGCACGGTCTCGACCGGGTCGAGCGGTGGGCGGGTCTCGTGGCCGAACGGGTCGCGCCCGCGGTTGCCGACGGTCCACAACCCGAACGTGAAGTGGTCGTCTGCTGTCGGCGTGTACTCGTCGGCCATCGCTGCTCCTTCGATGCGTGCGTGGAGCATCACTTTGTTGCTCCCTGCACGCATCATGCTCGCGCCCTCGCTAGTGTGCGCGCCCATGACGACGACGCCTCCGCCCTCGCCGCCTCCGCCCCCTCCTCCGCCTCCGGGCGAGCCGCCGTCCCCACCGCCGCAACCGACGCCGTCGCCGGCGCCGCAGCCGCCGGCAGCGTCACCGATTGAGCGGTTCCGCGCCGCGTACATGGCGCGGAGCCAGACCGACTACTACTTCCAAGGCCTGGGGATGGTGATCTTCCTCACCATCATCACGTGCGGCATCTTCGGCTTCTACGTCTTCTATCAGCTCATGCGACGCATGCGCGACCACAACCGCCGCCGGCTCGACCTGCTCGAGTCCGCTACCGAGTTCGCATGGCAGCAAGCAAGCGAGCGTGGCATCGCCGAGGAGCTGCGTCCCAACTTCGAGCGCATCTCGACGAACCTCGCCGTGATGCGCCAGATGACGACCGACTTCCGCGACCCCGGCATCTGGGTCGTGATCTCGATCCTCACGACGATCGCCTATTTCGTCGGCTTCTATTTCCTCGACCAGGACCTCATCAAGCACGATCAGGCCGAGGGCGCGATCGAAGCCGAGCTCAGCGCGATCTTCGCCCGGCTGGGCCAGAACGTCCCCGCTCCCGATCCGGACCGCCGGAAGGGGCCCCAGAACTACGCCGGGCGCATCGTCGCCAGCATCGGCAGCTGCGGCGTCTACTTCTTTTGGTGGCTCTACAACATGATGGACGACGTCAACAAGCACTTCCTCTGGAACTGGCCGTGGGAAGACGCTCTCGCCAACGCGATCCAGGCCACGGCGCCCGAGACCGTGTGAGCCACCCGTGACGGCAACACCCCCGCCCCCACCCGCGCCGTCTGGCGCATGGGGCCCGCCACCAGCGGCTTCGCCCGTCGAGCGCATCCGTGCCGCGTACGCGGCGCGCAACCAGAGCGACTACTTCTTCACGAACATCGGGCTCGACATCTTCCTGACGATCATCACGCTCAACATCTACGGGCTCGTCGTCTTCTACCAGCTGATGCGGCGGATGCGCGACCACAACCGCCGCCGGCTCGAACTGCTGGACGCCGCCAACGACTTCGCGTGGCAGCAGGCCGGCGAGCGCGGTGTCGCCGAGGAACTTCGACCCAACTTCGAGCGCATCTCCGTGAACCTGGGCGCGCTCCGCCTGATGACGACCGATTTCCGCGATCCGGCGGTGTGGCTCGTCATCGTCATCGGGGCCGCCGTCGTCGGGAGCGGATATCTCGGCTTCATTCCGTGGATGATCGGCCTGATCGTCATCGACGGTGACCTCATCAAGCACGACCAGAACGAAGGCGCGGTCGAGGCCGAGCTGAGCGCGATCTTCGCCCGCTTGGGCCACACCGTGCCTGCCCCCGATCCCGCCCGCGTGAAGGGCAAGCAGAACTACCCCGGTCGCATCGTGGCCACCGTGTTCACGTGCACGATCTATGGCTACTGGTGGCAGGCCAACGCGATGCGCGACGGCAACACGCACTTCCAGTGGAACTGGCCCTGGGAGGACGCGCTCGCCGGCGCCGTGCAAGCCCTCGCGCCCGGGCAGTAGCGGACGTTCGGAGCGGAATAGACGGCCGCCGGCAGGCCTTGACTCCCGTATGGCCGACACGACGCACCGACGACCCGTCGCGAATGTCATTCCCGCCACCCGGACCGTGGAAGGCGGCGGCTTCGTCGTCCGGCGGCCGTTCCCAACCGCCCGGCTCGACATGGTCGACCCATTCCTACTCCTCGACCACATGGGTCCGGCCGAGTACGGGCCCGGCGAGGCGGTGGGCGCGCCCGACCACCCGCACCGGGGCTTCGAGACCGTCACCTACATGCTCGAAGGCGCCTTCGAGCACCAGGACTCGAGCGGCGGGGGCGGTTACATCGGCCCTGGCGACGTGCAGTGGATGACGGCGGGCGCCGGCGTGGTCCATTCCGAGCTGCCGTCCGAGGAGATCCGCCGCGGGGGCGGGCGCGTGCAGGGCGTCCAGCTCTGGGTGAACCTCCCGCGCGCCGACAAGATGGCGCCGCCCCGCTACCAGGAGATCAAAGCCGACCAGATTCCGGTCACCGAGCCGGCCCCGGGCGCGCGGGTGAAGGTGGTCGCCGGCGACGTCTTCGGCGTCCGCGGCCCGGTCGACACCCATAGCCCGATCGTCTACCTCCACGTCACGCTGTCGCCCGGTGCTTCCCTCGATGTGCCGATCCCCCCGGGGCACCGGGCCATGGCGTACGTGATCGCGGGCCGGGGCCGGTTCGGTGACGGAACCGAGGCCGGTGAATCCGAGCTCGCCCTGTTCGCCGCCGACGAGGGCAGCGTGCACCTCGAGGCGCCAGGCGACGCCCAACGCCCGCTCGACGTGCTCGTCATCGCAGGCGAGCCGCTCCGGGAGCCGGTGGCTCGCTACGGCCCGTTCGTCATGAACACCCGCGACGAGATCGTCCAGGCCTTCGATGACTACAGCTCGGGCCGCATGGGCCAGATCGCAGCGACTTCATGAAGTAGCTAGAACAGCTCGTCGGCTTCGTGGGCGGAGACGTCGCCTTCGAGCTCGTCCTCGTCCTCGCCTTGATCTGGTGACGGAGTGGCGCCGAGCTCGCGCTCGAACTCTTCGAGGTCGGTGACGATGCGGTCGACGTCCTCCTGGGCCCGGGCGATGCGCGTCCGGCACAGCTTGATCAGCTCGCTGGCGCGCCGGACGCGCTCGGCGAGCACGTCGACGTCGAGGTGGTCGCCCTCGAGCTGGTCGAGGATCTCGTCGAGCTCGGTCATCGCCTCGGCGTAGCCGAGGTCGTCGCCGCCGTTCTTCTCGTCGCGCTTGCTGTTCATGGCCCGCGCCTGTCTACATCTTCGACGACGCTGGTCGCGGCCCCGTCGGCGAACTCGGTGACCATTCGGTCGCCGGTGGTCAGCCCGGCCACCCGCTTCACCACACGGCCGTCGCGGTCGCGGGTGATCGTGTAGCCGCGCTCGAGGACCCGGGCCGGGTCGAGCGCACGCAGCCGCGCCTCGGACGCGTCGAGCCGGCGGCCCTCGGCGCGGGCGATCCGGGCGCCCGCCGACGAGAGCCTGCGCTCGGTGCCGTCGATCTCGGACGCCGCCTGCTGCGCGGCGCGGGTGCCGAGCTCCTCGGCGCGGCCGCGGTGGCGTTCGAGGACGGCGAGCTCGCGGCCCAACGCGATCGGCGGGCCGCGCCGGGCGCGGCGGGCACAGTCGCTCAGCTCGCGCAACGCGAGCACGCAGTTCGACCGCGCGTTGTGCACGACCCCGCGGGACACACCGTCGATCCGGTCGACGAACTCGGTCACCCGCTCCACCATCGCCTGCCCACACGCGGTGGGTGTCTTGTACGACGTGTGCGCGACCTCGTCGGCGACGGTGCGGTCGATCTCGTGGCCGATGCCGGTGAGCACAGGGACCGGCATGGCGGCGATCGCCCGGGCGACGCC
>JBKOWY010000150.1:0-39320 GCA_046724655.1 Actinomycetota bacterium
GCCGCCGGCGCCGCCGGCGCCGCCGCGCGCCCCTCGGTTGCGCGACCGGCTGGGCAAGACGCGCGCGGCTCTCACACGCTCGCTCGGTGCGCTCACCGGGCGCCGCGTGCTCGACGACGAGGCGTGGGACAGCGTCGAGGAGGCGCTGCTCGTCGCCGACGTCGGGGTGGCGACCACGTCCCGTCTGCTGGACGATCTGCGCGCCCGCGCCGCCGCCGAGCGGGTCACGGACCCCGAGCAGCTCGTGGCGCTCCTGCGCGAGGAACTCGTGAAGGACTTTGCCGGGGCGGACCGCTCGCTGCACCGCGCCACCGACGGCCCGACGGTGTGGTTGTTCGTGGGCGTGAACGGCACGGGCAAGACCACGACGATCGCCAAGCTCGCCCGGCACGAGGTCGACGACGGCCGCACCGCGCTGCTCGCCGCCGCCGACACGTTCCGCGCCGCCGCCGCCGATCAGCTGAGCGAATGGGCCGCACGTGTCGGTGGCGACGTCGTGCGCGGGCAGGAAGGCGCGGATCCCGGATCGGTGGTCTACGACGCCATCAGCGCCGGGACGGGCCGCGGCGCGAGCGTCGTGCTCGTCGACACCGCCGGCCGCATGCACACGAAGGTCAACCTCATGGAGGAGCTCAAGAAGATCCGGCGGGTCGCCGAGCGGACCCCGGGCGCGCCGCAGGAGGTCCTGCTCGTCGTCGACGCCACGACGGGTCAGAACGGATTGAGCCAGGCCCGCCAGTTCGCCGAGGCCGTCGACGTGACCGGGGTCGTCCTCACCAAGCTCGACGGAACCGCCAAGGGCGGCATCGTGCTCGCGATCGAATCCGACCTCGGCATCCCCGTGAAGCTCGTCGGGGTGGGGGAAGGGCAGGTGGACCTCGTCCCGTTCGACCCCGAAGAGTTCGTCGCCGCCTTGTTCGCATAGCGTGTAACGGGCGGCGCGGCGGCGGCTTTGCCGTCCGACGCCGCAAAGCCGGAGCTTGCGACGGCGTAGGAGGAACATTGTTCGATGCGCTCTCCGACCGGTTCGACGGCATCTTCAAGCGGCTGCGGAGCCGCGGCAAGCTGACCGACCGCGACATCGACGAGGTCGCCCGCGAGATCCGGGTCGCGCTGCTCGAGGCCGACGTCAACGTGACGGTCGTCAAGTCGTTCATCAACCGGGTGAAGGACCGCGCCCACGGTGCGACCGTCGCCAAGAGCCTGACCCCCGCGCAACAGGTCATCAAGATCGTCCACGAGGAGCTCGTGACGACGCTCGGCGGCGACACGGGCAAGCTCGCCATGAGCTCCAAGCCGCCGACCGTGGTGATGCTGGCCGGACTTCAAGGCTCGGGGAAGACCACCGCGGCGGGCAAGCTCGCCCGGCACATCGAGCGCGAAGGTCGGAAGCCGCTGCTCGTTGCGGCCGATCTGCAGCGCCCCGCCGCCGTCGAGCAACTACGCGTGCTCGGCGAGCAGATCAACGTGCCGGTGTACTCGGAGCAGAGCAACCCGATTCGGGTGGCGAAGAACGCTCGCAAGGAAGCCGACCGCACCGGCCGCAACGTCATCATCCTCGACACCGCCGGACGCCTCCAGATCGACGCCGACCTCATGAACGAGCTGCGTCGGGTGCGCAACGCCGTCAAACCCGATGACACCCTTCTGGTTGTCGACGCTATGACGGGGCAGGAGGCCGTCAACGTCGCGGAGGCGTTCAATGACGCGGTCGGCCTCGACGGTGTCATTCTCACGAAGATCGACGGTGACGCGCGGGGCGGCGCCGCGCTGTCGGTGAAGGAAGTGGTCGGCAAGCCGATCCTGTTCGCCGGCACCGGGGAGAAGCTCGACGACTTCGAGCCGTTCCATCCCGACCGTATGGCGAGCCGCATCCTCGGCATGGGCGACATGCTCACGCTCATCGAGAAGGCGGAGGCGACCTTCGAGAAGGAGGAGGCGGAGAAGGCCGGGGAGAAGCTGCGCAAGGGTCAATTCACCCTCGAGGACTTCCTCGACCAGATGCAGCAGGTCCGCAAGATGGGGCCGCTCCAGAACATCGTCGGGATGCTGCCGGGCCTGCCCAAGGAGGCGCGTCAGGCCCAGGTCGACGAATCGCAGCTGGGCCGGATCGAGGCGATCATCCGCTCGATGACCCCCGAAGAACGGCGCAACCCGACTGTCATCAACGGGTCGCGCCGGTTGCGCATCGCACGCGGCAGCGGCACCACCACGGGAGACGTCAACGCGATGCTCAAGCAGTTCAAGATGGTCCAGCAGATGATGCGCTCGGTGGCCAAGGGCAAGATGCCCCGACTCCCGGTACCCGGCCGCTGACTCGCTACCCTGGTGCGTTCCGCAGGCGCATCGCCGCCTGCATCCCGCGACCGAAAGGAAGCCGGCAAACGTGGCCGTGAAGATCCGCCTCATGCGGATGGGAAAACGGAAGCAGCCCACCTACCGGGTGGTCGTCGCCGACTCGCGCTCACCTCGCGACGGGCGCTTCATCGAGATCATCGGCAACTACCGCCCTCGCCAGGACCCGTCCGTCATCAACATCGACGGGGAGAAGGCGCTGACCTGGCTCCGGAAAGGCGCCCAGCCGACGGAGCAGGTGCAGAAGCTGCTGACGGTCACGGGCGTGTGGGCGCAGTTCGAGTCCGAGAAGGGGCGCCCCGCCGACACGAAGCTGGCCCGCCGTCGCCTCGGTGACCCCAAAGCCGACGCCAAGAAGGCGAAGCAGCAGGCTGGCGCCGCCGACGCCGCGCCCGAACCGCTGTCAGCAAAGGCGCCGGCGGAGCCCACCGCCGATGAAGCACCCGCCGATGAGGCACCCTCCGAAGAGGTACCCGCCGAGGACGCCGGCGCAGAGGAAGCCTCCGCCGACGAGGCGAATGCCGAGGAGTCCGGCGATGAGTGACGACGCAATCAACGAGCGCGACGAGCTCGACGACGAGTACGAAGGCGATGACTACGACGACGACATCGCCGACGAGATCGCGCCCGAAGGGAACCGCATCCTCGGCGCGCGGGCGCGAGCGGTCGTCGAGCACGTCACCCGCAATGTGGCCGAGGAGCCCGACGCGGTCGAGATCGACGTGACCGAACGGCGCGACGACGTGCAGCTCCTGGTGCACGCCAGCCCGGGGGACATGGGCCGGCTCATCGGCAAGCGCGGCCGCGTGATCCAGGCACTGCGCCAGGTGGTGCGCGCCGCCGGCGCCGCCGAAGGCATCAAGGCCAACGTCGACGTCGTGGAGTAGCCGGCTGTGGCGGCCGGCGGCGACGGCGGCTTTGCCGACCGTCGGCGCAAAGCCGGAGCTCGCGACGGCGCAAAAGGAGCTGGGCTCGAGCTCGGCTGGATCGGTCGCCCGCACGGCGTGCACGGCGAGGTCAACGTCACGCTGACCACCGACCGCCCCGAACGCACCGCGCCCGGCGCCGTGCTCTACGCCGGCGATCGCAAGCTCGTGGTCGAAAGGGCGCGGCCGCACCAGGGTCGGTGGCTGGTGCGATTCGAAGGCGTCGCCGACCGCGACGCCGCCGAGGCGCTGCGCGGCGCGACGCTCGTCGGTGAAGCGCTCGACGACCCCGGTGAAGGCCGGGTGTGGGTGCACGAGCTGGTCGGTGCCGAAGCGCGCGACGTGCACGGCAACCTGCTCGGCCGGGTGACCGCGGTCGAGGCGAATCCCGCGCATGATCTCCTCATGCTCGACGACGGCGTCCTCATCCCCATCGTGTTCGTCGTCGACCAGGCACCGGGCGTTGTGATCGTCGACGTCCCCGACGGCCTGCTCGACGTGAACAGATAGGTCGCCGCGGCGACGGCGGCTTTGCCGACCGTCGCCGCAAAGCCGGAGCTTGCGACGGCGACAAAGGAAGAAACCATGCGCATCGACGTGTTCACGATCTTTCCCGAGTACGTGGAGGGGCCGCTGCGTTCGTCACTGCTCGGGCGTGCGCGCGAGCGCGGGCTGGTCGACGTGCGCGTGCACGATCCTCGTGAACAGACGGGCGATGCGCATCGCAGCGTCGATGACACACCGTTCGGCGGGGGCGCCGGCATGGTCATGACACCGGAGCCGTTGTTCGCATCCGTCGAAGCCGTGGACCCGCCGCGTCCGCTGTTGCTCCTGTCGGCCGCGGGCAGACGGTTCGACCAGAAGATGGCGCGGCAGCTCGCGCGCGGCGATGGCTTCTCGTTGCTGTGCGGACGGTACGAGGGCGTCGACCAGCGCGTCGCCGACCATCTCTGCGATGACGAGATCTCGGTGGGTGACTACGTGCTCGCCGGCGGCGAGGCGGCGGCGCTCGTCGTCGTCGAATCCGTCGTCCGGCTCGTGCCCGACGTCATCGGCAACGTCGAATCGGCCGAGGAAGAGTCTTTCGGCGACGGGCTGCTCGAGCATCCGCAGTACACGCGCCCGGCCGACTTCCGCGGGTGGACGGTCCCCGAGGTGCTGCGCTCGGGGGACCACGCGCGCGTCGCGCGGTGGCGGAAGGCGGAAGCGCTGCGGCGGACGCTCGACCGGCGACCCGATCTGCTCGGCCCCCGGGCGCTCACTCAGGAGGAGCGCCGGCTCTTGGACGAGTTCCCGGAGGGCCCACCCGACCGGTAGCATCAGGGCTTCCTGGGCCCGAAAAGGGCGCCGAACCCGGCCAAAAGCCCTGATCCTCGAGAGAGCTTTGGGATGAATGCCACCGATGTCGTCGATCGCGCCAACCTCCGCGAGGACATCCCCGACTTCGGTCCGGGGGACACCCTGAAGGTGCATGTGCGGGTCGTCGAAGGCAACCGCGAGCGCGTGCAGGTGTTCCAGGGGGTCGTGATCCGACGCAAGGGCAGCGGCGCCCGCGAGACGTTCACGGTCCGCAAGGTCAGCTTCGGCGTGGGCGTCGAGAGGACCTTCCCGGTTCACTCGCCGATCATCGCCAAGATCGAGGTCGTGAGCCGCGGTGACGTGCGCCGGGCGAAGCTGTACTACCTGCGGGACCGGGTCGGGAAGGCGGCGAAGATTCGGGAGAAGCGAGCCTGAGCCGTGAGTGCCGAGGACCTCGAGCGGTACGAGACCGAGATCGAGCTCCAGCTCTACAAGGAGTATCGGGACGTCCTCCCGATGTTCTCGTACGTCGTCGAGACGGAGCGGCGCTTCTACCTCACGAACGCGGTCCAGATGGACGTCAAGAACGAGCAGGGCCGGGTGTACTTCGAGCTCAACCTCCAGGACGCCTGGGTGTGGGACATGTACCGGCCCGCCCGCTTCGTCGCCAACGTGCGGGTCGTGACGTTCAAGGACGTCAACGTCGAGGAACTGGCCGGTAAGGACCTGTAACGGTGCCCGGCCCGGCTCAACCACGCCGGGTCGACCCGCGACGGCGGCTCGGGAACGCCGGTGAGGACGCGGTCGCCGCGTGGTACGACGCAGCCGGCTACCGCGTGATCGATCGCAACTGGCGCTGCCACGACGGCGAGCTCGACCTCGTGGTCGCGAAGGGCGACACGCTCGTGTTCTGTGAGGTCAAGACGCGGGCGAGCACGCGCTTCGGCGCGCCCGTAGAAGCAGTGACCGGCGCCAAGCAGCGTCGCTTGCGGATGCTCGCGGCGCGCTGGCTCGCCGAGCACGACACGCGGCGGCGCACGCTGCGGTTCGACGTGGCGTCGGTCATGCGTAGCGCGGACGGCCAGTTGACGGTCGAGGTTCTGGAGGACGTGCTCTAGCGCCGTTTCTCAGCGCGGGATCACCGCCCACAGCAAGAGCGCGGCGACGATCGCGAGCGCGGCGACCAAGATGAAGATGTCGGAACCCCGCCGCGCCTGTTTACGAAACGGGTTGAAGCCCACGGAGGTACGGTACCGGCCATGGAGACGCTCATCGTTGAACGAGCGGACGGTGTCGTCACCGTGACGCTCAACCGCCCCGAGAAGAAGAACGCGATCAACGGTCCCATGTGGCGCGAGCTCATCGAATTATTCGACGAGGTCGCCGACACGCCGAGCGACCGCGTGCTCGTGGTCACCGGAGCGGGGGACGGGTTCTGCTCGGGCGCCGATCTCGCCCCCGGCGACAACCCCGACCTCCAGGAAAGCGGTGGCGGGATCGGCGCGACCTTCCGGCAGATGCGCGTCGTCGGGCGCGCCGCGTTGCGCCTCCACCATCTGCCGCAGCCGGCGATCGCGGCCGTCAACGGCGTTGCCGCGGGCGCGGGCCTGAACCTCGCGCTCGGCTGCGATCTCATCGTCGCGTCCGACCGGGCTCGCTTCTCGGAGATCTTCTCGAAGCGCGGGCTGAACGTGGACTTCGGCGGCTCGTGGCTCCTGCCCCGCCTCATCGGCTTGCACAAGGCGAAGGAGCTCGTGTTCTTCGCCGACGTCATCGACGCCGCCGAAGCCGAGCGCATCGGGATCGTGAACCGGGTGGTGCCCCACGACGACCTCGACAAGGTGACGACCGAGCTCGCGAACCGGCTGGCGGCGCTGCCGCCGATCCAGCTCTCGTTGTCGAAGCGACTGCTGAACCAGTCGTTCTCGGTGTCGATGGCCGAGGCACTCGAGTTCGAGGACACCGCCCAAGCGATGAACTTCGCGTCCAAGGACACGAGCGAGGCGATCCTCGCGTTCCTCCAGAAGCGCGAGCCGAAGTTCACCGGCGACTGACTCGCGACCGCTCACCGCGGCCACCACCAGCCCCGCTTGTGCTCGATCCATCCCTGACGCTCGAGGTCGACCAGCGCTATCGTCACCGCCGCCGGCGTCAGCCGGGTACGGCTCGCGAGCTGGTCGACCGTCGCCGCTTCCCCGGAACAGGCCTCGAGCACGCACGCGCCCTCGCCGCTCGGCGTAGGACGCGCCGGCGGCGCGCCCCAACCCCGCCGCACCCCCGGCGTCAGCCCGAGCGCGACGAGCACGTCGTCCGGCTCGAGCAGCGGGTGCGCGCCGTCGGCGAGCAGCGCGTTGCAACCCTCGGCGGCCGGGTTGCGGCGTGAACCAGGCACCGCGAGCACCGGGCGCCCGTACTCCAGCGCCGCTTCGGCCGTGATCCGCGCGCCGCCGCGCAGCGTGGCCTCGACGACCACAACGACGTCGGTGAGGGCGGCGATGATGCGATTGCGGACGGGGAACCGGAAGCGGTTGGCGCCGACGCCGAATCCCGTCTCGCTCAACAGCACACCGGCCGCTCGCACGCGTTCGAACAGCACGACGTGCCGCCGCGGGTAGATGATGTCGAGCCCGGTCGCGACCACACCGACCACGCCGCCACCCGCGTCGAGCGCGCCAGCGTGTGCGGCACCGTCGATACCAATTGCCATGCCGCTCACGACGGTGACTCCGCAGCGGGCGAGGAACCTGCCCACCTCGTGTGCGTCGGCGAGGCCATGCACGGTCGCCGAGCGCGTACCGACGATCGCGACGCGCGGCCGCTCGAGGACATCTGGCGCTGACCCTTCGAGCAGCAGCACGGCAGGGCGGTCCGGGATCTCGTCGCTGATGGGGTAGTCGGCATCGCCGTCGAGCAGCACGGTCGTGCCTCGCCGCGCCAATTCGGGGGCGAGGTCGAGCTCATGGGCGGCGCGCGCCCACCGCCGCGACAGCTCGTGACGCCCGTGCGGGCCGAACAACCGCGCGTCGGGGCGCAGCTCGTCGCACGCTCGCTCGTCCTTGACTGCGGCGAGCGCCGCGCTCGGATTCGGCCATCGGTCGAGCAGGGCGCGTAGCCGGCTCGGACCCATGTCGGGCAAGCAGACCAGCGTGGCGGCAGCGACCTCGGCTGCCGCGAGCTCGGGACGGGCGACGCTCATGGCACGTCCTCCCGCAGCGACGCCGCCAGAGTGATGTCGTGCGCGACGAGCTCGGGGCTGCCGTCGAGGTCGGCGAGCGTGCGGGCCACGCGCCGGATCCGCGCCGCGCCCCGGCCCGTGAGCTCGTAGTGCGCGATGGCCCAACGCCACGCGTCCTCGACGTCCCCGGTGAGCGGGATGGCACGGTGGAGCGCGCCCGCGGGCACTTGCGCGTTGCGCCGCCACGGCCGCCGCGCGTACCGCCGCTCCTGCCGAGAGATGGCGTCGAGTACCCGCTCACGCGCCACCGCCGAGGGCTCGCCCGGCCCGTCACCGGGCTCGGGCGCGTGGACCTCGAGGCGGAGGTCGAACCGGTCGAGCAGCGGCGCGGAGAGGCGGCGGCGGTAACGCGTTCGCTGGAGCTCGTTGCACGTGCAGCTGGGACCGCCGAGGCCGCACGGGCACGGGTTCGAGCACGCCATCAAGAGGAAGTCGGCGGGAAACGCGGCCGACATCGCTTGGCGCGAGATGCGCACGACGTGCTCCTCGATCGGCTGGCGCAACGCGTCGAGCGCGTGGGGCGGGAACTCACCCAGCTCGTCCAGGAAGAGCACACCCCGGTGCGCGAGCGTCACCTCGCCGGGACGGAGGCGGCTCGAGCCGCCGCCGACGAGCGCGACCGTCGACGCGGTGTGGTGCGGCGCCCGGAACGGACGGCGGCGCGCCAGCCCGTTGTTCGGCGCATACCCGGCGGCCGAGTGGATGCGCGTGACCTCGAGCGCTTCGCCGGGATCGAGCGGCGACAGGATCGTCGGCAACCGGCGGGCGAGCATGGTCTTGCCCGTTCCCGGCGGGCCCGTCAGCAGCACGTGGTGCCACCCCGCCGCGGCCACCTCGAGCGCGCGCCGCGCTCGTTGGAGGCCGCGGACCTCGGCAAGGTCGACAGCCTCGTCGTCGACGTCGCTCGTGGCCGGGCCGACGTCACGAGGTGGAGGCGTGGCAGGCCAGTCGGATTCGCCCTTGAGGCATGCGCGCAGCTCGACGACGGTGCGGGCGGGTTGCACTTCGACGCCGTGCACGAGCGCAGCCTCGGTGGCGCTCCCGACCGGCACGATCACAGAGTCGGCGCCAGCGACACGCAACGCGTCGACGAGCGCCAGCATCCCGGGTACCGGGCGGACGGAACCGTCGAGGCCCAGCTCGCCGAGCACGCCGACGCCGTCGAGCACGCCGTCGGGCAGCTCCCCGCTCGCCGCCAGCAGCCCGAGCGCGACCGCCAGCTCGAAGCCGGCGCCCGTCTTGCGCACGCCGCCCGGCGCGAGGTTGACAGTGATGCGCTGCTTCGGGAACTCCAAACCGGACGATAGCAGCGCGGCCCGCACCCGCTCACGTGACTCCCGGACGGCGGCGTCAGGTAGGCCGACGACGTGATAGCCGGGCAGGCCGGTCGACATATGGACCTCGACGGTCACGACCTGGCCGTCGACGCCCGTAAGCGTGGCGCTGCGAACCGAAGCGAGCACGGCGATCCTCCCGAAGATCTGGACGAGGGAGGGCCGTGACCGCGGCAACCTCGACGGCGATCGCACCGTACCGCAGGCCTACGACAACCAACTGCGGATCACATCTCGAAGAGACACTGGACATGGAGAAGCGGTTGGTAACGTGCCTGAGCGGGCTGGGGTGAGCAGAGGTGCGAAGTGAGCTGGGCGGTCGACGAGTTCGTCGCTTCACTGGCGGGGCAGAGCACGCACACCCGTGAGGCCTACGAAGGCGACGTGCGGCAGTTCGTCGCCTGGGCCACTCGTGGCGGCTGCCCGTCTCCCGCCCAGCTCGACCACGCCACGCTGCGGCGGTACCTCGCCTACCTCACGACGAGGGGCTTCGCCCGGCGCTCGATCGCCCGCAAAGCAGCTTCGTTACGCGCGTATCTGTGCTACCTGCACCGCCACGGGATCATCGCGACCGACCCGGGACGCGCGCTGCGCGCCCCCAAGGGTGAGGCGCGCTTGCCGCGTGTGCCGCGCCAGGCGGAGGCCGTCGCCCTCCTCGAGGGCGGCACCGATCTCGACGACACCGCCGACGACGATCCCGGCACGGCGGCGGTGGTCTGGCGCGACCTCGCCGTCCTCGAGATTCTGTACGGCGCGGGTCTGCGCGTGAGCGAGTGCTGCGGTCTCGCGCTCGACGACGTCGACCTCGAGCGCCGTCTGGTCACCGTGCTCGGGAAACGGGCGAAGACGCGCCGGGTGCCCCTCGGTGAGCCGGCGGTGGCGGCGATCCGCGGCTACCTCGCGCACGGACGGCCGGAGCTCGTCACGGACTTGACGCCCCCGGACGCGATGTTCCTCAACGCGCGCGGTCGCGCCCTGAGCACGCGGGACGCACGGCGCATCGTGGCGGGTCATCCCCTGCCCGACGGCCAGTCGCTCCACCCGCACGCGCTCCGACATGCGTACGCGACGCACCTGTTGGAGCGGGGCGCCGACCTGCGCGCCGTCCAGGAGCTTCTCGGCCACACCGACCTCGCTACCACGCAGATCTACACGCACCTGACCCGCGAACGGCTACGCGCCGTCTACGACGCCACGCATCCTCGTGCCTGACAACCCTGCTCCGGACGTCGTCGCCCGCCTTTGGGACGATTACAAGACCCGGGGGACGACCGAAGCGCGCGAGCGCCTGATCCTCCACTACTCGCCACCGGTGAAGTTCGTGGCCGGGTGGGTCGGCTCGGGGCTGCCCCACAGCGTCGAGCAGTCCGACCTCGTCAGCTAGGGATCTTCGGGCTCATCGACGCGATCGAGAAGTTCGACCCCTCCCGCGGGTTCAAGTTCGAGACCTACGCGATCGCCGCATCAAGGGCGCGATCATCGACGAGCTCCGCTCGATCGATTGGGTCCCGCTTCTGTGCGCCAAGGCCCGGGCTATCGAGCGTGCCTACTCGAAGCTCGAGAACGAGCTGCGGCGCACGCCCGACGACAACGAGCTCGCACGGGAGCTCGACATCAGCGAGCGCGAGCTCGGAGAGTGGTTGTCGCAGATCTCGTTCGTCGGCCTCGTTGCCCTCGACGAGATCCTGCTCGGACGCGACGTGCCCGGCTCCTCGACTGTCGGCGACATCGTCGAGGACCCGTCGCACGATCCCGTCGCGGTCTTCGAGGTCGACGAGATGAAGCATCTCCTTGCCGACGCGATCAACCGCGCCCCTCGGCTCGCCTCCCTCTTTTCATTGTCGTAGGTCCCGGATACGCTCCGTCCGTCACGTCGAGCCCCGGCTCCGTGACCACTTCCCCTGGCGCTTCCCCGTGCCGCGCCGCGTCCGACTCACGGAGAAGCCCATGGGACTGCATCACCCGAGCCGGGACATGACGCTCTGCCTGGTCCTTTGCCTTGTCGCGGCATCGTTCGGGCTCGAGCGCGACTCGGGTCCGGCGGGCGCCGCCCTGCCGGCGGCACCTGGTTGCGCGGCGTGGCTGCCGCCGGTCGACGGATCCGTGGTGCGCCCGTTCCAGGCGCCGGCGTTCGCATACGGCCCCGGCCATCGCGGCATCGATCTCGGTGCTCCTCCAGGCACATCGGTCCGAGCCGCCGGCGATGGCGTCGTGTCGTTCGCGGGATCTGTCGCCGGTTCGCTGCACGTGGTCGTCGCGCACGACGGCGATCTGCGCACGACCTACGCCTTCCTTGCCGGCACCAACGTGCGCACGGGGGAGCGGGTTGTCCGCGGTCAGGTCGTCGGCGTGGTCGGGGGGTCCGGTCCCGAGCACGAGCCCGGCGCGCTCCACTTCGGGCTGCGACTGGGGGACCGCTACGTCGACCCGCAGCTCCTCTTGGCCGCGTGCGACCTCACCCAGCTCGTCCGGCTCGTCCCGGTCGACGAGGTCCCGGCCGAGCCCTGGGATGAGCGGCGCCCGCCGGTCGGATCGTTGTCCTCCGGGGGCGGCGCGGTCAGCACCGTCGCGGCGGACCTCGCCGGCGCGCTCGGTGACGGGCTAGGCGGGGCGATCGACCTCGCCGGCGCCGGGTGGGACGCGATGAGCACCGCGACAGGCGCGGCGCGTGACCGTGCCGCGGGGATCGCCCAGTTCGGCGCCGCCATTGGCCGCGAGCTCGCGGGCTGGGGTCGCGCCGCGTTCGAGCGCTCGCAGTTCGGCCTGTTCTCGTCGGTGGTCGCAGACTTCGCCTCCGGCTTCGCCGACTGGTGGCGGCACCGGCAGGAATGCAGCGATGGCAGCACGGCCGCCGACGGCAGCGGCGGGTCGGGTCATCTGCTCATGGCCGTCGGCGGCGTCGACAGCTCGGGGAGTCCCGCCGACCCGACGTTCTCGCTCGACACGCGCGCGCTCGGGTACCGCCACGACGAGGTCGTCTACTTCTCCTACGCGCCGGACGGTGGCGCGTACCGGGCGGCGCACACGCGTGGCGACCTGTACGCCGCCGGCTATCGCCTGAGCGAGCAGCTCAAGCGGTCCCAGCGGGAGCATCCCGGCCGCGAGGTCGACCTCATCGCGCACTCACAAGGCGGCGTCGTCGTGGACGTGTTCCTCCAGGACTTCTACGACGCGGGCAATCCGGAGTACCCGCCGATCGGGACGGTGGTCACCCTGTCGTCGCCGCACCAGGGGGCGCCGCTGGCGACGTCGGCCGCCGACTGGCGCGCGAGCCTCGTGGGCAGGAAGGTCGTCGACGCCGCCGAGCAGCGACTGCCGGTCGCGCCTGCGAGCGCGCCGTCGGTCCGTCAGCTCGACGAGGACTCGTCGTTCCTGCGCGAGCTTTGGAGCCATCGCCTGCCCGAGCACGTCGATTTCGCGACGATCGGCGCCACCGACGACGTGCTGGTGCCGGCGACCCAGGTTGAGGTTCCCGAAGCCAGCAAGGTCGTCGTCAACGTGGGCGGTGACCCGCTCGATGACCACACGAACATCCCGCGCGACGCGAACGCGCTGCGGGTGGTGCGGTCGGCACTCGAGGGCCGGCCACCGCCGTGCGTCGGGGTGGTCGAGGGATTGCGGGGCGTCGTGGTGCCGACCCTCATTGCTCGTTTCGAGCACGGGCTCGGCGACATACCTGTGGTGTCGCGATGAGGGCGCGCCCGATCGCCTTTCTCGCGACGGCTGTCTCGGCCGCATTGGTTGTGGGCTGCACGAGCTCCGGCTCGAGTGACGCTCACCGTCACGGCGCGGCCGGGTGGTCGACGCGCGTCGATTGGCCCTTCTCGCTGGCCGTCGCAGGCCGCGACGCCGTCGTCGCGGCCACCCGCAACCGCGTCGTCGATCTCGACACCGCCGGTGGGCGGGAACGCTGGCACGCGGAGCTTCACCACGTCACGCATCACGATCCGACCATCGATGCCAACACGGTCCTGATCAGCGCGGACGACCGATTCGTCGCGCTCGATCGTCACTCGGGCGCGCAGCGCTGGGAGGCGTCCGTCGGCGAGCGCGCCGGTGCTGCGGCGCTCGCGCAGGTGGGCGGCATGCCGATCGCGCTCGTCACGACGGAGCGAGGCGTGATCGCGGCGCTCGACGGCGGCACCGGCACGATCCGCTGGTCGGTCCAGGTTCCCGGCGACATCTACGCCGCGCCCGCGTCCGACAGCGGCGACGGCTTTTGCGCCGTGCTCTGGAGCGGCGACGCGGAACGTCTGCGCGTCTTCGACCTCGCGACGGGCGCTGTGCGTTGGGAAACCACCATCGATGCCGGAACGACGGCGCCAGCGATTCACCACGGGCTGGTCGTGCTGGGCGAAGGCAAGGGCAACTTCGAGGCCCGCGTCGTGGGTCGGGATGTCGCTTCGGGCACGGAGCGCTGGTCAGTGACCGTGCCGGCGTCCTTCGAGTCGGGGCTTACGCCGGGCGCCGACGGCGACGATGTGATCGTCTCGGACCATTTCGGCACGGTCACTGCGATCCAGGCGAGCGCGGGCAAGGTCCGCTGGCAGACCGCGATCCGGGAGCCGATCCTCGACACCCGGGTGGTGCTCGAGGGCGACGCCGTTGCCCTCACAACCTACGGAGGCAAGGTGGTGATCCTCGACCGGCGCTCGGGCCGGGTCGTCCGGCGCGTCGACCCTGGCGGCTTCCCGGTCGGCGTCGGCGTGAGCGGCAAGCGCCTCGTCTTCGCGGTCCGCCTCGGCCGTCCGGACCGGGTCGAGGCGCTCGTGTTGCCCTGACGTAGACTGAACCTCACTCGGGCTCCGGTCCGAGAAATCGCACGCCCGGCACCCACGGTCGTTCCGTCCTCACCGGCGGGACGCGGCCGGGCGGAGGTCACAACCGAGGGAGAGTTCCGTGGCTGTCGTCACCATGAAACAGCTGCTGGAGGCCGGCGTCCATTTCGGCCACCAGACGCGCCGTTGGAACCCGAAGATGCGTCGCTTCATCTTCGCGGAGCGCAACGGCATCTACATCATCGATCTGCAGCAGACGCTGGAGCGGATCGACGCCGCCTATCGCTTCATCCGGAGCACCGTGGAGGAGGGCGGCACGGTCCTGTTCGTGGGCACCAAGAAGCAGGCGCAGGAGCCCGTCCAGCGGGAAGCCGCGCGGTCGGGCATGCCGTACGTGAACTACCGCTGGCTCGGCGGCACACTCACCAACTTCCAGACCGTGCACTCGCGGGTGTCGCAGCTCCGCGACCTCGAGCGGCTGGTGCAGTCGGGTGAAACGGAGCAGATGCCGAAAAAGGAGGCCTTGAAGGTCACTCGCGAGCTCACGAAGCTCGAGCGGAACCTGGGCGGCATCCGCAACCTCGAGAAGGTCCCCAGCGCCATCTTCGTGATCGACACGAAGAAGGAGCACATCGCGGTGACCGAGGCGAACCGGCTCGGCATCCCCGTGGTCGCGGTCGTCGACACCAATTGCGATCCCGACGTCATCGACTACGTCATCCCGGGCAACGACGACGCCATCCGCTCGGCCACGCTGATGAGCCGCATCGTCGCCGACGCCGTGGAAGAGGGTCGCTACCTCGCCCAGCGCAAGCAGGCGCGCCCAGGCACCAAGGCCGAGGAGGTCGAGGCGCCGCCGCTCGACCCCGAAGAGCAGCGCCGCAAGGCAGAGGAGCAGCGGCGGGCGCGCGACGAGGCGGCGAAGGCGCAACAGGAGCGCGAGGCAAGGCTGCGGGAGGCGAAGAAGAAGCCGCCGCCGCCCCCGCCCGACGCGACCGGCGACGGTTCGTCCGAGGAAGCGCCGGCCGAAGCGCCCGTCGAGGCCGCGACCAGCGAAGGAGGAGCGGCCGATGGCTGAGATCACGGCCAAGGACATCTCGCAGCTGCGGAAGCAAACCGGCGCCGGGATGCTCGACGTCAAGAAGGCGCTCGAGGAGACCGGCGGGGATCCCGAAGCGGCCAAGGACTGGCTGCGCACCAAGGGCCTCGCCGGCGCCGCGAGCCGCGCCGGGCGGGCTGCGCAACAGGGCGCGGTCGACGTCGTCGTCGACGACGGCACGGGGGCGGTCGTGGAGCTGACGTGCGAGACCGACTTCGTGGCCAAGGGCGAAGAGTTCCGCGACATGGTTGCCGCGCTGACCGAGCTCGTCGCCGAGCGCGGCGAGGACGATTTCGAGAGCCAGTCCTACGGCGACGGCACCGTCGGCGACGCGATCAAGCAGCTCGGGGCCAAGGTCGGCGAGAACGTGGCGCTCGGGCTCGTCGCGCGCTTCCAAACCACCGACGGGATCGTCGACGGCTACAAGCACATCCAGAACGACCGCGGAACGATCGGCGTGCTCGTCGAGCTCGGCGGCGTCGACCCGGCCGATCCCCGGGCCCGTGAGGTCGCCCACGACGTCGCGCTCCACGTTGCCTCGGCGGCGCCGCGACACGTCACGCGCGACGATGTGCCGGCCGAGGTCGTCGACAAGGAGCGAGGCTTGCTCGAGGAGCTCACCCGCAACGAAGGAAAGCCCGAGCAAGCTATCCCCAAGATCGTCGAAGGCCGCCTCAACGCGTTCTTCAAGGACAACGCCCTCGTCGAGCAACCTTTCGTTCGGGACCCGAAGACCACCATGGGCCAGCTGCTCGCCGAGCTCGGGCAGGACGCGCAGGTCCGCCGGTTCGTGCGGGTCAAGATCGGCGAAGAGTAGGACAGACGGGTGGGGGACCAATCCCGGTACCAACGGGTGGTGCTCAAGCTCTCGGGCGAGGTGTTCGCCGACGCGTCGACCGGTTCCGGCCTCGACGCCGCCGTCGTCCAGCGGATCGCGGACGAGGTGGCCGAGGCGCACACCGACCTCGGCGTGCAGATCGCCGTGGTCGTGGGCGGCGGGAACATCTTCCGCGGGATCCCGGGCGCGGACATGGGCATGGATCGGGCGCGGGCCGACTACATGGGCATGCTCGCGACCGTCATCAACGCCCTTGCGCTCCAGGACGCCCTCGAGTCCGTCGGCCAGCCGACCCGCGTCCAAACTGCGATCACGATGGCCCAGGTCGCCGAGCCGTACATCCCGCGGCGCGCGATCCGGCACTTGGAGAAATCACGTGTCGTCGTGTTCGCGGCCGGAACTGGCAATCCGTTCTTCACGACTGACACGACGGCGGCGCTGCGCGCCGCCGAGATCGGCGCCGAAGCGGTCCTCAAGGGCACGCACTCCGGGGTGGACGGTGTCTACAGCGCCGACCCGCGCCGCGATCCGGCGGCGGTGAAGCTCACGCAGGTGAGCTACTTCGAGGTGTTGAACCGGCGGCTCGACGTGATGGACTCGACCGCGATCACGTTCTGCATGGACAACCAGTTGCCGATCGTCGTGTTCGACGCCAGCAAGCCGGGCAACATTCATCGGGCGCTGGTGGGGGAGCCGATCGGCACGCTCGTCAGCGCGGCCGACCCGACGAAGTGAGGCGGCATGAGTGACACCGGCGACGAGATGCGCACCCTTGTCTTCGACGAATGCGGCGACAAGATGCGCAAGGCCGTCGCACACCTGCAGCAAGAGTTCGCGGGGATCCGCACCGGGCGGGCGACGCCCGGTCTCGTCGAGAAGCTCAAGGTCGATTACTACGGCTCCGACGTGCCGCTGCAGCAGCTCGCCGGCTTCAGCGTGCCCGAGCCCCGTGTGCTCGTGATCTCGCCGTACGACAAGGGTTCGATGAAGGCGATCGAGAAGGCGATTCAGGCGAGCGACCTCGGCATCAACCCATCGAACGACGGGCAAATCATGCGGCTGGTGTTCCCGGCGCTGACCGAAGACCGCCGCAGGGAGCTCGTGAAGTTGGTGAAGCAGCGGGCCGAAGAAGGCCGGGTCGCGGTGCGCAACATCCGCCGGCAGGCTCGGCACGACCTCGAAGCGCTCGAGAAGGACGGCGACATCTCGAAGAACGACCTCGACCGGGCCGAGAAGGACCTCGAGAAGCTGACCCACGGGGTCATCGACGATGTCGACCAGATGCTGGAGCATAAGGAAAAGGAGCTCCTGGAGGTCTGATCACCTCCGAGGTTGACCGTCTGTAAGTATCAACTTACACTCATTGCGGACCCGTCATTCCTGGAGGCTCTCCCCATGGACGTTCTGCCGCTCCTCGAAGAGGCCGTCGCATCGACCGGAAAGGTCGTCGCCGGCATCCGTCCCGACCAGCTCGGCAACGCGACCCCCTGCGCCCAGTGGGACGTGCATGCGCTGCTCAATCACGTAATCGGCGTCGCGGGCGCGTTCTCACACGTCGGTGAGGGCACGCGAATCAAGCCGCCGGATCCCGACGTCGCGACGTTCGAGGGTGATGGTTATGCGGCGGCCTACGACTTCGCGACCGCCGCGATGCTCGGCGCCTGGCGCAAGCCGGGCGCGCTCGACGCGACGATCGCGCTGCGCATCGGTGAGGTCCCGGGCACCGTAGCGGCGAGCATCAACCTTGTCGACATGCTCGTTCACGGCTGGGACCTCGCGCGCGCAACGGGTCAGGACGTCGAGCTCCCGTCGCACCTGGCTGAGCCCGCGCTGCAGTTCTCGCACCGACTGGTGAACGACGAGCTGCGCAGCGCGGGCGCGTTCGGGCCCGAGGTCATCGTTGCCGCGAACGCGCCGGCGGGTGACCACCTTGTCGCGTTCCTCGGTCGTACCCCCTGACCGGGCGTCGGACGCGGCGACGATGGTCCGAAGGTGCAGGTCCGGGCGGAGACGACCCATTCACCGCTTCAGGGGGCACACCGTCTAGCCTGGTCCCGGACCGGAAGGGGAGCCGTGTCCGACTGGCGCGACGATCATGAGCGCGATCCGCTCGATTTCGACGACGAGCAGGCCCCGGAACCGGCGCGCGGCTCCGCGGAGGGTGTGCGCATCCTGGGGCCCGACGAGCCCGAGGCGCCCCCGCGCCCCCGGCGCGACGCCGTTCTCGACGACTCCGATGACCTCTTCGGCGAGCGGGCGACGGACTTCGGCCCCGACGATGACGGGAACGCGACCTGGACGGTGTCCGACGACGGGCTGACCGAGAACCAAACGCGTCGCCAACGCCGTACGCGCCGCGGCCGGCGCGCCGCCCGACGGGGCACGGACACCCCAGCGGAGAGCACGCGCCCGCAGCCGCCGCCCGACGCGAGCGGACCAGTCCAGTTGCCGCACTGGACCGAGCCGCCGACCGGCGAGATACCGCAGGTCATCAGCGGCGAGCACCCGCAGACGAGCGTCGGCGACGACCTCGACACGTGGGCGACGAGCAGCGGGCAGACGCCGCGCTACCGCACGGATGCGAGCGACTGGGCCGACGCGGAGTCCTCGGACCCGGAGGTGCTCCGCGACGACTCGGCGGCTCTCGGCGCGCTGAGGGAGCGCGACCTGCGCGACGAGGACGACGATGCGTTCGACGACGCCGTCTCGTCCCGCCGCCGCCCCACTCCCACCCGGCGCCGTCAGCAGCAGCCGCGTCCGGACCGGCCCGGACCCCTCGGGGAAGACGAGGCGCCCGCCACCGAGCCCGATCGCGCTCCCCCCGACCTCATCACCCGGGTCCTCACCGCGGTCGCGATCGCCGTCGTGGCGCTGATCATGCTCAAGCTCGGCCGCGGACCGGCGACCTTTATGGTCGCGTTGATCGTCGGGGCCGCTGCGTTCGAGATGTACGAGGCATTCCGCCGGGCCGGCTATCACCCCGCGACGCTGCTCGGGCTGCTCGCCAGCGTGTCCATCGTCGGCATTGCATACACGAGGGGCCTCCAGGCATTCCCACTCGTCCTCGTGCTGCTGAGCGCATTCACGATGCTTTGGTACATGGCCGAGGTCGTCCGGGCGCGGCCGATCGTGAACATCGCGATCACGCTGTTCACGTTCGTTTACATCGGCGTCTTCGGCGCGTTCGCGGGTCTGCTCCTGAGCGCCCGCGACGGGACGGGCCTCATCCTCGGCCTCGCCATCTGCGCGATCGGCTACGACGTCTTCGGTTACTTCATCGGCACGCAGTTCGGCCGGAGTCGCATGTCGCCGAGGCTCTCTCCCAACAAGACATGGGAGGGCCTGATCGGTGGGATGGTCGCATCGCTCGCACTCGGCGCGATCGTCGGCGAGGTGCTGGCGCCGTGGAACGGCAAGATCACGCACGGCCTCGCCCTGGGCCTCGTCGTGGCGATCCTCGCTCCCATCGGCGACCTGTGCGAGTCGATGATCAAGCGTGACCTCGGGCTCAAGGACCTCGGCACGATTTTGCCCGGTCACGGCGGCGTGCTCGACCGCTTCGACGCGATGCTGTTCTGCCTGCCCGCCGTCTACTACCTGGCCATCCAGCTGAACATCGGATGACGGGGACGACGAACGTCGTCCTGCTCGGATCGACCGGGTCCATCGGGACGCAGGCGCTCGACGTCATCGCATCGCACCGCGATCGTTACCGGGTCGTAGCCCTCGCCGCCGGGCGCAACGCAGAATTGCTCGCCCAGCAGGCAGCCGCGTTCGGCGTTCCCACCGAGCGGGCCCGCAGCGGCTTCGACGATCCCGACGCGCTCGCGGACCTCGCGGCACTTCCCGAAGCCGACGTCGTCCTCAACGCCGTCGTCGGATTCGCCGGTTTGCCCGCGACACTCGCCGCGCTCGAGCACGGCAAGCGGCTCGCTCTCGCCAACAAGGAGAGCCTGATCGCCGGCGGCCCGGTTGTCGCGAAGGTGCGTGGCAGCGGGGGCGGCGAAGTCGTCCCCGTCGACTCCGAGCACTCCGCCGTCTACCAGGCCTTGCGCGCCGGCGCGCCGCGCGAGGTACGCCGAGTCCTCCTGACCGCGAGTGGCGGACCGTTCCGCGGGAAGTCCCGAGCGGAGCTCGAACGCGTCACGGTGGCGGACGCGCTGCAGCACCCCACGTGGACAATGGGAGCCAAGATCACGATCGACTCGTCGACGCTCATGAACAAGGGCCTCGAGGTCATCGAAGCCCATGAGCTCTTCGACGTCGACTTGGACCGCGTCGACGTCGTCGTGCACCCGCAGTCCATTGTCCACGGCATGGTCGAGTTCACTGACGGCGCCACCATCGCCCAGCTGTCGCAGCCCGACATGCGGCTCCCGATCGGGCTCGCCCTCGGCGCTCCCGACCGGCTCGACGAGCCCTTCGGGGCCCTCGACTGGACCCGGCTCACCACGCTCACGTTCGAGGCGCCGGATCTCGAGGCGTTCCCGTGCCTCGGGCTCGCCTACCACGCCGGACGCGCCGGCGGCGGGGCGCCCGCGACACTGAGCGCCGCCAACGAGGTCGCGGTCGAGGCCTTCCTGGGTGGCCGGATCCCGTGGCTGGGTATTGCAGGAGTGGTGGACGAGGTCATGCAGCAGGGCACCGGGAACGTCGACGAGGTGGCTGACGTTCTGGAAGCGGACCGGGTCGCGCGCGGGCGCGCCCACGAGGCGGTGGAACGGAGAAGCGCGGCGTGAAGGATCCCCTCGACGAAGCCAGCGTCGAGGTCACGCGCCGTGGCGCCGGGGTCTCCTTGCTGATCCTGCTCGTCGGGTTGATCGTCCTGGCCATCGTGCGGCCGTCGACGATCGACACGATCGCGATCATCTTCGGGATCGTGGCCTTGATCATGGCCCACGAGGCCGGTCACTACTTCACCGCCAAACGCGCCGGCATGAAGGTCACCGAGTTCTTCCTCGGCTTCGGCCCCCGGGTGTGGTCGCTCCGGCGCGGCGAGACCGAGTACGGCGTGAAGGCCATCCCCGCCGGGGGCTATGTCCGCATCGTCGGCATGAACAACCTCGAAGAAGTCGATCCCGAAGACGAGCCCCGGACGTACCGCCAGGCGAAGTTCAGCAAGCGCATAACGGTGGTGCTCGCCGGCGTGAGCGTGAACATCATCCTGGCGTACTTCCTGCTCTTCGGGGCGGTCGCGGGCCAGGGCGTGCCCAAGCTGACGACCGTCATCGACGAGGTCGTCGCCGACAGCCCCGCCGCCGCCGCCGGTCTCCAAAAGGGCGACCGAATCGTCGCCGTGCAAGGGACGCGCGTCGAGGACTGGCAGGACCTGCCGGACACCATCAAGGACCGCGCCGGCGTCACCACGGCGTTCACGATCGAGCGCGACGGAAGGTTGCTGGGTGTGCCCGTCACGCCGCGCGAGCGCAGCAAGAGCGACTCGAGCGGCTTCATCGGGGTGAGCCCGCGCTCGGTGTTCGAGCGGTTCTCGATCCTTGCCTCGTTCCGTGAGTCGTTCGTGGTGATGTGGGACACCACCAAGGCGACGGGCGAGGGGCTCGGAAGGTTCTTCTCACCCGCCGGGCTCGAGCGCTACAGCAAGAACTTCACCGGGGACGAGAAGCCGGGGAGTCCGTCGTCGACCGACCGCCCCGTTTCGATCATCGGCATCGTCGACGTCGGGGGCGAGCTGGTGGGCGGGAATGTCTGGGCGCTGTTCGGTTTGCTCGGGGTCATCAACCTCATCGTGGCCCTGTTCAACCTGATCCCGTTGCCGCCGTTCGACGGCGGCCATGCCGCCGTCGCCATCTACGAGCAGATCGCGTCGAAGACCCGCGGGCGGGAGGTGCGGGTCGACTACCGCAAGCTCATACCGGTGACCGCGCTCGTCCTGGTCGTGTTCCTCACGCTCGGCCTGTCGGCGATGTTCCTGGACGTGCGCAGGATCTTCACCGGATCTTGACGCCCGAGCGCTCTGCCGGCTTCGTCCTCGCTACGACACGCCCGTAGTCTGGCTGCTGCGATGTTCGAGCGGCGCATGACCCGTCAGATCCACGTCGGCAGCGTGCCGGTCGGCGGTGGCGCGCCCGTGTCGGTGCAGTCGATGACGACCACCAAGACCGCCGATGTCGACGGCACGCTGACGCAGATCTACGCCCTCGCGGCTGCCGGCGCCGACATCGTCCGCTGCACCTGCAACGAGGAGGAAGCGGCCGAGGGGCTGGCGCAGATCGTGCCCCGGTCGCCCGTGCCGCTCGTCGCCGACATCCACTTCCAGTACAAGCTCGCGCTCGCGGCGATGGAGGCGGGTGTGCAGGCGCTGCGCCTCAATCCCGGCAACATCCGCAAGCCCGAGCAGATCAAGACGGTGGCGCGGGAGGCCAAGGACCGCGGCCTGCCCATCCGCATCGGCGTGAACGCCGGCAGCCTCGATCCCGACATCGCGCAGCAGCACGGCGGCGCGACGCCCGCGGCGTTGGTGGCCTCGGCGCAACGGGAGCTCGGGTATTTCGCCGAGGTCGGCTTCGAGGACGTCAAGATCTCCGTGAAGTCGTCGAACGTGCCCGTGATGATCGACGCCTACCGCCTGCTGTCGAAGACGGTCGACTACCCGCTGCATCTCGGCGTCACCGAGGCGGGCCCACTGCCGGGCGGGCTGGTCAAGTCGACGGTCGGCATCGGGACGCTGCTCGCCGAGGGCATCGGCGACACCATCCGCTTCTCGCTCACGGCCGACCCGGTCGAAGAAGCGCGTGCTGGGCGCCAGCTCCTCGAAGCGCTCGGGCTGCGCGAGCGCAAGGGTCTCGATCTGATCGCGTGCCCGTCGTGCGGACGCGCCGAGGTCGACGTGATCGGCGTCGCCAACGAGGCGCAGGGCGCGCTCGCCGAGCGCAACATCCCTCTTCAGGTCGCGGTAATGGGTTGCGTCGTGAACGGACCGGGGGAAGCGCGCGAGGCTGACCTTGGCATCGCCGCCGGGCGGGGCAAGGGTCACCTGTTCGTGAAGGGCAAGGTCGTGCGGGTGGTGCCCGAGGCGGAGATGGTCGATGCGCTCGTCGAAGAGGCAGAACGCATCATGGAAGACGGCATCGAGGCGCGTCTCGCCGCCGCCGACGAGGGCGCCGAGGCCGAGGCCGATCGCACACGCGAGCAGCTCCTGCAGATCCAGGGCACGGACGCCAACCAAGCCGACGAGAAGATCGAGAAGATCCGCGAGATCGCGGAGTAGCCAAACGAATCATCCCCGGGCGAGCACGCGCTCCTGCCACCACTTCCGTGCGCCGCGTGCCGAGCCTGCGTAAATGCGGGCGGCCCGCAGTTGCTCCTCGCTGGTCGAGTCGAGCGGTTCGAGGTCGCCGACGACCCACGACAGGATGTGATCGGCGAGGGCAGGGTTGCGCGGAAGCACGGGCCCGTGCATGTACGTGCCGATGAGGCGCTCGCCGAGCAGTCCCTCGGTGTCGCCCCCGCTGCCATTCCGGGCGAGCACGCGCCCCAGTGGCCGCTCGGCCGGCCCCAACGTGGTTCGGCCGCCGTGGTTCTCGAATCCCGTGAGGACGGGGAGCGGCGGGTCGGGCTCGACGACCAGCTCGCCGATGAGGCGGTTCGGGCCGGCACGGGTGACGGCGTCGACCAGCCCGAGGCCGTCGATCATCGTGCCGTCAGCGGCCTCGTAGCTGTGGCCGATGAGCTGGAACCCCGCGCACACCGCGAGAATCGCCGCGCCACCGGCGCGCGCTCGGTCGATCGCGGCGCGCGACGCTCGCATCCCTGCCGATGCCATCACCTGTGGATCGTCCTCGCCGCCGCCGAACAGATAGACGTCGAGGGAGTCGGGGATCGGCTCGCCCGCCGTGACCTCCACGAGCTCGGCGTCCTGGCCGCGCCACCGCAGGCGCTGGACGAGGACTACGCCGTTGCCGCGGTCGCCATAGGTGCCGAGTAGCTCCGGGTAGACGAGCCCTACGCGGACGACCGAGTCGCGGGTTGCCGTCACCCGAACCTCCTGTACAGCGCCGAGAACTGTGTGTAGGAGCACACGATGTTCACGTCGTCGCCGGGCAGCCGCGCGGCCGCCTCGAGGGGGTCGGGCTCGACGACGTGGTCGACGTCTGCGTACCGAAGTCGAACGGCGACGTCGAGCGCCCGTTCGCCCGCGGCCGCGACCGGATGCCCGCGCAACAGCTCGTACGGCACGTCCCACAACCACGACGGGTCTTTACCGTCGGCGATCCGCGCGTTCACGGCGATGACCACCGAGCTGTCTCCATCCGCGAGGTGATGTAGCACCTCCGACCATCCCGCCGGGTTCTTGGCGAGCAGCACGCGGGCTTCGCGACCGTCGGCGAGTGCCACCGTCATGTAACGGCCGGCAACGGTTGTGATCGTGGCGGCGGCGGCGGCGGCATCGTCGGGATCAACGCCGAAATGGGTGATGGCCGCGGTGACGGCGAGCGCGGCGTTGGCGAGATTCCAACGACCGGGGAGCGCGAGCCGAAGCGGCACCCGCGTCCCGTCGAGCACGAGCGTGTCGTCCTGGAGCCGGTTCGGTGTCGCGGGCTGCCCGAAACCACACGACGGGCAGTCGAACCGATCCGCGCTCCAGTGCAGCAGCGCGGCGCAGTTGGGGCACGTTGCCGCATCGTTGCGCCAGCCGAGGCCCAGCTCGACCCAGGTCGTCTTCGCCGGCGTCGCCGCCCACACGACGTGGGGATCCGACGCGTTCGCCACGACCCGCAGGTCGGGGTGGGTCTCCGCCGTCTCTCGCCACAGATCGCCGACGGCGTGCACCTCGCCGTACCGGTCGAGCTGATCGCGGCTGAGGTTGCCGAGGACGAGCAGCTCGACGCCGAGGGGATCGATCACCCGCGGCAGTACCCGTTCGTCGACTTCGAGCACCGCGATGCCGGGCGGGTCCGCCTTCCCCAGGATCGGCGCGATACCCGACGTGAGGTTGGCGCCCGTCGCGTTGCTGATCACGCGCTCGCCGCTTTGCGCCACTGCTGCGGTGAGGAGCCGCGTAGTTGTCGTCTTACCGTTCGTGGCCGAAACGAGCACCACCCGCTGGCCCGTTGCCAGCTCGGGCAGCGCGTTCGGCGCCAGCGCGTTGATCACCCGCCCGCTGATGGTCGCCCCCTGCCCACGCCCCGTCACCCGCGACAGCCACCCGGCGGCGCGGCCGGCGGCGATGGCGCCACGGCTGCGTAGCGAACGCCGTTTCACAGCCGCTCGCACCAGTACGCGTCGACGCGGTAGGGGATGCGCAGGTCGGCACGACCCTGGGTCTCGGGGTGATTGGTGAGCACGGCGCGCACTTCGTCGAGGACCCGCTCGTGCTCGACCGGCGGCAGGACGGCGACGTGACTGACCGACGCGATCCGTTCGACCACGTCTTCCGACGTGATCACCTGCTCGTGCCGGAACGTCGCCGTGTGGATCGGGCCGAACCCCGAGCGTTGCCCGAGTGCCGAGTCGCGCCAGTTCTCGTGGTCACGCCACGGCGCTCTCTTCTCGACGCGGTCCATGATCGACCACACCTCGTTCACCCAGTCCGATGATCGGTCGCGCGCGTTCCAGATCAATCCCGCCCGCCCGCCTGGTCGCAGCACGCGGCCGAACTCCTCGAACGAGCGATCGGGGTCGAACCAGTGGAACGCCTGCGCAACCGTGATCGCGTCGATCTTGCCGTCTGCGATCGGCAGCGACTCCGCGACCGCAGCGACGATCGGCACGCCCGGGACTGCGGTCGCGAAGCTCTCCCGCATGCCCTCCACGGGTTCGGCGGCGAAGACGGTGGCGTCGAAGGGCACGAGCAGGCGCGTGAACTTGCCCGTACCGGCGGCGACGTCGACGACCGTCCGGCCCGGGCCGATCTCCAGGTTCCCTGCGAGCCAGCCGACGGCCTCGGCGGGGTACGAGGGTCGGACCCGCTCGTAGGTCCCTGCCTCGCGACCGAAGCCCTGCTCGGCGACCTCGTGGACGGCCATGCGCGCCATCTTCGCAGGCGCGCCGGCCGTCTCACGCTGGAGTTGCGAGCTGTCCGATCCGGTAGAGCCCGAAGGTGTTGACCATCCGGACGATCGCATTGAACAGGCACGCCGTCCAGATCGCCTCGAGCAACTCCTCGTCGGTCCAGCCGATCTCCCGGAGGCGATCGACGTCGACATCCACGATCTTGTACGCCTCGTGGTCGATCCGCTGCACGAATCGCAGGAGCTCGCGGACATGCTCGCCCACCGGCATGTCCTCGACTGCGGACTCACGAACGGCTTCGGCGACCTCGGGACTTGCCCCGATCAGCTCGAGGAACAAAACGTGGGCGTCGAGGCAGTAGCTGCAACCGGCGTCGCGCGCGACGAACACGGCGATGAGCTCCTTGGTCTGCTGGGGCAGGACGCCTTCGGTGAACATCGAGCGGAAACCATTCCAGAGCGTCCGCAGGAAGCTCGGGCGTGCGCTGGGGAGCTGGAATACGTCGGGCACGAAACCGAAGCCGAAGTGCTCTCGGATCTCCTCGTACAGGTCCGTCGTCTCGCCGGTCGCGGCCGACTCGGAGACGATCGGCAGCCGGACGTTCTGCGCTCCCGAGGTCTGCATCGTGTCCTCCTATGAGTTGAGCGAGGTGGTCCTACCGTGCGACCGGCTCGAGCCACGCGCCTTCTGCAGCGTCGAGGAACTGCTTCGCGGCGCGCCTGTCACCGTCGATCGCGATTCGCCCACCGCGCTCGAGCTCGGGACGTCGTGTCTGTCCGGTGGCGAGCCGGAACAGTGACTCGGGTGGCGCCTCGATGACGGCGACCGGACGCGCCGTTGCACCCTGGCGCGCCTCGAAACGGCCGTCGCGGACCGCCAGCGTGTAGAGCTCGCCGTCGACTCGTAGCTCGAGCTCGCTGTCTTCGGGCATTCCCGAAGGCGACGCACTGATCGCGAGTGAATAGACGAGCCATCCCGACCGCATCGCTTCACCGCGCTGTGGCCGGTCCATGAGCCGCAGCCCCCACCGAGCGAGCTCGTCCACGACAGGGCGAAGCGCACGCCCGTCCTCGGTGAGCGCATACACGGTCGACGCGGCGGGCGGGGGGAGCTTCTCCCGAGCAATGATCCCGGCGTCCTCGAGCTCTCGGAGGCGCACCGCGAGGACGTTCGTGCCGACACTAGGCAGGCCCTCGAGCAGATCGGTGTACCGCTTCGGGCCGAGGAGCAGATCGCGCACGATAAGCATCGCCCACCGGTCTCCGAGCACGTCGAGTGCGCGGGCGACCGAGCAAAACTGGCCGTACTCCTTCACGACCCTCCTCGTCCTGTGTGTGACTTCTGCTGCAGAAGATAACACTTTCTTTTCAGAAGTCAACATGTTAGACCTACGAGCATGACCGATACGACGCTTCAATCCACCTGGTTGCCCGCCGCGCCCAGCCGCGACGGCCACGACCCGGTTCGAGTACGCGAGCTCCGGAAGACCTATGCGAACGGCGTGACCGCGCTGCACGGCGCGTCGTTCGAGGTGCGCGAAGGCGAGATCTTCGGCCTGCTGGGACCGAACGGCGCCGGCAAGACGACCACCGTGGGCATTCTCAACACGCTGGTCCGCCCGACCGGCGGCGAGGCATTCGTCGCGGGGCGCAGTGTTGCCGAGGACCCGCTCGGCGTTCGGCGGCGCATCGGCGTCGTGTTCCAGGACAGCGTGCTCGACAACGACTTCAGCGGCGCCGACAACCTCCGCCTCCACGCCCGGCTCTTCGGGCTCCGACCGGAGATCGCCCACGCCCGCATCGACGAGCTGCTGCGGCTCATGGACCTCGGCGGGCGCGCCGACGACGGCGTGCGCACGTACAGCGGCGGGATGCGCCGCCGCCTCGAGATCGCTCGCGGCCTCCTCGCCGGGCCGCGGATCCTCTTCCTCGACGAGCCCACCGTGGGTCTCGACCCGCAGGTGCGCAACGAGATCTGGAGCCTCGTCGTCGACCTGCGGGAGCGAGAAGGCGTGACCATCGTGCTCACCACGCACTATCTCGAGGAGGCGGAGCTCGTCTGTGATCGGGTCGGGATCCTGCACGCCGGCGTGCTGGTCGCGCTCGACACACCCCGACGTCTCGTCGAGGACCTCGGCGCGCAGATCGTCGAAGTACGCGTCCTCGGCGACGCGGCTCCGGTGACGTCCGCGCTGGCGCACAGCGGTGTGGGGAAGCACGCCCCCCACGTCGCGTCGGGTTCGGTGATCATGGCGAGCGACGCGACAGGCGGTGACCTCGCCGACGTCCTCCGCGCGCTGACCGAGGCGCATTCGCAGGTCGTGGGCACCGCCGTACGGCGCTCGACCCTCAACGACGTGTACCTCCACCTCACCGGTTCCCCGCCCGATACCGAAGCCGCTACGAATGGAGGCCCCGAATGAGCGCCGTCACCGCCGACGCCCTCACGCCGGTCACGACAACTCTCGACGAGCGTGTGCTGCCGTGGCACGGGTTCCTCACGCTCTGGGTGCGGCGCCTCCGTGTCACGACGAAGACCGCCAGCGGCATCATCGGTCAGCTCATGACGCCGGTGCTGTGGATCCTCGTCGTCGGGCCCGCGCTGGCGGACTCACTCGGATCGTTCAGCCCCGGCGTCGACTACTACACGTTCATCGCCGTCGGGCAGGTGGCCTTCCTGATTCCGTTCACGGCGATGTTCGCCGGCATCAACGTCATCGTCGACAAGGAGTTCGGCGTGACGCGCGAGATGCTCGTCGCGCCCGTCCGGCGGTCGATGATCCCGCTCGCCAACGCGGCCGCCGTGCTGACGATCACGTTCGTGCAGGTGGCGATCATCGTGGGCCTGGGGGCGCTGCGGGGTGCGGAGTTCAGCACGTCCGTGACGCGCTTTCCCTGGTTCCTGATCGCCACCGTGCTGCTCTGCCTGACGATCTACGGCCTGGCGGAGATGCTGGCGCTGAGCATCGGGCGCCAAGAGGCGTTCGGCCCGCTCATCCCGGCCATCGGCGTCACGCCGTATTTCCTGTCCGGCGCGCTCTATCCCCTTTCAGTGCTCCCGGCGGGCGTCCAGCAGGTCGGCCTCGTATTGCCGTGGACTCACGCCGTCGCGCTCATGCGCTACGGCCTGATGGACGGGACGAACCCGCGTCTGGACGACATCTGGCACCTCGGCAACGACCCGCTCATGGCCGTCCTGAGCACGGCGGTGTTGCTCGCGTACGCCGGACTGATGCTCACGCTCGCCGTGCACACCTTCAAGCGCAAGACACTGTCCTGATTCGCGCGCCTTGCGTGAACCCGATCAGTCGGGTTCGCCGAGGATCATGCCGGCGCCGACCGTGTTGTTGGTCGCCTCGTCGATGAGGATGAAGCTTCCGGTCGTGCGGTTGCGTCGGTACTCGTCGAAGAAGAGGGGCGCGGTCGTGCGCAGCGTGATCCGGCCGATCTCGTTGAGCCGGAGCGCCTCGGCAGCCTCGTCGCGGTGTAGCTCGTTCACGTCGAGCCGGTACAGCAGCTCGCGGACCAGAGCGCGGGCGGAGCGAGTCGTGTGCTTGATCGCGAGCTTCGCGCCCGCGCGCAGCTCGGATCGGTCCGTGAGCCAGCACAGCATGGCGTCGAGATCCTGGCCGTACATGGCGTGGTTGTGGGGCCGGCAGATCATGTCGCCCCGGCTGACGTCGACGTCATCGTCGAGGGTCAGGGTGACCGACATCGGTGGGAACGCCTCGTCGACCGGCCCGTCGGCGGTGTCGATCGACCGGATCGTCGACGTGAACCCGGACGGCAGCACGACGACGTCGTCGCCGGGCTTGAACACGCCACCGGCGATCGTGCCTGCGTAACCGCGGTAGTCGTGATGGGAGTTGTTCTTCGGCCGGATGACGTACTGCACGGGGAACCGGCAGTCGATGAGGTTCCGGTCCGATGCGATGTAGACCTCTTCGAGATGGTGGAGGAGCGACGGTCCGTCGTACCAGTCCATGTTCACCGAGCGGTCCACGACGTTGTCGCCAAGGAGCGCCGAGATCGGAATGAACGTGAGGTCGGTGATGTCGAGGCGCGTCGCCCAGTCGGTGAACTCGTCTTTGATCTCGTCGTAGACGGCCCGGTCGTAGTCGACGAGGTCCATCTTGTTCACGCACAGCACCAGGTGCGGGATCCGCAGGAGTGAGGCGATGAAGGCGTGCCGCTTCGACTGCTCGAGCACGCCTTTGCGGGCATCGATCAGGATCAGCGCCAGGTTCGCCGTCGACGCGCCTGTCACCATGTTGCGCGTGTACTGAATGTGGCCGGGAGTGTCTGCGATGATGAACTTCCGCTTCGGCGTGGCGAAGTAGCGGTACGCGACGTCGATCGTGATGCCTTGCTCCCGCTCGGCGCGGAGCCCGTCGGTGAGCAATGCGAGGTCGGTGTACTCGTCGCCGCGCTCGCGGCTCGTGCGCTCGACGGCTTCGAGCTGGTCCTCGAAGATCTGCTTCGAGTCGTACAGCAGCCGGCCGATGAGCGTGCTCTTGCCGTCGTCAACCGAGCCGGCGGTCGCCAGCCGCAGCAGCTCCACTAGAAGTAACCCTCCCGTTTGCGGTCCTCCATGGCCGCTTCGGAGAACCGGTCGTCGGCGCGGGTGGCGCCCCGCTCGGTGATGCGCGACGCCGCGATCTCGGCGACGACCTCCTCAGGCGTGCCGGCGGTCGACTCGACGGCGGCGGTGCAGCTCATGTCGCCCACTGTGCGGAACCGCACCGTGGCTTCGAACGGCTCATCCCCGTCGCGCAGCGGGAGATGGGGCCCGACGGCCATGATCATCCCGTCGCGACGGAACACCTCGCGCCGGTGCGCGTAATAGATGGAAGGGAGCTCGACGCCGTCGGTGGCGACGTACTGCCACACGTCGAGCTCGGTCCAGTTCGACAGCGGGAACACTCGCAGGTGCTCACCCGCTCGGTGCCGGCCGTTGTAGAGGCTCCACAGCTCGGGCCGCTGGTTCTTCGGATCCCACTGGCCGAACTCGTCGCGGTGCGAGAACACCCGCTCCTTCGCCCGCGCCTTCTCCTCGTCGCGGCGGCCACCGCCGAAGACGGCGTCGAAGCGGTGCTCAGCGATCGCATCCAGCAGGACCGACGTCTGGAGCCGGTTGCGCGACGCCCCGGGGCGGTCCTCGGTCACCCGTCCGGAGGCGATGGCGTCCGGAACCGAAGCAACCACGAGCCGGACACCGAGCTCGGCGATGCGCAGGTCCCGGAACTCCATGGCCTCGGGGAAGTTGTGACCGGTGTCGACGTGCATCACCGGAAACGGGATGGGAGCGGGGTAGAAGGCCTTGTCCGCCAGCCGCAGCATCACGGCGGAGTCCTTGCCGCCCGAGAACAGCAGCACCGGACGCTCGAACTCGGCCGCGACCTCGCGGATGATGTGGATCGCCTCGGCTTCGAGCGCCTCGAGGTGCGAGAGCTGGCGGTGGACGCGCCGAGTGTGCGGAATGGCGGCGTCGCGCGCTACCGGGTTGGTGCTGGAGGCGGTCATCGACGAGTGCCGCCTACGCGTGCAGGCCGCACTCGATCTTGTCGGTGCCCGCCCAGCGGCCGGCGCGCGCGTCCTCGCCGTTGCCGACGGGACGGCTGCACGGCCAGCAGCCGATGGAACGGTAGCCGCGGTCCGCCAGAGGATGCGTGGGCAAGCCGCGGTCGCGCACGTATCCCTCGACGTCCAGGTCCGTCCACGTGGCGAGCGGGTTGACCTTCACCATCCCGCGCCCGATGTCGTAGGAGACGATCGGTGCGTTTGTCCGCGTGGGCGCCTCGACGCGCCGCAAGCCGGTCATCCACGCCGCCTTGCCCTCCAGCGCACGCGCCAGCGGCTCGACCTTGCGCAGCGCGCAGCATGCGTCCGGATCCCGCTGCCAGAGATTGTCCGGGGCGACCTCGGGCTGCATCACCCGCAGGTTGAGGTCGTAGCGGCGGTGGACCTCCTCGACGTACCACTGCGTCTCGGCGAAGTGGTACTGCGTGTCAAGGAAGACGACTTCGATCTCCGGCGCGACCTGGACCGCGAGGTCAATAAGTACGCAGTCCTGGAACGACGCCGCCAGCACGAGGTCGTCGCCGTACCGGTCCCACGCCCACTCGATGGCGGCGGAGGCCGGGACCGACTCGAACGAAGCCGAGACGTCGGCGAGTTCCCCGAGGTCGGGGATCGGCGTCGCGGTTGCGGTCATATGCCCGCGCACTCCCCGGCGCCGACGTCCTTCTCGTACGGGCCCGTCTCGTCGAAGTCGACGTAGAACTCTGGCGCTTCCTCCGGCGTCGGGAACTCGTCGAGATCCTTCACCGTGGTACCGACCGCGGCCGCGCCGCCCGAGCGCTCCAGCCAGTCGCCGAACGTCTCGCCCGCTTCGCGCTCGTCGGCGAACTTCCCGACGATGCGCACCACCGCCTGCGCCGCCCGCTTGGCCGGGAGCTTGACGGCCTTGTCGCCGAAGTCGACCTCCATGTGGCCGACCTTGCCGCCCAGCAGCATCTGGTAGCCGGGCGCGGCGCGGCCGTGCGCGCGGCGCTCGACGCCGACGAAGCCGATGTCGGAGATGTGGTGCTGGCCGCAGGAGTTCGTGCAGCCCGAGATGTTGACGCGCACCCCGCCCACCTCGGCCAGGCCGGCCTCCTCGAGCTCCTTGCCGATGTCGTCCGCCAGGCCGCGTGACTGCGTGACGGCCAGGTTGCATGTGTCTGCGCCGGGGCAGGCGACGACGTCGCGGGCGAGCTCGGCGCCGGGCTCGGCCATGCCGATGGCGGCGAGGCGAGCGTGCAGGTCGGTGAGCTGCTCTTCCCGGAGTCCGCGGAGGGCAAAGTTCTGCCGGTTCGTGATGCGCACCTCGAAGCCGAAGTCGCGCTGCATCTGTGCGAGCTCGTTGAACTGCTCGGTGGTGATGTCGCCGAGCCGGCAGTAGGCGTACGCGCTCACCGTCCCGTTGGCGCGGCCGCGCACGACGTTGGCGTGATCCCACTTCTCGTACGGGCTGAGGCCGAGGAACTGGACCGGCGCCTCGCCGACCTTGGTGACCGGACCGTCGCCCGTGCCCGCCGGGGCGTCACCCCGCTCCTGGACGATGTCGGGGATGCCGCCGGGGTACTCGGTCGCGGCGGGGAGGAACTTGCGCTCCTTGAACACACGGTCGCGCAGCTCGTCGACGCCCATCGTGTCGACCAGCCACTTCATGCGGGCCCGCAGCTTGTTGTCGCGGTTGCCGTAGTGGTCGAACACGCGCACGATCGCCTCGAGGGTCGGCATGAGCTGCTCGCGCGGCGTGAACTCTTCGAGCGCCTGCGCCGGGTGCGGGTTGGCGCCGAGCCCGCCTGCGAACACGACCTTGAACCCGGGCTCCAGGGTTCCGTCGGGCTTGGGCTGGTTCACGCCGATGACGCCGATGTCGTTGAACATCGCCTGGCCGCAGTCGGTGACGCAGCCCGAGAAGTTGATCTTGAACTTGCGCGGCAGCCGCTGCGCGTATGGGTTGCGCAGGAAGAAGTCGGTCGTGGCCTGCGCCCACGGGCTGATGTCGAGCACCTCGAACGGGCACGCGCCTGCCAGGTGGCAGCCGGTCACGTTACGGACGGTGTCGCCGCAGGCTTCCCGGGTTGTCAGGTCGACCGACGCCAGCAGACGGAGCACCTCGGGCAACTGCTCGAGCTGCACGAAGTGCATCTGCACGTTCTGGCGGGTGGTCAGGTGTGCCCAGCCGCGCGAGTACTCACGGGCGAGGTAGCCGAGCATCTCGAGCTGCTCCGGCTGCAGCGACCCGTGCGGCACCTTGATCCGCACCATCTGGTTGTGCCCGCCCTGGCGCTGGCCGTAGATCCCTTGGTTCAGGCGGAAGACGCGGAACACGTCCTCCTCGATCTCGCCGGCAAGGTACTGCTGGACGCCCGCTTCGAACTTGTCGAGCTCCTCGGCAATGACGGGGTCGAGGGGCCGCGTCGACAGCTCTCGTACGTCGATGGCCATGTCGTCCTCCCGAGAGATGGCGCCGCGAAAGTCGAGTGCAAAGGTCGGATTTAGGCTAGCTGGTCCGCCCCTCAAATACCAGCGGCC
Organism: Actinomycetota bacterium; assembly: GCA_046724655.1. Taxonomy (GTDB): domain Bacteria; phylum Actinomycetota; class Acidimicrobiia; order IMCC26256; family JACDBD01; genus JALZAA01. Next base: position 33,921 of record JBKOWY010000150.1, read on the forward strand.
AGGTCAGGAATTTTTCCGGACGGCGGGGGTGGGAATTCGCACCGAGGGCTCTCGATACGCTCCGCCCATGAGGATGTCGCAGCTGTTCCTGCGCACCCTACGGGACGACCCCGCCGACGCCGAGGTCGACAGCCACCGGCTGCTCGTGCGGGGTGGCTACCTCCGGCGCGTCGCCAGCGGCATCTACTCCTGGTTGCCCCTCGGGTACCGGGTGGTACGCAAGGTGGCCCAGATCGTCCGGGAAGAGATGGACACCGCCGGCGCGCAGGAGCTGTGGCTGCCGATCCTGCAACCCCTCGAGCTCTGGGAGCGCAGCGGCCGCAACGCCACCTACGGGCCCGAGCTGTTCCGTCTCAAGGACCGCAAGGAGACGGAATTCTGCCTCTCCCCGACGGCCGAGGAGGTCATCACCGCGACCGTCGCCGGCGAGTACTCGAGCTACCGCGACCTGCCGGTGAACCTGTACCAGATCAACTGGAAGTACCGCGACGAGCTCCGACCCCGGTTTGGCATCCTCCGCGGGCGCGAGTTCCTCATGAAGGACGCGTACTCGTTCGACGCCGACGAAGAGGGTCTGAAGCGCAGCTACCTGCAGATGTTCGACGCGTACACGCGTGTGTTCACTCGATGCGGCCTGACGTTCCGGCCTGTTGAAGGAGAGGCGGGCCAGATGGGCGGCGACGTGAACCACGAGTTCATGGCCGTCGCCGCCGTGGGTGAGGACGAGTTCGTGTGGTGCAAGAACTGCGACTACGCCGCCAACACGCAGGTCACGACGCGCGGCGCGCCGCCGGACTCGGACTCAGAACCGGCCGACGTTGCGGCGATGGAGAAGGTGCACACGCCGAATCTCCCCGGCATCGCGGGCGTGGCCGAGGAGCTCGGCGTTCGTCACGACGAGATGCTCAAGGCGATCGCGTTCGACGTCGACGGCCAGTTCGGACTCGCGCTCGTTCCCGGCGATCGCGAAGTGAACCCGTACGCGCTCGCCAAGGCGTTGGCGCCACGAACGATGCGGCTGTTCGACGACAATGACTTCGAGCGGCATCCCGGGATCCCCAAGGGCTACATCGGCCCGCACTTCCCCGGCGCCGCGCTGGTCGTGGCGGACCGCTGGGTGCGGACGAAGCCGGAATGGGTTACTGGCGCCAACGAGCCCGACTACCACGTCCGGCGAGCAGTGCTCGACCGCGACTTCCACGTGGACGTGTGGGCCGACATCGCGCAGGTCCTCACCGGTGACCCGTGCCCGCGTTGCGGCGCGCCGCTCTCTGTCGACCGTGGCATCGAGGTGGGGCAGGTGTTCCAGCTCGGCACGAAGTACACGGAGGCGCTCGACTGCAAGTACACGGACGAGGCCGGCGAGCAGCACCCGATGGTGATGGGCTGTTACGGGATCGGGATCACGCGGATCGTCGCCGCGATCGCCGAAGAGCACCACGACGACCTCGGCCTCGCGTGGCCCGCCGTGGTCGCGCCCTACGACGTGCACCTCGTGTCGCTGCCCGGGAAGGGCGACCAAGCCGCCGACGTGGTCGCGGCCGCCGACCGTCTGTACGACGAGCTCACCGAAGCGGGCGTCAACGTGCTCTTCGACGATCGCGACGCGAGCCCGGGCATCAAGTTCGCCGACGCCGACCTGCTCGGCATGCCGACGCGCCTCACGGTTGGCGCGCGCGGGCTCGCCCGCGGCGTCGTGGAGCGTCGTGATCGCGCGACAGGGGAAGAAGAGGGGATCGTTTTGAGCGACGTCACGGCCGCTGTCCTTGCGAGTCGGGCATGAAGCTGCCGGTCAAGCCGCCGGTGTCACCGATGCTGGCGAAGCTCGTGCGCGAGCTGCCGACCGCCGACGGCCTGCTCTACGAGCCGAAGTGGGACGGCTTCCGCTGCATCGTGTTCCGCGACGGTGACGAGATCGAGCTAGGGAGCCGCAACGAGCGCCCGTTCAACCGCTACTTCCCCGAGCTGGTCGAGTCACTCCGGAAGGCGCTCCCCGAGCGAGCAGTCGTCGACGGCGAGATCGTCATCGCCACCGACCACGGCCTCGACTTCGACCTCCTCCAGATGCGCATCCACCCCGCCGCGAGCCGGGTGAGGAAGCTCGCGGAGGAAACACCCTCGAGCTTCGTCGCGTTCGACCTACTCGCCGAGGACAACGAGGACCTACGCAAGCGCCCGTTCTCGGAGCGTCGCAAGCGTCTGGAACGCATGCTGGGCCGCGCGAAAGAGCCGATCCATATCACGCCCGTGACCAGCGATCCCATCGTCGCCGGACAATGGTTCGAGCAGTTCGAGGGGGCGGGCCTCGACGGCGTGATCGCAAAGCCGGGAGCGGGGGAGTACCGGGAGAACGACCGCGCGTGGTTCAAGGTCAAGCACCAGCGCACCGCCGACTGCGTCGTGGCCGGGTTCCGCACCCACAAGGACGGCGACGGCGTCGGCTCGCTCCTGCTCGGCCTCTACGACGACCAGGGGACGCTGCACCACGTCGGCGTGGCCAGCAGCTTCGCGGCGCCGCTCCGCAAGAAGCTCGCCAAGGAGCTGCAGCCGTACCGCAAGAACGCCCTCGACGGCCATCCCTGGCGCGAGTGGGCCGTCGCCGAGGCGCACGAGTCGGGCGGGCGCATGCCGGGCGCGCCCAGCCGGTGGAACGCCAAGAAGGACATGCGCTGGGAGCCGCTGCGCATCGAGCTCGTCGCCGAAGTCGCCTACGAGCACCTCCAGGGCGACCGTTTCCGGCACACGGCGCGGTTCCTCCGCTGGCGCCAAGACCGCGACCCCGCCTCCTGCACCTACGAGCAGCTCGAGGCGCCCGTCCCGCACGAGCTGGCCGAGATCTTCGGGCTGTAGCGACCGTTTCAAGGTCCGGGAGGAGCCAAACCCGTTATACTTACGGGGTTCGGTCGAGACTGACGACCACCCACTGGCAGGCGGGACGTGGGCGCAAGCCCACGTTTTTTGTTGGCCGGAGGGTTGGCGACGGAGGGCTGATCGGGACGGCGAGAAGGAGACGCCGGAAGGCGGCGACACGGGGAGGTGAACGCAAGTGCCGGAACGAGACACCATCGCGGCGGCGATCGAGCCGGTACTGGCGGCCATCGGGCTCGAGCTCTACGACGTCGAGCTCAGCACCTCCGGCCGCACCCGCACCCTGCGCGTGAGCGTCGACCGTGAAGGCGGCGTCGACATCAACACCATCACGACCGCGACGGAGCGCATCTCGCCCGTCCTCGACGCCCAGGGCGGCCTCGCCGGTCCGTACGCCCTGGAGGTGAGCAGCCCCGGCCTCGAGCGGCCGCTGCGCCGGCCCGAGCACTTCCGGCGCGCCATCGGCGAGACCGTCACCGTGAAGACGCGCGGTCCGGAGGGCGCGGTCGACCGCCTTCGCGGTCGCATCGTCGACTCCGACGACGAGGGCCTCGTGCTCGACACCGAGCAGGGCGTGGAGCGCGTCCTCTACGACGACATCGTGCAGGCTCGCACCGTGTTCGAGTTCGGTCCCCCGCCGCGGCCCGGCAAGTCCAAGAAGCGCGCGAAGAAGAAGGAAGTCGCGCGATGAACTCAGACATGATGGAGGCGCTCGAGAACATCGAGCGCGAGAAGGGCATCTCCGTCGAGGTGATGCTGGAGGCGTTGGCGAACGCGCTCGTCACCGCGTACAAGCGCCTGCCGAACGCGGCCGAAGAGGCGCTGGTCGAGATCGACATCGAGACCGGCGACATCCGTGTCATCGCCCAGGAGCTCGACGAAGAGGGAAACGTCACGCGCGAGTGGGACGACACGCCCGAGGACTTCGGCCGCATCGCGGCGCAGACGGCCAAGCAGGTGATCCTCCAACGGATCCGCGAGGCCGAGCGCGAGATGAAGTACGAGGAGTACGCCGGCCGCGAGGGCGACATCGTCACCGGCATCATCCAGCAGACCGATGCCCGGTACACGCTGCTCGACCTCGGTCGCGTCGAGGCGCTGCTGCCCCAGGCCGAGCAGGTGCAGAACGAGCGCTACGAGCACGGATCCCGTCTCAAGGCGTACATCGTCGAGGTCCGCCGTACGGCGAAAGGACCTCAGATCGTCGTGTCCCGAACGCACCCCGGGCTCGTCAAGCGGCTGTTCGAGCTCGAGGTACCCGAGATCGTCGACGGCGTCGTCGAGATCAAGGCGATCGCGCGTGAGCCCGGTCACCGCACGAAGATCGCGGTCGCGTCGAACGACCAAAACGTCGACCCGGTCGGCGCGTGCGTAGGCGCGCGCGGGTCGCGGGTCCGTATGGTCGTCAACGAGCTGCGGGGCGAGAAGGTCGACATCGTCCCCTACAGCGAAGACGCCGAGGAGTTCGTGATGAAGGCCTTGGCGCCGGCTCGCGTGCGTGAGGTTCGTATCCACACCGAGACCGGCACCGCCGAGGTGATCGTTCCCGACTTCCAGCTCTCGCTTGCCATCGGCAAGGAGGGTCAGAACGCGCGTCTCGCGGCGCGTCTGACCGGATGGCGCGTCGACATCAAGAGCGAGACCCAGCTCCACGAGGAGGAGTCGGGCGAAGGCATCGAGTACGCCGAGGGCGAATGGGTGAAGCGCGACGACGGTGAGCTCGTGTGGCAGCCCGCCGGCGGTGGCGAGGCCATCTCTGCTGCCGAAGCCGGGTACGCCGCGCCTGACCCGACCGTGGTCGGGGTGCAGGAGGGCGGGGGCAACGGAGCCGGCGAGGGCGAGGCCACCGAAACCGCGCCCGCCGAGACCGCGCCCGCCAACGAGGGCGCCGCGCCGGACGACGCCGCCGAGGCGGCGCCTTCCACAGATGAGTCCGCGTCATCCGAACCGGCGCCGGAGGCCGGCGAGACCGCGCCTGCGGCCGTCCCCGCTGACGCTGGTGACGCGGCCGGGACCGAACGGGGGGAGGACGGCAGCTGACGCGACGCGCCGGCGCACGTGCATCGGTTGCCGCCGCACGGCGGCGCCGGCCGAGCTCGTGCGCATCGCGCGAGCGCCCGACGGGACGCTGTACGTCGGGCCGGGCCCCGGACGGGGGGCGTGGTTGTGCGGTTCGCCCGCCACGGTGGCGTGCTTCGAGCAGGCGATGCGGAGGCGGGCGCTCGAGCGGGCTCTTCGGACCCGCTTGACGGACCAAGAGGTCGCAGCGTTGCGTGGGAGAATGTCCTAAGGGTTATGGCGACGAAGAAGATTCGGGTTTACGAGCTGGCGAGAGAGCTGGGCGTCGAGAACGCCGTCGTGCTCGATCTCGCCAACGAGCTCAAGATCGGCGTGAAGAGCCACTCGTCGAGCATCGACGACCCGTCAGCCGATCGCGTCCGCCGGCTCGCCGACTCGAAGGGCCTGCGCCGGGAGCCCACCGTCGAGGAGCCCGAGCCCGCGCCCGCCGAACCCGAGCCCGAGCCCGAGAAG
>JBKOWY010000198.1:0-9089 GCA_046724655.1 Actinomycetota bacterium
CGCTCGTACTGTTTCTCGTTCTTCACGCTCGGTCTCTTGTTCGGCACGATCGCCCTCCTTTTCAGACGGAGTGTCTCTACCCCCGGGAAGTGACGCGCATGCTTATCGAAGCAGTGTGCGGGCGCCGGCGTACAACAGGAGCGCGACGCCGACCCATGCAGCAAGCGCGACCAGCTGCACCGCCGCGGCGGGAATCTGCGTGAACAACGGGTGCGCAGTCAATGCGAACGGCCCAAGAGCATGGCACCGATGACTGCCCCAACGGCGTTCCCTTCGGCCTGACGGCGTCCCTCCTTCTGCTCGATGAGCGTCAGGCTCGCCGGCAATATGGCGGGAAAGGCGAGGAATAGGCCACCGATTCGGTTCCCGAAGACGACGGTCATGAGTCCAGCGAGGACCGATACGACGAAGCCGAAGGCGAATCGTATGGCGAGGTCGCGCAGCCGAACGGCACAGAGACCTTCGCGGTTGAAACCGACGCGACCGCCCCCTTCGAAGAAGATTCGTGGACTGAGCGGAGACGACGTCCGGGCCAAGGCTCACCTCACCTCAATACGAACAAGTACGACAGTCCAGCCACGGCGAACCAGGCGGCGAAGGGGACGGCGGAACCGGCGACGGCGCTGAAGCGCTCGAGCGCGAACGCGGCCAGGATGCAGTACACGATCATCCCGATCGCGCCGAAGATCATCGCAAGCGTCCGGCGAGATCGGGCTCTATATCTGTTGCCGATCCCGAATCACGCTGATGAGGCTGCCGCGCGCCACAATCTCGACCTGGCGGGGGCTGAGGCGGTGTTGCATCGAATAGGTCTCGCCTCTGCTCTCGTTGACGACTTCGACGCGATCGCCCCGGCGGAGCTGCTCGGCCGGCTCGGTGATGGAGAGCATGTCGCCCTGCTCGACCCGGTCGTAGTTCCGTGGCTCCGTGAACGTGAGCGGCAGGACCGCGAAGTTCACCAGGTTCTGGTAGTGGATGCGGGCGAAGCTCTTGGCGAGCACAGTCCGCAGGCCGAGGTACCGGGGGACGATGGCCGCGTGCTCCCGGCTGGAGCCCTGCCCGTAGTTGTCGCCTCCGACGATGAAGTGGTGCTCGGTCTGGCGCGCGCGCTCCGGGTAGGTCTCGTCGACAACGTCGAACGCGTAGTCGGCCATCGCCGGGATGTTGCTGCGGTAGGGCAGCACGCGGGCGCCGGCCGGCATGATCTCGTCGGTGGAGATGTCGTCACCCAGCTTCAGGAGCACCGGCCCCGACACGCGGTCGGGAAGCGGATCGAACTCGGGGAGCGAGACGATGTTCGGGCCCTTCTCGAGCACGACGTCTCGCCCGTCCGGCGGCGGCGGTACGAGCATCTCGGTGTTCACGTAGCTGCGCCCGGGTGGCTCGTAGCGCGGATGGGCCATGTCGAGGTCGCGAGGATCGGTGATCACTCCCGTGAGCGCAGCGGCCGTCGCGGTCTCGGGGCTGCACAGGTAGACGAGATCCTCCTTGGTGCCGGAGCGGCCGGGGAAGTTGCGCGGGAACGTGCGCAGACTGGCCCGGCCGGTCGCGGGAGCCTGGCCCATGCCGATGCAGCCGTTGCAACCGGCTTGGTGGAGGCGAGCACCGCCGGCGATGAGATCGAGGAGCCAGCCTTCACCGGCCAGCGCTTCCAGCGTCTGCCGCGACGTCGGGTTGACGTCGAACGACACACGTTCGTGCGTCTGCCGACCTTTGACCATCATGGCCGGCACGGCGAAGTCGCGGAGTCCCGGGTTCGCCGACGACCCGATGACGACCTGGTACACGTCGCGCCCCGCCACTTCGCGCACTGGCAAGACGTTCCCGGGACTCGACGGGCAGGCGATGAGCGGTTCGAGCGTCGAGAGGTCGACCTCCTCCTCGTGCTCGTACGTCGCGCCAGGGTCGGCACGCAACTCCTGCCAATCGTGCTCGCGACCCTCGGAGGCGAGAAAGCGTCGGACCTCGTCGTCGGACGGGAACACCGTCGTGGTCGCGCCGAGCTCGGCGCCCATGTTCGCGATGACGTGGCGGTCCATGGCCGACAGCTGCTCGAGACCGGGCCCGTGGTACTCGATGATCCTGCCGAAGCCGCCGTCCACGTCGTGGCGACGCAACATCTCGAGGATGACGTCCTTGGCGCTCACCCACTCGGGAAGCTCGCCGACGAGCCGGACGCCCCAGATCTCGGGCATCGCGAGGTAGAAGGGCTCCCCGGCGATCGCGAGGGCGACTTCAAGGCCGCCGGCGCCGATGGCCAGCATGCCGAGTGATCCGGCGGCGCAGGTATGGCTGTCCGACCCGAGCATCGTGCTTCCCGGCGCGCCGAAACGCTGCATGTGCACGGGGTGGCTCACACCGTTGCCCGGCTTGCTGAACCACAAGCCGAACCGCCGGCACGCGCTCTGCAGGAAGAGGTGGTCGTCGGCGTTGCGGAAATCGGTTTGGAGGACGTTGTGGTCGACGTACTGCGCCGACACCTCGGTGTGCGCGCGGTCGAGGTCCATGGCCTCCAGTTCGAGCATCACGATCGTGCCGGTCGCGTCCTGCGTCAGCGTCTGGTCGACCCGGATGCCGATCTCCGCTCCCGGCGTCATCTCACCCCGGACGAGATGCGCGCCGATGAGCTTCTGCGCCACGTTCTCGGCCATGCATCGACCTTAGACACTGCGGATGCACTCGCTCGATTCGGTGAGGCGCCGCGTCGGCGCTACCCAGATCACGGGTCGGCTTGATTGATCTGGATCGCCGCCTGGATGAACGCGAGGTAGCTGAACACTGGGGGAAGTTACCCACCTGCCGCTTCCGCGCTTCGGATACGTAACATCCGCCCCGATGATCACCAGCCGTGGGTCCCACTGAGCCATGGGGGCCGCGCTCGGCTGGGGGGCCGTGGCCGCGTCGTCACTCGTGCTCGGCGCGCTGCTCGGTGTCGCGCGAACGTGGCCGCGTCAATTGATCGGTTTGGTGCTCGCGTTCGGCGCCGGCGCACTCATCAGCGCCGTCAGCTTCGAGCTTGCCGCGGAAGGCATACGGGCCAGTGGCGCGACACCGGTCGCGCTCGGGCTCGCGGTCGGTGCTGTCACCTACTTCGTCGGGTACCTCCTCATCGAACAGAGGGCGCCCGCAGGGAGAGCGGGAGCCCGAGGAGCCGAAGGCGAGGCCGGCACCGCGCTCGCCCTCGGCGCCTTTCTCGACGGCATCCCGGAGCAGCTCGTGCTCGGAATCGGTCTCGCGGCGGGCGAAGGCGTGAGCATCGGTCTGTTGGTGGCGATCTACGTGTCGAACCTCCCCGAGGCAATCGGATCGGCAAGCGGCCTGCGCGCCGCGGGACACAGCCGCGGTCAGATCGCTCGGCTGTGGACCGGCGTGGCGCTGCTGTGCGCTCTGGCGACCGCGGCGGGCTACGCACTCGCGGACACCTCCTCAGGTGGGTTCAAGGGTGCCGTCAACGGCTTCGCGGCGGGCGCGTTGCTCGTGATGCTCATCGACTCGATGATCCCCGAAGCGAGGGAAACCTCTGGCCGCGTGGCCGGCCTGGCCGCGGTTCTCGGTTTTGCCCTCGCAACGGGGCTCTCGACCTTGACCCCCTAGACCGGGGGCGAGGCCGCCGCGCCGCCCCGGCCGATTGGTCCCGGAGGCCGCGCGATCACGTACACGAGGACACCCAGGAACGGTAAGAAGACGATGAAGATGATCCATACCGCCTTCACCCAACCGGAAAGATCGTGGCGGGACAGGATGTCAGCGAACACCACGATGAACATCCAGATGAAGACGACCCAGAAGAATAGGAATAGGGAGAGTAGGAGCACATCGCCGAAGTTCCACTCGGCTGCCAGCAGCACGTTTGTCCCTTCGCTAGTGGTCTTTGGGAAGAGCGGAGAAAGTGCCGTTGTCGCCGTCCGCCGCGATGCCACGCTGCGGGTGCGTTAGGTACCAGCGCGACGCGTTCACGACCGCGGACAGGACAAGAATGCGTCCGACCACAAAGGCCCACAACAACAACGCGAGCGCAGTGCTCAACAGTCCGTAGGTCTCGGACTTCGCCTCGATCTGGCGACCGATCCAGACAACCGTGATGAAGTGCAGGACCTCGACGCCGACCCCAACGACGATCGCCCCGGGCAGTAGGTCGTGCCACGTCGCGCCGTCGGCATGGGGCAACGCCCGGAGCGACACCAGTAACCACGCTGCCGTGGGAATGCCGATGAACAGCGGCACGAGCACGATGCCGGCGACCGAGGCGTGGAGGCCGGCGATGAGCCGGGCGAGGACCACGGCGCCGGTGACGACAACGATGAACCCCAACGCTTGGCGCATAGGCCGCGCCCGCTTGAAGGGCGCCACTCCCCAGATGAGGCCGTGCACGGTCTGAAGCGTCTTGACCGCAGCCTTGGCGGCGAAGAACACCGCGACCACGCCTCCGACCAACGCGATCAGTCGCGTCGAGAACGATTCCTCAGCGAGGTTCCGCACGCCACTCGCTACGAGCCCGGCCGCTCCGAAGTCCGCGGCGACCTCCGTCGGAGGTCGATTCGACTGTCCGGCCGCGAAGCCCAAGAACGCGACCAGCACGAACACGTACGGCACGAGGAACATGAACGCCCGGAAGGCGACCGCGCCGGCGAGAACCCCTCCCCCCGTGACGACGTCGTGCTCCGCCACGCCGAAGAGTGAGTCCAGGAGCTTCGATCGCGGCCGCGCTGCTTCGATCCGTTCGCGAGTCGCATTGATGCGATCGCGCGCGGCACCAAGTCGATTCGTGACGCGACTCACGACGGTGCTCGGGGCATCCGCCTGCTTGTATGCGACAACTCTGGCGACGTCTATCCGGAATACGCATGCGCGCGAGTCACATCAGCGAGCCCGGAGCCGTGCGCAGGGCTATTGTCCGCGCCATGTCCAATGACAAGGGTACGCCCGAAAGCACAACGGTGGATCAGCTGTCGCAAGCCCGAGCGCCGCGCTGGCGACGCATCCTCGTCGCCGTGCTCGTCGTAATCGGTTGCGTTCTCGCGCCGATCTCGGTCATCGGCTTGTGGGCGCGCAACACGATGCTCGACACCGACCAGTACGTCGATACCGTCGGGCCGCTCGCCAAGGACCCGGCGATCCAGAAGGCCGTCTCCGACCGGGTGTCGAAGAGACTCGTGTCGAGTGTCGACATCGAGGGCGAGATCAAGGCCGCGTTTCCGCGAGCCGAGTCAGTCGCGCCGTCCATTGCGTCCGGGTTCGAGACGTTCGTGCGCGAGGCGACGCTGCGCATTACGCAGTCCGAGCGGTTCCAGAGACTGTGGGAGAACGCCAATCGTCGTGCTCATTCGCGGGTCATCGCGGTACTGGAAGGGGAAGGCACCGAGACGGTCGAGACCCGCGACGGAAAAGTGGTCATCAATGTCGGGGAACTCACCAGCCGGGTGAAGCAGCGGCTCGGAGACAGAGGAGTCACGATCTTCGAGAGGGTCGAGGACAAGCTTCCGCAGCAGTTCGTGTTGTTCGAATCCGAGCAGCTCACGAAAGCCCAGTCGGGCGTCCGCCTCCTCAAGCGGGTGACTTATGCCCTACCGATCCTCGCCTTGCTCGCATTCGCCGCGGCGATCGCGCTTTCACCCAACCGACGCCGCACGGTGCTGCGGTCGGCGCTCGGTCTGGCCTTCGGGATGGCGCTCGTGCTCATCGTCTTCAACCTGGCACGCGGCAGGTACCTCGACGCGATCGAGAGAGCGGGGAGAAGCAAAGACGCGAACGCCGCCGCCTTCGACCAGGTCCTCGAGTTCCTCCGCCTCTCCCTCCGTACGATCTTCGCGATCGGACTGGCAGTCGCGGTGGGCGCCTGGCTGGCCGGTCCCGGCCGGCTCGCGACCCGCATCCGCGAGGGCGTGCTCGGGCTCGTCCGCGGCAAGGGAGACGCCGAGGTCACCGCCGTCGGCCGGTTTGTCGGCACCTATCGCGTCGCGCTGCGCGTCGCGGTCGTCGGCCTCGGCGTCCTGATCTTGGTCGTGCTCAGTCACCCGGGGCCGGTCGCCGTCATCGTGATCGCCGCCCTCGTACTCGTCGGGTTGCTGCTGATCGAGTTCCTCGGCCGAGGTGCGGCGCGAACGGGAAGCGCGCCCGGCGTCTAGGCCGTCAACCGCGGCGGTGTGACCGGCTCGCCACCGGGGACGATGAGGCGCGCTTCGTATGCAGCGACTACGGCTTGCGCCCTGTCACGCACGCCGAGCTTGGTGAAGATGCGCTTGACGTGTGTCTTGACGGTCTCGAGGCTCACGGTCAACCAGCTCGCTATGTCGCGGTTCGAGAGCCCACACGCGATGAGCACCAGCACCTCGCGCTCCCGCGGTGTGAGCCGGTCAACGTCCTCACCAGCGCCGGTGGACATGTCGGTGCGACTCGTGAAATCGGCGACGAGCCGTCGCGTCACCTCGGGTGTCAGTAGTGCCTCGCCGTCGGCGACGACACGGACTGCCTCGACGAGCTCTTCGGCCCGGATGCGCTTCAAGAGGAAGCCACTGGCACCGGCCCGGAGCGCGCCGAACACGTACTCGTCGTGGTCGAAGGTCGTGAGGACGATCACCCGGGGCCGGTCCTCATCGCCACCGTCGCGGCTTGCCGTAATGCGTTGTGTCGCTTCGACACCATCCATCGGCCGCATCCTGACGTCCATGAGCACGATGTCGGGAGTGATCTCCTCCACGAGCTCGAGCGCGTCATGACCGTCGGCGGCTTCGGCGACAACCTCGACGTCTGGTTCTGCGTCGAGGATCGTCCGTAGGCCAACGCGCGTCAGCATGTCGTCGTCCACGATCAGCACTCGAATGGCGGCGTCGCTCACGGCGATCCTCGCACGGTCGGGATGCGAACGCGAACGACGAACCCACCGTTCGACCCTTGCCCCGTATCGATGTCGCCGCCCAACACGGCGACCCGCTCGCGCATACTGATGAGGCCCTGCCCCCGATGGTCCGAGTTCTTCCGGGTCCGAGATCCGTCAGTGTTCGGAAGCACTCGTCCGTCGTCGACCACTTCGACGCGCAGGGCATCCGCCTCATAAAAGATCGTGACGCGAGCACGCGAAGCACCAGCGTGCTTGAGGACGTTGGTCAGCGCCTCCTGGACGATGCGGAACGCCGACCAATCGATCAATCGAGGAAGCGGTCGGGGATCACCTTCGAGGGTGAGGTCGACAGGAACTCCCGCACTGGTGATGACGCTTGTGAGCTCCTCCACGTCGGACAATCCCCGGCCGTTCGTGATGCCTGGTGAGCTGTCGACCAAACCGAGCGCGGCGTCGAGGTCTTTGAACGCGTCGCGCCCTGTGGTCTCGATCGATTCGATCAACTCACGAGCGCGCTCTGGCTGGTCGACGAGGACGCGACGGGCACCACCTGCTTGCAGGAGTACGACGTTCAGCGCGTGACCGACGATGTCGTGAACTTCGGAGGCGATGTGTCGACGCTCGCTTGCAGTGGCGTCGAGGGCGTGCAGACGAGCTTGGAGGCTTGCTGCTTCGCTCGCACGCTGTGCCCGTTGCGCTCGCACTCGCTCCGCCACGTTTGCTGCAAGCGTCAACGCGGATAACAGTGTCACCGCGATGAACAGCTGCACCAGGAGCAGCGTGTCATCCGGGCTGCCGGAAGCGACGAACGACGGATGGGCGTAACCGCTGACCGCCGCCCAGTTGACCACGAACGCCATCCCCAGCCCCGCCGTCGCAACGAGCGTGACCCCGCCGCGCAACGCAGCCCAGATCAGGAGCGGCAGCACGGCGTAAACCAGAGGCTCGTTCGAGACGAGAACCAGCACGAGCGTGATCGTGGAGGCGAGGACCGTCAACGCGGCCGTCTCCCCGACTGACGTCGGAGGATCGACGTGGTGGCGAAGCCGTTCGGCCCACGCCAGCACGGGCGTGGCGACGACGAGCACGCCGAGGGCGTCGCCGATCCACCACTTCGTGGCCACCCAGGCCGCCGGCGTGTCTGTCCCGTACAGCGCGGCGACGGCTCCGCCAATCGCTCCGCCCAGTAGCGGACCGATCACGACGGCGGTCACCACGAAGAGGGCAAGCGCGCCGAGCGGCGACGCGTCGCGCCGGTAGGTGCGCCGGAGGAGTGTGGCGCCGAGCATGGGCTCGGCCACGTTCGCGAGCGCAAAGCCGAAGGCCATCCCGACCGCCTGGCCGTGCTGCAGGTCGACGGCTATTTCGGCGCTCGCGACGACCGCGATCAAGACCGGCCAATGCCGGCGCTCGGTGAGCACGAACGCGGCGAGCGTGACGCCCGCCGACGGGAAGAACGCGACGCCGGCGGCGGGAGCGCGAAGGAACCAGAAGGGCAGCTCCGCGCCGAGCGCGTAGATACCACCGACGACCAGACCGAGTCCGACCAGCCTCGTCGCGGCCCTCGGCCTGCGGAGACTCGATGCGACGTTCGTTGCCGTTCGTCCTGTCCCTTCCCCGCCTCGACGACCACGGTAGCGGCGGCAACACAGAGCCGACCAGGACGACACGCACTGACCGCGCTGATGACACGCCCCTGGTACCACAGCGACATCACCCCGCAGGGGGACGCCTCTTCGCCACGACCCGCGTATAACCGTTGACGCGACAATCGAAGGTCTGTGTCGCCTTCGCGTTCGCGGACAGTCAACGTGGGAAGCGCTCCAACCGACCGCCCGGTTCGGCCGGAAACCCCCCGGTACCGGCCCCGGGGGCGCAGAATCCGCATTGGCCGCAATGCGGACGCGGGGGCGGCACGGGCCCAGACTTCGGCAGAACGGGAGCGGGCAGGGCACGTGCACGACGAGACCGACGAGTTCAGTCACGAGCTCGCCCGGCGTCGACAGCAGGGGCTCGTCGAGCTTGCGGCGATGTATGTCGAGCGCCGGCAGGAGTATCGCACGACCGTGACGGAAATCTGTCAGGCGCTCGGCGTGGGCCGGCGCACTCTCGAGTACGCGTTCCGCGACGTCCTCGGGACGAGCCCGAGGGCGTACTTCATCCACTGTGCGCTCGAGCGCGCTCACCACAAGCTTCAGGTGTCGACGCCGGCTGACCACACGGTCACCGAGGTCGCAACGGAGTTCGGCTT
>JBKOWY010000201.1:0-3979 GCA_046724655.1 Actinomycetota bacterium
ATGGAGCGTCAGCACGTCGCCGTCTCCCCTGTTAGGCGCTGTTCGCCGCCCCCGCCTACGGAGCCGACCACCCCTGCTGGCCGCAAGAGAGCACTGGTGGCTGAGCGGGCATACGACCATTCGCTCCGCCGCGATGATGTGGACGTGTGTCCACAACCGATGCCCGGCGCTGACGCCGGAACTTGTCGACGTGATGCTGTCCGAAGCGGTTCCGAGCGAGGACGTCACGGCAACGGCACGACGCTCCGGTGTCGAATTGCATCATGTTCGCGACGTGTGCCTTGCCTGCGAGAGAGGTTTGGGAGCGATGGTGATTGTAGAGATGGAGCCATCGCTTGCGCTCGGTGTTGGAGCGATAGACGCGCACGTATGCTCATTCGTCGAGGAGCGTGCGGTTGAAGCGTTCGACTTTGCCGTTGGTGTGGGGGTGGCGCGGCTGGATGCGGCTGTGGACGACGTCGCCGAGTGCGTTTTGAAAGATCGCGCCCGCGTGTAGTCCAGCGGATGATCGTGGCGTGGACTCGGGTCAGGCGCCGACTCGTGCGACGCAACCAGAGCAGACGGTGCCGATTGGCGTTCTAGTGGTCCCGATCGCCGGCTCCGGGACTCCCGCCGCCGCTCGCTAGACCACTTTCCACAGCGTCACGTCCATCGATGGACGCCAGGTCACGCCGTCCTCTGACCACTCATGAAGGGTGGGCATGGATTTACCGTCGTCGCTGAGCACACCGGTTGCGCGGGTGTGGGGTCCGCTCCACGTCCAGGTCCCGTCGTCATAGGTCAGATCCTCGGTGGTGATGTTGCCTTGCGAGTCGAAGAAGTACGTCAGGTACTTCTTGGCGTCGGCGTCGTAGCCGATGATCTCGATCCCACCGACGTTCGAGTCGCCTATTCGGCCATATGCGGTGTGTAGTACGAAGTATCCGCCCGCGACCCACTCGTAGACGTCACTCGCGCTGATGGCGAGTGCTGGTGTGCCATCGGCCTGGATGGTCTCTCCGACAGTTATCCACTTGCCGACGAGCGAGTTCAGGACCTCGTGTTCGGGCAAGCGCTGGTGCTCGGTCGCCTCCGCGAGCCGCGGCTCGTTTGCGGCATTCTCGGTGGTCATGCTGTATCTCCTTTCGCGTTTTGATTCCTCGGGTTCTCGGCAAAGCAATCCAAATCGGGCGCAGGGCGGCTGAGCAATTGCCGATGAGTCGGCGCTGTCAGGACCCGCCGTTCGGCCTCGGCGCGGGCGGTGATGGAGCGTCGGGACCTGCCTGCGGTCTCCATTCCGATCAGGTCGAGGCCAGGCGGCGTTCCAGCCCTTCGACCTGCGGGAGGACGCGGCACTACAGGCGCGACAAGGTGGGGCTGCCGTGCAGAACGATGAAGGGGCTGCCGGTGGCCCTCGACCACGTAGGACATCTGAGAGTCGAGCACATCGACAACCAGCATTGGTGATCTGCCGTCGGGTGTCTCGGTCGTGGGCTTGCTCACTGCTGCGGTGGGCTTGTTGCGTAGGTCAGGATCACGACGCCGGAGCCCAGCGGCTCGGCGTCGACGAGCGTGAGAGGCTTCGGCTCGTCGTCGGGGCCGAACAGACGCGTCCCGCTGCCGATCACGACGGGATAGGTCTGGAGGCGGTACTCATCGATCAGGTCGAGCGGCGCCAGAGACCGCACCAGGGCGCCGCTGCCGAAGATGAGGAGGTCCCGACCGGGTTGCTGCTTGATCGTGCGGACTTCCTTTTCGAGATCGCCCGACAGCAGGTGCGAGTTGTTCCAATTGGGGTCGGTGAGCGTGCGGGAGAGGATTTACTTCGGGAAGGTGTTCATCCGCTCGGCGTAGGCGCCTTCCTCGGTCATCGATGGCCATGCCGCCGCGAACCCCTCATAGGTGACCCGTCCGAGTACCAGCCCGTCGCTCGAGAACCGCTCGTCGTGCTTGTACGACGCCAGCTCGTCGCTCCAGTACGGTGCGGTCCACCCACCGTGCTCGAACTCGCCCACGCCTCCTGGGTCCTGCATCACCCCGTCAAGCGACACGAACTCCGATGCAACGATCCTTCGCATGCGTTCTCCTTTCAGGGTCTCGAGTCGAGGAACTCCGCAGTCATCGATCGCAGCCACTCGACGCGATCGAGCACGCCGACGTGGGACGTGCCGGGGAGCACGGCAAGCTGCGAGGCCGGCAGGCCCACGATGTCGCCGATGACCCCGCCGCCCAGGAGCCGGAACATCTCCATCGTGTGCTCAGGCCGGACAATGTCGGAGTCGCCGATGACGAGCAGGATGGGCGGTCGAAGCGCCCGGATCGCGTCCGGTGACCAGCCCTCGAACGTGCGGTCCAGATCCGACACTTTCCTCACCAGCGCCGACCACGCGTTCGGATCCGGCGCTGCCTTGATGTACGACCGGTGCCAGACCGAGCCGTCGAGTTCGTCGGCAGCGGAGCTCGTGTCTCCGAGCATCTCGGGGTATAGACCGTCCCGGCGGTAGCTCGTACCACCTGCGAACACGATGCGCCCGACGGCCTCGGGATGGCGTATCGCGAGCTGCAGCGCGACCCCGCCGCCCATGCTGTATCCGACCAAGTCGAGGGGACCCAGCCCCAACGCGCCAAGCAGCGCGTAGACGTCCTCGGCCATGTGCTCGAAGGAAAGCGGCCTTTCGATGTCGGCGGTGTGGCCATGGCCCTGGAGCTCCACGGCGATGACGCGGCGTGTGGCCGCCAGCGCCGGCAGCAGGGCCGCGAAGCAGCTCTCGATCGTGCCGAGGGCGCCGTGAAGCAGCACCATCGGTCGACCCTCGCCGTGGATCTCGTAATACATCTCGACGCGGTTGACCGATGCATAGCTGCCCGGGCCATCCGTTCGGGCGCCATCGCCCGTCTTGCTCGTGGCCATAACCGGCTCCCTTCCAACCCTCGAGTTGCAATGTCCTTTGGGTGAAACGGGTTCAGAGACGGAAGATGCTCGGGTAGGTCGACAGCGCGAGGGTCTCGAAGGCGTCGTGGGTAGACCCCACGCCAGCGGCGTAGCCGTCACCGGTCGTCAGCGTCTCGCCTTGCCTGCGGATTGTTCCGTTGACGACGAAGAGGAACTCGGCGTGGGCGTGCTGGTGGGGTGTACCTCGGTAACCAGCATGGGCGTCCACCGACGCGAGGACGTAGCCGTCGGCGGTGCCGAGCAGCTCGGCCCGGGCATTGCCGTCGTCGCCCCACGGGGTCCACTCGGCCTCGGTACCCCGGGTGTTGCTCCAGCCTTGGAGCGACGGTGTGTCGGTCGCCACTTCGCGCTCCTCCTACGCACTCATCGACGGACTCGACGTTGACGTATCGCGCTCGTGTTTCTCTTCGTCGCAGAGGCATGCGTAGATGCTCGTCTCACTGGCAAGTGATCATGCGCTCGACGCCTCGCCACTTCTTGAACAAAACGACTCACGTGCCATCTGTCACGGCCAGCCCGCGGCGGAGGTGGGATGACCACCTGGGTGTTTCCTCGGGGTCGTCGCCGGGTTGGGCCGGGGAGGGGAGGTCGCCGTTGAACCACAGGGTGGCGATCCCGTCCACGATCGACCATGCCGCGACGCCGCCAGTGATCTGTTCCATATCCGCTCCGGGTGCCGTAGAGCTGCGCCACTGTCTCCTTTTCTTCGCAGCTAGCAGCGCGGTGTCTGCGAGGACGATCTCCCGCGGGCTGTGGGCAGAGGTGGCGGCGAGCAAGATTCGCGATCGGCGGTCGGTTCGTTCAAGACGTCACGACGGGGACGTGCTCACGTTGCGGTTGATCGATCGGCTCGAGCTCGTGGGCACCGATGACTTCGTGCCGTGCACGGGCCCGAAGGGAGTACCGATGGCCCGTCCCCCGTCCCCGAAGCACCGCCGGATCACGGTTCTCCTCACGCTGTGCTTGGCGGTGCTCGCGATCAACCTCGACACGACGATCGTGAACGTTGCTCTCCCCACCTTGGTTCGCGACCTGAATGCCTCGAAC
>JBKOWY010000075.1:0-18145 GCA_046724655.1 Actinomycetota bacterium
CTCACCAGCATGTGCTTGATGCCGTTGATGAAGTTGGAGCGGAGGCGCTGGACGTCGCCGGCGGGCTCGATGTCGGGGAGGCGGTCCAGCAGCTCCTCGAACATCACGCGGATCTCGAGCTTGGCCAGGTTGGCGCCGAGACAGAAGTGCGGGCCGCCGCCGCCGAACGCCACGTACTCGTTGGGGGATCGAGTGATGTCGAACCGGTGCGGGTCGTCGAACACGTCCTCGTCACGGTTCGCGGAGATGTACCAGAGTGCGATCTTGTCGCCGGCGCGGATCTTCTGCCCGCGCAGCTCGAAGTCCTCCGGTGCGGTCCGGCGCATGTACATGACCGGCGACGCGTAGCGAAGCATCTCGTCGATCGCGCCCGGGAGCAGTGAGCGGTCGGCGGCGAGCTTGGCCCGCTGGTCCGGATGCTCGAACAGGAACTGCATCCCGTTGGAGATGAGGTTGCGGGTCGTCTCGTTCCCGGCCACCGACAGCAGCTGGAAGAATAAGTTGAATTCCGTGTCGGTCAGGCGGTTGCCTTCGACTTCGGCCTGCAGCAGGGTGCTGATGATGTCGTCGCCGGGATCGGCGCGCTTCGCAGCCGCCAGCTCGGTTGAGTACATGAACATCTCGGTCGCGGCGCCGATCGCCTCCTCGCGCGAGACGTTGTATTCGGGATCTTCCGATCCGATGAGGCGGTTGCTCCACTCGAAGATCTTGTGCCGGTCCTCGTCGGGCACACCCATCATCTCTACGATCACCTGCAGGGGCAGCTCGGCCGCGACCTCGACCACGAAGTCACACTCACCTCGCGCCGCGACCCCGTCGACGATCGACTTCGTGACGTCCCGGATGTGCTCCTCGAGCCGGCTGATCATGCGGGGCGTGAAGCCCTTGTTGACGAGCAGCCGCAGCTTCGTGTGCTTCGGGGGATCCATCATCAGCATCATCTGCCGCTGCAGCTCGAGGTCCTCGGCGCTCGCGTCGTGCAGCGTGATGCCGCCGAGCTCCGACGACGCGTGGCCGTAGTCGCGGCTCAGCTCGACCAGGTCCGCGTACTTCACGATGCACCAGAAGCCTTCGACCTCGTCGGTGCCGGGGTGGAACCACACCGGCGCTTCGCGGCGCAACACCTCGAACATGTCGTGAGGCACGGCGGCGACGAAATTGCCGGGGTCGGCGAGGTTCACGTCCTCCAGGGTCATGGTGGGCATGGCGGGGACCTCCGGGGCGGCCGGCGAAAACTGGAACACGTTCTCGTCTTGGGGCAAGATAGTCCAGACTCGGCCAGGGAAGGGGCGGCATGCACGACCTGATCGTCCGAGGCGGCACGGTCGTCGACGGCACGGGCGCGGCGGCATTCGAGGGCGACGTCGCCGTGGACGGTGGGCGCGTCAGCGAGATCGGCCATATCGACGGCGACGCAGCCGAGGTGATCGACGCCACGGGCAAGCTCGTCACCCCCGGTTTCGTCGACGTACACACCCACTACGACGGGCAGGTCACGTGGGACCCCCTGCTCACGCCGTCGTCGTGGCACGGCGTCACCACTGTCGTGATGGGCAATTGCGGCGTCGGCTTCGCGCCGGCGCGACCCGACAAGCACGACTGGCTCATCGGGCTCATGGAAGGCGTCGAGGACATCCCCGGCGCCGCGCTCTCTGCCGGTATCCGCTGGGGCTGGGAGTCGTTCCCTCAGTTCCTCGACTTCCTCGAAGCGCAGCCGCTGGCACTCGACGTCGGGACGCAGGTGCCGCACGGCGCGGTGCGCGCATACGTCATGGGGGAGCGCGGCGCGCGCAACGAGCCCGCCACATCCGCCGACTCGGCCGCTATGGCAGTCATCGTGCGGGAAGCGATCGAAGCCGGCGCGCTTGGTGTGTCGACGTCGCGCACGATCGCTCATCGCGCCATCGACGGCGAACCCGTCCCGGGGACGTTCGCGGCCGAGGACGAGCTCTTCGCGCTGGGCCGAGCCCTCGCCGACGTCGACGCGGGTGTGTTCGAGCTTGCCCCCGCGGGCGTGCTCGGGGAGGACCTCGCGGCCGCCGACCGTGAGATGGACTGGATGCGGCGCTTGGCGGCGGAGATCGAGCGTCCCGTGACGTTCGCGCTGATCCAGCACGACCAGGATCCCGATCAATGGAAGCGCATGCTCGACCTCGCGCTCGAGGTCCACGACAAGGGCGTCCCCATCCGGCCCCAGGTCGCGGGCCGTCCGCTCGGGTTGCTCCTCGGGCTCCAGACGTTCCATCCGCTGCGCGACCGGCCGAGCTACCAGGCGATCGATCCGCTGCCGCTCGACGAGAAGGTGGCGCGTCTTCGTGACCCGGCGGTGCGCGAGGCGATCCTGTCGGAAGCGCCGCAGCATGACGACGTCATGGCGTTCATCGGCCTCGGCTTCGACCGGATCTTTGCGATGGGCGAGCCGCCCGACTACGAGCCGCCGCCGAACGAGAGCATCGCCGCGCGTGCCGAACGCGAAGGCCGCGACCCGACGGACCTGTTCTACGACCTGCTCCTGGCGCACGACGGCCGCGAGCTGCTGTTGCGGCCACTGCTCGGTTACAGCCGGTTCACCCACGACCCGATCCGCGAGATGGTCGAGAATCCCGCGACCGCGCTCGGCCTCGGCGACGGCGGCGCACACGTCGGCGCCATCTGCGACGCGAGCATCGAGACCTACATGCTCACGCACTGGGTCCGCGATCGCAGTCGGGGCGAGCGGCTCCCGCTCGAGCTGGTGGTGCGCAAGATGACGAGTGATACCGCTGCCCTGTACGGGCTCGGTGATCGGGGCGAGATCACGCCGGGCAAGAAGGCGGACCTCAACGTGATCGACCTGGACCGTCTCGTCCTGCACCGGCCCGAGATGCACTACGACCTGCCGGCCGGTGCCCGACGCCTACTCCAGCGGGCCGATGGTTACGACGCGACGGTCGTGAGCGGCGAGGTCGTCATGCGCAACGGACACGACACCGGCGCCCGGCCCGGCGCGCTCGTGCGCAACCGAAGCTGACGCGCTGGACCCTCACCCACAGAGCTCGCGAACCGCTTCCTTGGGCGACTCGGGGAGCCGGAACCTCGTAAGGGTAAAGGAGTCCCAGAAGTTCCGCCAGGCACGGCCCGGACCGAATCCCCCGGCCACGGCGTCGAGAAGTTCGGGGACCACTGCGCAGTCCAAGCTGCGACGCGCATCGCGCACCTCGAGTGTCTCAGTGGCAGCAGGAGGTGCGTACCGTGCGACAGCCCACGCGGCTCTGTGCGGCTTGTCGTGACCGGCTACGCCATCGCGCGGCCAGTCGGGAGGGGGTGGGACCGATTGAAACCGCGAGCCGACTGCGGTAGAGAGCCCGAGCAAATCGACCACGAACACGTCTGGGCCCGCCGCATACGAGTACATCCCCACGCTAGGCACAACTGAAACGATGGGCGTGTCCACGAATTGATCGCTCAGCGTCAGCGGGTGGGCTGAAGGCTCCAAGCCGTTGAGCAGAAGGCCGCGTTCATCGCCATCTGCGACGACGCGCGTGTCGCGTCCTGCTCGTGCCCAGGAAAGGTTGGAGGCTTGGTAATAGTCGTCGATGGTGACAGGGTTGCTTTGACCTGAGTGTTGTGCGTACCAGCTGCGCTCGTCGCTGATGCCTGTGACGTAGAAGCCGTCGGACTGGGGTCGGAGCTCAAAAGCCGACAGCAGCACCCACGGCATGAGCAGCAGAGCGGGCGCCCATCGCCAGCTGCGGATGACGACGACGTCGACCGGTAGGAGCAGGCAGAACAGCGAGGGGAGCAGCATTCGCCCGTGCATGAAGTCACCACCCACACGAACCACATATGCGGTGTGCGCGAGCCCGGCTGCGACTGGCGCAGCAATGGCTATGACCTGGAGCCGTGACCCTCGGGCGCGGGCCGATCGGAGAAGCGGGATGAGCCCGAGAAGCACCAAGAGCACCAGTGGGATCCACAGGTGATACGGCTGGACCGTGTCGAGCAGGTAGCGCCACCCCCGCGCCCAGTCGCTCGCTCCTGCCTCCTTGGCGAGCGCCGTGTTGGGCACGATCGCGGCGTAGTACGCCATGCGGAAGGCCTCATATGCCAGGGGCAGCGCGAGCGCCCATGCGACGACTCGACCCCGGGCGCGCCACGACGTCTCGGAGACGACCAAGACGGCCAGGAATGCGACGGTCATGATGACGAGGTCGGGGCGCACGAGCGGGCCGAGGCCGATGAGCACGCACGTTCCGGCCGGCGTGGTCGCGCTCGGCTCGTGTCGGGGGGCCCCCGAGTAGATACGCCGACACAACGCCCACCACGACGTCCCCAGCCAAGCCACTCCCAAAGCGCCGTCGAGACCAGAAGTGGCGAAGTCCCAAACCGGCGGCAGGGCGGCGAAGACGAGCAATCCCACCGGGACCGTGGGACCGTCGCCCCCGACGTGGTGCCAGAGCCGAGTTGCACCCGCTGCCGCGAACACGAAGCCGACCGCAGTCAGTGCCAGACCCGACGCGACGGCGATCCATTCGAGGCGCAATGGGAGGGCGAGATCCACGCAAAGGAGGAGGGCGAGCCAGAGTGGGCTGGTAAACGCCTCGACCCGCTCACCGGCATTGAAGACCGGTCCATTGCCGTGCCGAATCTGATCGACGTACCGAAAGTTGATGAAGCCGTCGTCTGAGATCCATCTGCGCTGCCAGCCCATGATCAAGACGAGGATCACCGGCACCATGAGCACGACCAGCGTTGCTATGCGGCGCCGATTGGCCGCGATCGCGAGCGTGGTTGCTCGCACGCGCCGCGTCTGCCGATCTGGATCGGCAAGCATCCGCTACGCGATGTTCGGGCGGTCCTCGGGGCGGATGCCGCGCAGCCCGAACCACGCCAGCTCGGAGATCCACGCCGCGAGCTCGTCGGGGTCACGCGATGCGTCAGGATCGGTGAGGGCGTGGCGGCTCGTCGCCTCGGCGATGCCGACGAGGGCGTGAGCCAGCACGCGCCGGTGCTCGGCCGTGCCCTCGATCTCGATCAGCTCGCTGATGGCCTCAGCAGCGTCGTGCAACACCTCGTCGACGACGTGCGCGAACTCGGGGTCGTTTCGGGCCGATGCGCCAAACAGCAGCCGGAAGGCAGCCCGGTTGTTGGTCACGAAGCGGAAATAGGCGCTGAAGCCCTCTTCGACGCGCTCGCGGCCGGTGGTCGCCCGGCTGGTCGCCGCGCTCAGCTCGTCGAGGAGCTGACGGCCGACGTCGGCGAGGAGCTCGACGAACAGCGCCCGCTTCGAGGGGAAGTGCTGATAGAGCACGGGCTTGGTGACGCCGGCAGCGGTGGCGATGTCGTCCATGGCCGTCGCGTGGAAACCGCTGGTCGCGAACACGTCGCACGCGACGTCGAGGAGCTGGCGCCGGCGCTGCTCGGCCGGAAGTCGCATCGCCATCGGCGGCACGATACTCGGGGGTATGTCAGCCGCTGCTCTTCAGCGGCATCTCGTAGCGGTCGGTCACGCCGAAGTTGTCGCGCCACTTCGCGTCGACTTCCACCTTCTCGTTTGCGGAGAGCGGCAGGTCCGATGCGGTTGTGTACTCGCGCACCTCATCGGCATTCACGCACGTGGGTAGCACGGTCGTGAACCCGTCCATGGCGAGGATCCCGGCCACCGCAGCCTGGCCGACGGTGCGACCGGTCTCGGGGCCGTACAAGAAAGCCAGCGTGTCCGCCTTGTCGAAGAGGTCGAGCAGGTTCTCGCGTTTGCGGTGGGCGCGGTGATCATCGCCCTCGAACACGGTGTCGCGGGTGACCTTGCCCGACAACACATCGGACGCGTGTGGCACGCGGGCGATGAGCCCGACTCGTCCCTCGGTCACCACCGGCTCGGCCGCGAAGGCGCGGCCCGGTTCCTGCTCGAGGAGATTGAAGACGGTCTGGAGCGAGACGATCGGGCGGCTCCGCAGTGACTCCAAACCTTCGTCGACCCATCCGATCGCCGGCCCGAGCGCAACACCGAGCGCACGCACCTTGCCCTCGATCCGCAGCTTCTCGAGCTCGTTCCACAGCGCGTCGTCACGCACCGGTTCGATGCGCACGTTGTGGAGCTGGAGCAGGTCGATGTGATCCCGACCGAGCCGGCGCAGCGACGCCTCGACCTGCGCCCGAACCGACTCCGGCCGCCAGTCCTGGGGCCGCTCGGAGTGGCCGGGGGCGATGCGGGGCGCGTCGATGTCGTAGCCGACCTTCGTAGTGATGATCACGTCGTCGCGCCGCCCGAGCAGCTCGGCGAGGATCGTCTCGCCGAATCCGTCGTCGCCGTAGACGGGCGCGGTGTCGAAGAACGTAACCCCAGCGTCGAGGGCGGCGTGCACGAGCCCGGCCTTATCCTCGACCTTGCCCCACCAGTCCGTCGCGATCGTCCACGCGCCGAAGCCGACCTCGGAGACGACGAGCCCGCTGGTGCCGAACCTGCGGTAACGCACGCGCCGAGAATACGACGGGCAGGGTGAACGAGCGAAGCCGGCGCTATCGACTCGTGACGCTGTCGAGCAGGCGATTCGCGGCCGCTTCGAATCGGGTGGTGTCTCCGTACGGGCGGGCCACGAGCATGGCGCCTTCCAGCCCGCCCACGATCGTCTGCGCTGCGTCCTCCGCCGATCCGCTGAAGTGCAACGTGCCTTCGTCCTGCCCTTGCTCCAGCACGCGGCGCAGCCACCCCTCGTTGTCATCGAAGAAGCGGACAACCGCGTCCCGCATGGCCTGCGGGAGTGTCTGGTAGTCGGCGGCGAGCATGCCGCAGAGGCACATGCGCTCGTCGCGCAACACGTCGAGGTACAGGTTCGCGTAGGCGTGGAGCTTGGCGGGCGCATCCGTGCCACGCGCGTCGATCACGCCGAGCGCCTCGGCGAAGCGCGTGGCGTACCGCCGGATGAGCGCTTCACCCAGCTCGGCTTTGCCGGCGTAGTGGTAGTGCAGGGCGGCCGTGGTCACTCCGAGCTCGGCGGCGACGTCGCCGTAGCTGAAGCCGTTGAACCCTCGGATCTGCACCAGCCGCTCGGCGACGTTGAGGATGTCCGATGCGGTGTCGGTCTGACCGGCCTGATGAGCTCGCGCCATCACGACCTTGTCTGCTCCGGGTCTTGACTACTTACTAACTAGTTAGTAAGTAGACGCTACCAGGCCGCGGCATGGGAAAACAGGGAGGGAGCCACGATGCAACAGACCGAGCACCACACCTTTCAGAAGCCCGACGAGGTACGTGAGTTCCCGAACGGGCGGGCCGAGATCGTCAACACTGCCGACGGTGCGATCGGCCGCCTCGTCCTGGAGCCGGGGTGGCGCTGGTCGAACGACGTGAAGCCGATCGCCAACACGGCGAGCTGCGAGGCGCCGCATTTCCAGTACTACGTCTCGGGGCGCCTGGCGATCCGGATGGACGACGGCACCGAGTTCGTCGCGGGGCCCGGCGACATCACGTCATTGCCGAGCGGCCACGACGGATGGGTCGTGGGCGACGAGCCGGTCGTCGTCGTCGACTGGTTCGGTGCGACCAACTACGCCAAGTCGAGCTAAGTGAGCTCGCTCGACTAGTTGAACACGATCACCGAGCGGGCAACCTCACCTGAGCTCATCTCGTCCATGGCGGTGTTGACGTCGTCGAGCGTGATCTCGTGCGACACGAGCTCGTCCAGCATCAGCTTCCCCTCCGCGTAGAGGTTGGCGAGCATGGGGATGTCGTTGTGCACGTTGGACGACCCGTACAAGCAGCCGCGGATTTGCTTCTCCGAGAAGATCAGTCCGAGGCCGACGGGTACCGTCATCATCACGTCCATCGCGGGGACGCCCACGAGCACCGTCTGACCTCCCCGGCGCGTCATGGTGAACGCCTGGTCGATCGTCGCCTGCAGCCCGATGACCTCGAACGCGACGTCGGCGCCACGTTGACCGGTGAACTCCATGACCTTGGCGATGCTGTCAGCCTCGCGCGCGTTCACGAGGTCCGTGGCCCCGAACTTCTGCGCCGTCTGGAGCTTCCCGTCCACCATGTCGATTGCGATGATGCGCTCGGCACCGGAGTACTTGGCGCCTTGGATCACGTTCAGGCCGACGCCGCCGCAGCCGAGGACAGCGACCGTGTCGCCCTGGCGGATGTCGGCGGTGTTGTGGGCGGCGCCGAATCCGGTGAGGACGCCACAGCCGATCAGCGCGGCAGAGGTCAGCGGGATGTCCTTGTCGATCTTCACTGCACTGATGGCGGGAACGACAGTCGACTGCGTGAACGTGCCGCTGGCCGACATCTGGAACAACGGCTGGCCGTCGTGCAGGAAGCGCGGAGTCCCGTCGAGCAGGCCGCCGGTGGCGATGGTCGGCAGGCCGACGTCACACAGGTGGCCCTGTCCGCCTCGGCAGAAGTAGCAGTCGCGGCACTGGGGGATCCATGAGATCACCACGTGATCGCCGGGCTGGAGGTGCGTGACGCCTTCGCCGACCTCCTCGATCACGCCCGCGCCTTCGTGGCCGAGCACGGCCGGAAGCGGCGCGGGCAGCGTGCCGTTGCGGACGGAGAGGTCGGAGTGGCATACGCCCGAGGCCCCGAGTCGCACCTTGACCTCGTTCGCCTTCGGAGCTTGGAGCTCGAGGTCGACGACTTCCAGGGGTGTGTTGATCGCGTTGCAGACGGCGGCCTTGGGCATGCTCGTTCCCCCGTTCCTCTTCTCGTCTCGCCCTGACCGGCTGGTCAAGGCTACCGCCGCTCGCGATCCTCCCGTTCCGCGGCGCGGACGCCGTACCCGAGGACGATCGGCACGGGAAGGATCACGATCGCAGCGACGAGCGCGGCGATCGAGAGGTCGACGGCGAGCGCGGGGAAGTCGGTGGCCGCCGCGACGGCGAAGCTCACGACCGAGACGGCGAGCGCCGCGTACCCGGCGTGCCGGGCTTGGCGGACGATCCGGGCGATGCGGGCGCGGCGAGCCCGGACTGGGTCTACTTCGCTCACCACGTGCTCCAGCCCGCGCCGGCGAAAGCGGCGTCGAGGCGACACGGCAGGTCGGCGAGCGAGAAGTCACGACGGGCGACGTCGCGGTTGGCTTCGAGCAACGCGGGGTCGGGCGACGCCAGCCACGCCGCCACCTCGCCCGGGTCCTCGACGCTGAACACCCGGACGCCGCCGGCGATGATCTCGTCCAGTACCGGGTAGCGGTGCGCGGAGAGTGGCTTGCGGGCGACCACCGACTCGATCACCGGGTTGCCGAAGCCCTCCCAGCTCGAAGGGAACACGACGAGATCGGCGGCGGCATACGCATCGGCGGTGCGGGCCGTACGGCCCAGCACCACTGGCACCGCCGTCGCCTTCAGCTCTCGTGCCAGCGTCGGGCCGTAGCCGTCCTCGGCCGGTCCCGTCAGCCAGTACGTGACCTGACGATCCTGCACCAGCCCCGCCAGCGCGTCGGCGAAGCGGAGCCCGCCGGGGACGTTCTTGCGCGGGATCGCCCGGCTCGGTTGGAGGAGCACCAGGTCCGCATCGGTGAAGCCGAACTCGGCGCGCGTCGCATCGCGGTCGCCGTGGGCGTCGAAGTCGAACGAGTTGCGGATCGTCCGGGCGGCGATGCCGCGTGCTCGCAGCTCGTCACGCGAGCGGTCGTTGATGACGACGTGGAGCGCGCCTGGCAACGCCGGCGGTATGCCGTCGATGTAAGCCAGCTCCGCCCGCTGCCACGGCAGGTCGTGATGGTGAAAGGCCACGCGCCCCTGATGACGTCCCAGTGCTTCGCTCGCGGCGCGTGCCGCGCTGAGGTTGATCGGGAGCGAGCAGATATTCGCGGCGACCACGAGGTCGGCGCCGTCGAGGGCGGCAGCCAGTTGCGTCGGGTCCGGCCTCGCGGTGTCGGAAGCAGTGATGGCGAACGCCGGCAAAGCGACGTCGTTGCGCCGGCGTGTGTCGCACAGCTCGCCCGCCACCCGGCGCACGGTGAATCCGAGCGACTGCAGCGCCCACTCCCACTTCGACGCTTCGATGGACACGCCGTCCGTGCCGCCGAGCCGGTACGACAGGAGCACCGCCTCGCGGGCCATCGCGTGGACGATACCGGTTACGAGACCCGCGACAGCTTCCGATTGGTCGCGTCGAGAACAGCGCGAACGACCGCGTCGGACGGATCCTGGTTCTGATGCACGATGGCGCTCCCGGACACGACCTCCTCGTGCGGCGGGATGACGACCACGAGTGCGGCGATGGCGACGTCGAGCCCACCGACCCGAAGGATCTGGGCGCTGTCGAGGTCGACTCGTGGCACGTCCCCAGGATGCGGTCACAGAGTCGCAATGGGGAAGTGTGTCAGTGCTCGCGGCACTGGAGATGGTCCTGGCGCGCCGCGGGCTGTTGCGCTCGCGCGTTTAGCGATCTCGGAACACCGGGTCGTCGCGTTCGTCCTCGTCTTCCTCTGCGTCGGCAGCGGGCGTACGAGGACCGTCGTCGCCCGACACGCGCGCGTCGGCCGGCTCCAGCTCGTCTAACAACGGAGCCTTGACGGCGTCGCCGGACGTTGCCGGAGCGGAGCTCGTCTTCGGCCGGCGCGTGCGGCGTGGACGAGACTGCTGACCACTCTTATCCTGCTGCGCCTGCTCCCGCAGGCGCGCCGTGCGTACCGCACGGGGCACGCGACGACGACTTCCGAAGTAGCAGACGGAAACGATCCCTAGCGCGAGAACGACGTCACCGACGGAGATGACCTCGTCGACCGGTTCGGGAATCACGATCTGGTCTCCGAGGAACGGCAGCAGGTCATCGTCGCTTTCCGGCCGGTGCTTCACGGTCCGCTCGATCGGCCGCTCGACGGTACGACCCAAAGCGGTGGTGACCTCGCGGACGCGTGTCGGCATTCCTTGGTTGAGCCCGATCACGAGCGTGTTGAGCGCGACGCCCAACCCGACGATCCACATCGCCGGAATGCGCAGGTTGACGAAGCAAAACGCGAGTAGCAGGCCGTACGAGGCCATGAGCAGCCCGTAGCCCAGATCGTCGATGCGATCCTTGGGAAGGTCCACGAACTCGAGCGCGATCTGGATGCCAAGAGCGAGCACCACCATCCAGATGGCCTGGATCTTGAGCCGGAGCAGCTGCCGCAGGCTGCCCCGAGTCACGAGCACAATCGCGATGGCGACGCCACCTGCGACGGCGATGCTGCCCACGGCGCGCCACGGTACAACGGGCGATACCGCGCCCGGCTCTCTACGATTCTGGTCATGGCGGACGTTCGCTACGAGGTCGTTGGTTCGGTCGCACGCGTGACGATCGACCGGGCCGAGCGGCGAAACGCGATGTCGTTCGGTGTCATGCAGGGCCTACAAGACGCCGTGGCGGAGGCCAAGGCAGACGACGCCGTCCGGGTGGTGGTGTTCACCGGCGCGGGCAACAAGGCGTTCTGCGCCGGCGCCGATCTCGGAAGTGGGGGCATCGCCGACGGCGCCGCTGCCGCGCACGAGGGGCGCGGCACGCTCGCCGACTTGTTCCGCGACCTCTGGGGGCTCGGCAAGCCGACCATCGCACGCGTCCGCGGCTATGCGCTCGCGGGCGGGTTCGGCCTCGCGCTGGCGTGCGACTTCGTGATCGCGGCCGACGACGCCCAGTTCGGCACGCCCGAGATCAACGTGGGCTTGTGGCCGTACATGATCACCGTCCCGCTGCTCCGATCGATGCCTCCGAAGCGGGTCCTCGAGCTGATGATGACGGGCCGGCGCGTCGACGCCGCCGAGGCCGAGCGCATCGGCTTCGTCACACGCGTCGTACCCATCGAGAAGCTCGACGAAGTCGTCGACGAGCTGGCGGCGTCGCTGGCGTCCAAGTCGCCGATCATCATGCGATGGGGGCGTGAGAGCTTCTACCGCGTGCTCGACATGGACCCCGACGACGCGCTGGCGTACCTCCAGGCGATGCTCACCGTGACGAGCGCGTCGGAGGACACGGCCGAAGGCGTAGCTGCTTTCGCCGAGAAGCGCGAGCCGAAGTGGAAGGGTCGGTAGGGCACCTGCTGGCCGCGTTGCACGCGGGGGAGTGTGCTCGCCGTGCAAGGATGACGCGGTGACCACGACGGGCGGCGGCGACGTCCACGACTGGGGCCCGCTGGTCGGCAACCTCAAGGCCCGGCGAGACCTCGCCCTGGCCATGGGCGGCCAAGACCGCGTCGAGCGGCAGCACTCGCTCGGCAAGCTGACCGTCCGAGAACGCCTCGACCTCCTTCTCGACCCGGGCACATGGGTCGAGTACGCCATGCTCGCCGACCACATGGATACCGGGCTGGGCGACCGGTACCTCGCCGCCGACGGCGTCGTCACCGGTGTGGGGGAGATCGACGGCCGGCCGGTCGCCATCGGCGCATACGACTTCACCGTCATGGCCGGATCGATGGGCCAGGTCGGTGAGCGCAAGATGGCACGCCTGCGCGAGCTCTCGGTCCGTCAGCGCATTCCGTTCGTGTGGCTGCTCGACTCGGCGGGCGCCCGCATCCAGTCGACGAGCGGGTCGACCTTCGCGGGCGCGGGCGCGCTGTTCCGCGAGCAGGTCGCGATGAGCGGCGTGGTGCCGATGGTGGCGGCGATGCTCGGCCACTGCGCCGCCGGCACGGCGTACATCCCGGCCCTCGCCGACTTCGTGCCGATGGTGAAGGGCACGTCTTCCATGGCCCTCGGCGGCCGGCACCTCGTCAAGGCGGCGGTGGGGGAGGACGTCAGCGAGGAAGAGATGGGGGGCTCGGCCGTCCACACGAAGATCTCGGGGGTGGCCGACCTCGAGGTGGCCGACGACAAGGAATGCCTCGAGATCGTCCGCAAGTACCTCGCCTTCTTTCCGTCGCACAACCAGGAGCCGCCGCCCGTGCGGGAGAGCGCGGATCCGGTCGACCGGCAGGTGGAGGAGCTATACGACATCGTGCCCACCGCGCCGCGGCGGGCGTACGACATGCGCAAGATCGTCACCGCCCTCGTCGACGACGCAGACGTCCTCTGGATCAAGCCGGAGTGGGCGAAGAACGTCGTGACCGGACTGGCGCGGATCGGCGGGCAGCCCGTCGGGATCGTCGGCAGTCAGCCGATGGTGTTGGGAGGCGCCCTCGACGTGAACGCGGCCGACAAGGTGGCGCGGTTCGTCTGGATGTGCGACGCGTTCGGCATCCCGCTGGTATTCCTGCACGACGTCCCCGGGTTCATCGTCGGCTCTGCGGTCGAGAAGCAGGGGATCATCCGCCACGGCGCCAAGATGCTGTTCGCGGTGTCCGAGGCGACGGTGCCGAAGATCAGCGTGGTGATGCGCAAGAGCTACGGCGCCGGCTACTTCGTGATGAACGGCATGGCCTATGAAGCCGACTTCATCGTGGCCTGGCCGACGGCCGAGATCGCGGTGATGGGGCCCGACGGGGCCGTCAACATCATCCACCGCAAGACGATCGAGGCCGTCCCGGAGGAGGAGCGGACCCGGAAACGCCTCGAGCTCGCCGAGGAGATCCGTCAGAACATCGATCCGTACATCGCAGCCGGCCACGCGCAGGTCGACGACGTCATCGACCCCGCCGAGACGCGCCAAGCGATCTGGCGCGGGCTCCAGGTGTCGCGCGCCAAGCGCGTCGAGCGGCCGTGGCGCAAGCACGGGGTGTTGCCCGTTTGACGATGCGTATCTCAACGACGCCAGGCGTCGGTCAGATACGCACCATGTATAGGCTGCGCCGACTATGGCGGAGATCAGGGCGGAGATCACGGCGAACGTGTGGCAGGTCGTGGCCGAAGAGGGGCAGATGGTCGCCGAGGGCGACGAGATCATCATCCTCGAGTCGATGAAGATGGAGATCCCGGTCGTGACGGAGATCCCCGGTGTCGTGCGCGAGCTCCACGTCGAGCCGGAGCAGGTCGTGCAAGAAGGCGACCTGATCGCCATCATCGACGAGACCTGAGCAGATGATCCGCTGGGAAGTCCGCGAGCTCGTCGGGATCGCGACCATCGATCGGCCCGAGCGGAGGAACGCTCTCAACGCCGACCTGTGCGTGCAGTTCCTCGCGCATCTCGAAGCCGACAATGACCTGCGCGCCGTCGTGATCACCGGCACCGGCGACCAGGCGTTCTCCGCCGGGGCCGACCTCGTCGTGCGGACCGAGGATGCGTCGGAGCCCGGTGGGGGTGACACCTTCCGGTCCGCGTTCGAGCGACTGCTCGCCGCGATCGTCGACTACCCGGCGCCGGTGCTGGCGGCGATCAACGGGGCCGCCATCGGGGCCGGCCTCCAGATGGCCGTCGCGTGCGACGTTCGCGTCGCCGCACCGGACGCGACGTTCTCCATCCCTGCTGCCCGCCTCGGCGTGTTCCTGAGCCCGGCGAACGTGCACAGGCTCGCCGCGCTCGTCGGTCAGGGTGCTGCGCGCGACCTCCTGCTCACGGCGCGCACGCTCGACATCGACGACGCGATCCACGTAGGGCTCGTGCAGCGGTACGCCGACGACGCCCTCGCCGCGTCGCTCGAGCTGGCAACCGAGATCGCTGCCCTCGCGCCGTTGACCGTCCAAGGCCACAAACGCGCGCTCAACATCGTGCTCGGCGGTGTGGACGCTGCCGGCGAAGACGAGATGCGAGCCCTCGAAGCGCGCGCCTTCGGGAGCCGTGACCTCCAGGAAGGCCTGGCCGCGTTCACCGAGAAGCGCACCCCGCGCTTCGAGGGACGCTGAGCTAGCTGCGCCTCAGATGCCAGATCAGTGCTGCGGGCAGTCCGACGAATGCGGCGCGCGTCGCCTCGGGGATGAACTGCGCGGCCATGCCCTGCATACCGGCCTCGTCGGGTCCGAAGCGCGGCTCGAGGCAGCGAACGACCTTGAGCCCGGCGTCCTCGAACGCCTCCAGGTACTCGCCGTGGAGGTGCACGTGCTCGCGCACGAACGCGAGGCTGCCGTCCGTCGACTCGAACAGTGCCTGGCCGCCCGCCACCGACATCGCGGGATGCAGGTCGGACAGCACGATCGACCCGCCCGACCGCACCGCGCGAGCAAGCTCCGCGATTGGCGCACCGAGGTCGGTGCAGTGACCGAGCGCCAGCGCGCACACTACGAAGTCGAACTCGCCGTCATCGACAGGTAGGGCATGAAGGTCACCCTCGAGCAACCTCACACCCTCGGGGACTCGGGAGCGCGCCAGCTCGAGCATCTCCGGTGACGTGTCCACGCCGACCACTTCGTGTCCGCGTGCGGCCAGCCGCACGGTATGGCGCCCCGTCCCGCATGCCGCGTCGAGTGCACGGCCCGGGGTGAGCGCGTCGAATAGGCCCCAGACGACCGGCTGCTCGACGCTGATCAGCGGGTTCCCCGGGCGGTCGTACGTCGCCGCCCACCGGGCGTAGCCGGCGCGCGGGTCGAGCTCGGGCACGTCGGTTCCGAGGCCGAACGTCGTTTCCTCGTCGGCTCCCACGATGCGCCGCACCTCGTCGATGCGCGCCCGGGCCGTGGCGTCGTCGTCTTCCACGAGGCGACGGAACAGCGCCAGGCCCTCGACGCCGACGAGGAACTCACGGAGCCGGACGTGTCGGGCCACGGTCGAACGGTAACGGGCGGGAGCAGCCGTGCGCGTGTGAGAATCCGGCGGATCGTCCGGTCGCGCGAACAGGGGGAGCTATGAGACGAAGGTTTTCGATCCGCCCGGGGCTGACGCTTCGAGGGAGGAAGTTCAAGGGCCTGCGGGGCTTTGCCGGGAAG
This sequence comes from Actinomycetota bacterium, assembly GCA_046724655.1. Classification (GTDB taxonomy): domain Bacteria; phylum Actinomycetota; class Acidimicrobiia; order IMCC26256; family JACDBD01; genus JALZAA01. The sequence continues at coordinate 15,697 of JBKOWY010000075.1, forward strand.
CCGTTCCACCCGCCGCTGACGGACTTCCCCGTAGCGGCTTACGTGTTCGTTGCCGTGTTCGACGTGATCTCGCGAATCGCCGGCGACGACTCGACCATCGGGCGCGACTTCTTCATCTCGGGCACCCACGTGATCATTGCCGGCGCGATCGTGTCACTCGCGACCGCGCTCACCGGCTTCTGGGATTGGCTTCGATCCACCGAGCCCGGGAACCAGGCCCGCCGCACGGCCAACTGGCACATGGCGGTCATGCTCACGGTCACCGCGATCGTCATCGTCGACATCGTGATTCGGCTCTTCCAATGGAGCGATCACGTCGCGACCACACCGCTCGTCATGATCCTGTCGATCATCGCCGGCGGCCTGGTCTCGGTCGGTGCACTGTACGGCGGGGAGCTCGTGTACGACTTCGGCTTCAACGTCGAGACGGCCGGCGATCACCCCGTCTGGCACGAATCGGAGGCCGACGTGCTCCCCGGGCAGGACTAAGGAGTCGCGCGATCAACCAAATCGCGGCAGCAACCCACACGATGGCGAGCGCCGTCAGCGTCGAGCTCGTGTAGTCGAGGGGCTGGACGGACGGGTTGTCTGGGACGTGGTCGTGGCCGTAGCCGCGCAACGCCGGAAAGACCACGATGAGCAGGACGCCGCTCGTGAGCAGCGCGGCCTGGACGGGCGTCCGGCACCAGCGGGGAAGGGCGCGCGCGACCGCGAAGCCGATGAGGCACGCGATCGGTGCGATGACGAAGTCGTGGGCGACGTCCGCGCCGATGAGCCATCGGGCGACATCGGCAGCGGCCGACAATCCCGTGTCCTGCACCAGGCCGACCGCGCCGAACGCCATGAGCGCGGCGCCGACGGGCAGCGCGATCCAGAACGCGCGGGTGTACCGGGGGGCCGTCATCGCACGTCCAGCCGCGTCACCCACTTGGTCTGCATCACCCCGGGCCGGTTGGGGCCGATGAGGCGCAGCGGGAACCCGTGGTCGACGTCGAGGGTCTCGCCGTTGACCTCCAGGGCCAGCAGCGTGTCCGGGTCTTGGGCGTGCCACCGGTTGAGGTCGGACGATCGGTAGGCGCGGCGGCGCTGGAGCGAGTGGACGCGGACCTCGGCGTCGGTTCTCGCTCCTGCTCGTGCGAGAAGGTCGCGCACGCGTACGCCGCGCCAGCGTTGTGTCGTGCTCCATCCTTCGACGCACGCGATCGGCAGGGTCGCCTCGTGTTGGGGCAGTGCCTGGAGCTCGTCCCGCGTAAGGCTCAGCCGGCTGCGTACCTTGCCTTCCACGGTCAGGCGATAGTCCGGGCTGCGGGCGGTCTCGACGACGCCGGCTGTGGCCGCGGTGCGGTTCACCGGGAAGCCTTGCGGTCCGGTATCGGGCCGCCGGGGGGCGAGCAAGGCGAGCTTGCGCAGCGGCCGAACCGTTTGGCCAACGGTGAAGAGCGTGACGGCGCCGGCGGCGGCGAACACCGTCGCGAGGAACGTCCGCCGGTCGAACGCGTTGCCACCTGGCTCCGCCGGTGGCGCCTCGGTCGACGATGCCCGGGTGAAGAGCGCCGCACGCATGGTTGCCCACTTAGCGCCGGTGTGCACGACGAGGGCGCCGATCGTGATCCACGCGACCCAGTAGTGCGCGGTGCGGAAGTTGAACGGCCACGGGTACCACAGATGGGTGTCGGCGAGACCGGTGAACAGCTCGAAGACGCCACCCGCCACGAGCGGGAGGATCGCGAGCCGCTCGACGAGGTGCGCGACCGACCTGAACGGCGGCCACGCGAAGAGCTTCGGGTAGACGACCCAGAGCTTGGCGAGCAGCAACGGGATCGAGGCGAGGCCGGTGGCGACGTGGACACCCTGGGTGACGCGGTATAGCCCCGCAGGCCGTGACGGCCATTGGAACCAGCTCGGCGGGTCCTGGATGAGGTGCGACAGCACGCCGGTGACGAAGCACACCGTGAACGACACGCCGAGCGCGACGCCGAGGATGGCGGCGTTGCGCTCGTCGCGCAAAGAGCTGGTGAAGAGGCGCGGGGTGGTGGGCTCAGCCACGTCGGAGACTTCCGAACCAGCGGCTGCCGGCGCACCACACGTCTTCGAGCTGCAGCCCCGTCACTGCCGCGTACCCGGAAAGGTCGGCGGCGTCGACGTTGGTCCACGCGAACCACGGGCCCTCGACCCCGTCGATGTCGAGGCGGACGAGCTCGGTGTTCGCCGAGCCGCCTGGAGGTTCCAGCTCGACGAGCAGCGTGCCGTCCGGACGTACCAGCGACGCGACGCGGGCGATCAGCGTCGCCGGGTCGCCGCCGATGCCGGCGTTCCCGTCAAGGAGCAGCGCGGTAGCCCATCGTCCTGCCCCGGGGATGCGATCGAACACCGAGCGCGCCAGCACCGGCGCGCCGCGGCGACGAGCAAGGTCCAAGGCCGCGGGTGTGATGTCGATGCCGAGGACGAC
>JBKOWY010000162.1:0-12737 GCA_046724655.1 Actinomycetota bacterium
CGCGCGATGTCGCGGCCCGTGACATTCACCCAGTAGACGCCGCCCGGGCGTGGATCGAGGGTGGCTTCGACGCCCATCCATCTGATCATCTGGTCGGGATCGACGAAGAACTCGAAGACACGCTCGGGCGGCGCCTCGATCCGTATGTCGCGCTCGACCGTGAGTCTCTCCTCAGGTACGGCCACGACGTCCCTTCCTGCGTTGCGCGCGGTGGTCGGACTCTGCCGCCGACTTCAATCGCGCGAGCCCCTCGCCCCACATCTCGTCGAGGAATCCCCGTAGCTCCGCAAAGCCTTCAGGGCGCGCTCGATACATGCGGCGGGTGCCGTCGCGACGCTCGTCGAGCAAGCCCGCGTCCTTCAGCACGCGGAGGTGCTGCGAGATCGCCGGTCGGGAGACCTCGAAGTGCGACGCGATCGAGCCCGCGCTCAACTCGTCGTCACGGACGAGCCGCAGGATGTCGCGGCGCCGCGGCTCGGCGAGCGCCCGCATCGCGTCTTCCACGTCACTACGTAAGCCAACGCTTACTGAGTCTGTCAAGCGCGGCAAGGGGTTATGAGATCCACAGACCCGAAAGAGTCATGAGAACCCGGGCGTTTTGCCCTATATTGCAGCGATCAAGCGAGGTTTCGCGCGCCGGGGGGGTGTGTGAGCGGAAACCGGCGCTTCGCCTATCGGCCCGCGCTCGACGGCTTGCGCGCGTTCGCCGTCCTCTCGGTATTCGCGTATCACCTCGACGCGGGTTGGGCGCGTGGCGGCTTCCTCGGCGTCGACGCGTTCTTCGTCCTCTCCGGCTTTCTGATCACGTCGCTGCTCGTCGGTGAGTGGCGTCAGTGCGGCACGATCAGCTTCGCCGCGTTCTGGGCCCGCCGGGCGCGCCGGCTGCTCCCCGCGCTGCTGCTCGTGCTGCTCGGCGTGGCTGCATTCGCCGCGCTCCAGCTGCCGGCGGAGCAGCTCGATCGGCTGCGCGGCGACGGGCTCGCCACGCTGTTCTACGGCGCCAACTGGCGGTTCATCGAGTCGGGACAGTCGTACTTCGATCTGTGGTCGACCGCGTCGCCCCTGCGCCACATGTGGTCGCTGGCGATCGAGGAGCAGTTCTACCTCGTCTGGCCGCTGATCACGTTCGCGTGTCTTCGTCTCGCACGCGGCCGGCGCTGGCTGTTGGGTGGTGTGTGCATCACCGGCATCGTGGCGTCGATCACCGCGATGGCGGCCTTCTACGACGCCAGCGATCCGTCACGCGCGTATTACGGCACCGACAGCCGTGCGCACCTTCTGCTCATCGGCGCCGCGCTCGCCCTCGTCCTCGGCCGGTGGGCGCCTCGGCGCGGCGCGGCGCGCGCGAGCGTCAACGCCGTCGGTCTCCTCGGCGGACTGGGCTGCCTCGCGGCATGGATGTGGGTTCCCGACACGGCGTCATGGATGTACCGCGGCGGGTACGCGATCTTCGGTCTCTGCGTCGCGGCCGTGATCACGTCGAGCGTGCAGCCGGGACGGTTCGCGTTGAAGTCGCTGCTCACGCTCGGGCCGCTGGTCTGGATCGGGCGCATCTCCTACGGGCTGTACCTATGGCACTGGCCGGTCATCGTCTTCGCGTCGCCGGCCCGGACGGGCCTCGACGGCCCGGCCCTCACGCTGGTGCGCGTCGCGCTGACGTTCGCGTTCGCCACGGCCTCCTTCTACCTGGTGGAGCAGCCGATTCGGCGGGGTGCGCTCAGGCGGCGCTGGGCCTTTGCGGTGTCGCCGACCGCCTTCGTGGCCACGGGCGCGGTTGTCGTGTTCGCGACTGCGGGCGCCGCGCCGCCGCCCGCGTACCTGCAGGGCGGCCCCAACGACCTGCTCACGTCAGCGCCGACGCAGCAGATCCCGGCGCCGGCGCCGCCGCCACCGGCTCCAGGGCCCGCCCCAGATGCGGCCGCCGCACCGGCGACCGCCCCCGGCGTGGCCCCACCGCGCCGCATCATGCTCGTGGGTGACTCGCTGGCCGCGAGCCTGCTGCCCGGGCTCAAGCAGGCCGCGACGGAAAACGGCGTCGAGCTGATCCCGGCCTCGGTCGCCGGCTGCGGCGTGATCGGCGGTGAGCCCGTCGACATCACGGGCGCGCCGTACAAATGGTCGGCGTCGTGCGAAGAGTCGATCCCCAAGTACCACACGGCACGCCTCGCCCAGTTCCGTCCCGACATGGTCGTCTGGCTCAGCGGCTGGGACCGGACCGAGCGACTCCTGAACGGGCAGCGCGTGAGCCCGCGAACGATCGAGGGACGGGAGGTGTTCATGAGCCTCATCGACGACGCGGCCACGCGCCTCACGTCGACAGGCGCCCGCCTGGTGATGCTCACGGTCGCGCCGGCAGCACCGAGTGACGAGTACCCCGACCCGCCCCAGGACGACTCCATCGTGCAGATGAATCGTCTCATTCGCGAGTACGCGCGGCGGCATACCGACCGCGTCGCCGTTGTGGATCTCGATCAGATGCTCTGCCCGAAAGGCCAGCCGTGCCCGAGGTCCATCGAGGGCGTGGAGCCGCGCCACCGGGACGGCAACCACTTCGAGGAGGACACGGCCGCCTGGATGGCCCACAAGGTCATGCCCCAGGTGATGGCGGCCGGCCCCGGCTCGGGCGTCCAGACGTTCGGGGCGCCGGCGGCCACCACCAACGCGTCGATCGGCAACCCCCGCCACAACTGACTCTTTGCTCGTCCGGCGGCTGCCCGCCGCGCTCCGGCCGTCAGGCGCGAACGCGCTCCGGGAGGAGCCCGTGGCGTTCGAGGAAGGTGACCCGACGCTCGAGGGTCGACTGCCATTCGGCGAAGTCACGGTCGTACCGGGCCCGGTCGCCGTCCTCGACGGCGTGCTCGAGCTCGTCGAAGGCGGCGTCCTCGGCGTCGAGCAGCTGCCGGTACCGCCGCAGGAATCCTTCGTCGACCACTCCGTTCGCCTCGGTCATGGCGCTCCCCCCTTGCCGTCGGCGTCGTGTGTGCCGACCGTACCCGACCCCGGCTGCACGCGAGACGGGGCGATCAGGCGACGGCGGTGAGCGCCTCTTCGACCCCGAATCGGCCCTCGTAGATGGCCCGGCCGACGATCGCGCCGGCCAGCTTTCGCCCCCCCGCCCGCAGCTGCCGGAGCGCGGCGAGGTCGGAGAGCGCGCCCACACCCCCGCTCGCGATCAGGGGCATCGCCGTCGCCTCGAGGACGGCGCCGAGTTGAGAGAGCGCGGGACCGGCCATCGTCCCGTCGCGGCCGATCTCGGTGACGATGAGCGCCGACGCCCCGCTCGTCTCGAGCTCCTGAGCGCGCTCGACGAGGTCGACGCCCGTGCCCTGAGTCCACCCGCGCACCGCGACCTCCCGGCCGCGGGCGTCGAGCCCGACCGCGATCTGTCCCGGGTGCATCGTCGTGAGCTCGTCGACGAGCTCGGGCCGCTCGATCGCGCTCGTTCCGATTACGACGCGCGCTGCGCCGGCAGCCAGAAACTCTCCGGCCACCTCAGCGCTGCGAATCCCTCCGCCCACCTGCACGCGGCAGGGAACCGTGGCGCAGATCGTCTCGATGATCGTCAGGTTTGCGGGCTCGCCGGTACGGGCGGCGTCGAGGTCGACGACGTGGATCCAGCGCGTCCCGGCGGCGGCGAAGTCTCGCGCCACCTGCAACGGGTCGGCGCCGTAGACAGTTTCGGCCTCGAAGTCACCCTGGCGCAGCCGCACGCACTGCCCACCGCGCAGATCGATGGATGGATACAGGTCGAAAGGCACGCGCTACAGCGCGCCCTTCGTCGACGGCACGCCCGTTCCCTCGATGCGTACGGCGTCGCGCAGACTGCGGGCGACGCCCTTGAACGACGATTCGATGACGTGGTGGCCGTTCTTCCCCGACACCGAGCGCATGTGCAGCGTGATCCCGGCCCCGAACGCGAACGCGCGCCAGAACTCCTCGGCCAGTTGCGGGTCGAACGTCCCGATCCACTCCGACTTCGGGTCGACCTCGTACACCAGGAATGGACGCCCCGAGAGATCCAGCGCGACTTCGACGAGCGCCTCGTCGAGCGGTACGGCCGCGTTGCCGAACCGGCGCACGCCCGCCTTGTCGCCTAGTGCTTCCTTGAACGCGGTGCCGAGCACGATGCCGACGTCCTCGATGGTGTGGTGGGTGTCGATGTCGAGGTCGCCCTCGGCGTCGATGTGCAGGTCCCAGCCGCCGTGCTTGCCGAGCTGCTCCAGCATGTGGTCGAAGAACGGGATGCCCGTCGACGCGCTCGCCTCGCCCGACCCGTCGACGTCGAGCGTCAGGTCGATCTTGGTCTCTTTCGTCTCGCGGTGCTGGTGCGAGGTTCGGCTCGGGGCGTTGCTCATGCCGCGGGAACCTCCTGGAGGGCGGCACGGAGGGCTGTGAGGAACGCTTCGTTCTCCTCGGGTGTCCCCACCGTGACACGCAGGCAGTCGTTCAGTCGAGGCCAGCGTGAGAAGTCGCGCACGAGGACGCCCCGATCGACGAGGCTCTGCCAGAGGGCATGCCCGTCGCCGTGCACGCGCACGAGCACGAAGTTGGCGCCGGACGGCAGCGCCGTCACGCCGTCGACCGCGGCGAGCTCGGTACGGAGCCGTTCGCGCTCCTTCACGAGCAGCGCGACCCGTTCGTCCATCTCGGCGCCGAACCGGAGGGCGAGCACGCCGGCCAGCTGTGTCGGCACCGCCAGGTGGTACGGGAGCACTACTTTCGTGAGCTCCTCCACGACCCTCGGGGACGCGACGCAAAAGCCGAGGCGCAGCGCCGCCATCGACCACACCTTCGAGTACGTGCGCACGACGACGAGCGGGGCATCGTCGGCGACGAGCTCCATGGCGCTGCGCTCCGCGAACTCACCGTACGCCTCGTCCACGACGACCAAGCCGTCGGTCGCGTCGACGACCGCCTCGATCGTGGCTGCGGGCTCGACCGTGCCCGTCGGGTTGTTCGGGCTGCACAGGAAGACGAGCTCGGGGCGTTGCTCGACGAGCAGGGCACGGCCGGCGGCGGGGTCGACGGTGAAGTCGGTGGTGCGCTCGCCAACCACGACGCGCGTCCCGGTGATGAGGGCGATGTGCGAGTGCAGCGCGTATGTCGGCTCGAACACCATCGCCGCGCGACCGGCGCCGCCGAAGGTGAGCAGCAGCGTCTGCAGAACCTCGTTCGAGCCGTTGGCGCAGAACAGCCGCGCGACCGGCTGCCCGAGCTGCGCCGCGAGCGCGGCACGGAGCTCGTGGGCCTCCCTGTCCGGGTACCGGTTCAGCTGCGTGGCGGCAAGCGCCTTCAACCACGCATCGACGAACGCCGGCGGCGGCGGGTACGGGCTCTCGTTCGTGTTCAACCTGACGGGCACGTCGATCTGGGCTGAGTGATAGCCCTCGAGACCTCGCAGGTCGTCGCGGGGCGGAAGACGACGGCTCACCGTTGTGTGCCTCGGAGCTGGATGGACCGGCGGTGCGCGTCGAGGCCCTCGGCCTCTGCCAGTGCCTCGACGTACGGCGTCACGCGCGCGAGAGCGGTCTCGTCGAACGCGACGACGTGGATGTGCTTGCGGAACGTGTCAACGCGCAGCGCGCTCGCGAACCGGGCCGTACGCCCGGTCGGCAGCACGTGGTTCACCCCGGCCACGTAGTCACCGACGACGGCCGGCGACCACGGTCCGCAGAAGACGGCGCCCGCGTTGCGCACCTGCGGGAGGAGCTCCTCGTGAGCGGCAGTCATGAGCTCGAGGTGCTCGGGCGCGATGGTGTTGGCGGCGGCGATCGCCGTCTCGGGCCCGTCGACCAGGACGGTTCGGCCCCCCGACGCGAGCGTGGCGTCGATCTCGGCCCGCCGGTTGGCGGTGGCGACCAGTTGCTCGACCGCAGCGTCGACCGCGTCCGCGACGCGCTCGTCCCACGTGACGAGGATGGCAGCGCCGCCGGGGCCGTGCTCGGCCTGGGCGACGAGGTCGGCGGCGGCGAGCGCGGGCGCGGCGGTGTCGTCGACCACGACCACGAGCTCCGACGGCCCAGCGAGCCCGTCGATGCCGACGACGCCGACGACCTCGCGCTTGGCCAGCGTGACGTAGATGTTGCCCGGACCGGCGATGACGTCGACGGGACGAATGGTCTGCGTCCCGTACGCGAGGGCAGCGACGGCCTGGGCGCCGCCCACGCGGTACACCTCGTCCACGCCGACGAGTCCCGCGGCCGCCAGCGTCGCGGCCGGTACGCGGCCGTCGGCATCGGGCGGCACACACAGGGCGATCTCGGGAACACCCGCGACGCGGGCGGGAATCGCGGTCATGAGCACGGTGGACGGGTATGCAGCGCGGCCACCGGGGACGTAGAGCCCGGCGCGATCGACCGGTACCGCCAGCTCGCGCAGCAGCGCGCCATCCCGTTCGACCAAGACCTCGGCGCCGAGCTGCGCCTCGTGATACGCGGTGATCTCCTCGCGGGCGTAGTCGAGCGCGGCCCGGAACGGCGCCGGTGCGTCGTCGAGGGTGGCGAGGATCTCCTTCTCCGGCACACGCAGGTCGTCGATCCGGCAGCCGTCGAACCGTTCCGTCAGGTCGCGCAGCGCGTCGTCGCCACGCGCGCGCACGTCGGCGATGATCTCGCGAACTGCCGCGACCGGACCGGGATCTTCAGGCGCAGACTGTACGAGCGCCGCGGCAAGGTCGGTGGCGGAACCGCGAAGGTCGAGTCGGGTGAGCATCGGCGACAGGCCATCGTAACCAGCGACGTGCGCATTTCCGTACGAATTGCCGACTCCAGTCGCGAGCGTGAAGGCTGGGAGTCGTGTCCGCGTCATCGGATCTCGCGGAGCTGAGCACGCTGCGCTCGCAGCTCGAGGAGCTGGCGAGCCGCGTCGAGGCGGTCGCCGACCGGTACGACGACACCCCGGACTCGCAGATCGCGTCGGACCTCTACGCGGCCGAGCGCACCTTGATCAGCGCACGCCGGGCGATCGACAAGGCGATCGCGGCGCTCGACGACCTCGCCCGCGCGTGAAGACGTAAGTCCGAGCTAGCCGGACTTGTCGACGCGCCCGTTATCAGTAGTTGTCGAACAGGTACGGCCGCGGGCCGGCGAAGGCGGCATCGAGCATGCCGACCTCGCGCTCGCCGGCGTGGTGGATGAGGCCCGCGTCGACGAGGCCCCGGGCCGACGCCCAGCCCGTGTAGAGCGAGGCGAGGGCGTTGATCGAGAGGTGCACGTCGCCGGTACCGCCCGGACTCAACTTCCCCTCCCCGCCTTCGATCCGAAGCACGAACCGACCGTCGTTCCAGGTCGCCAGCCGGTCGGCCAGCTGGACGTGGACCTCGACGCGCACGCCCGGCGGGTACCCCCGCGCCGCGATCGCGCGGGCGGCGTCGACGATCCGGGTCATCCAGTTGTTGGCCCCGACGAGCTCGATCACCTGCTCGGGCAGGAGCAGCGTGAGCGCGTCGAGTGGCATCGCGAGCACGCTGACGGTGTCGACCTGCGCCGAATGCGAGCCGAGGTGCCGCCACAACGTCGTCGCGGCGCGGGCGTCCGCCGCGACGAGCTCGTGCACGGTGATGCGGAACCCCCACTGCCTGCCCGCTTGCACCTGGTCGTAGACGACATAGCCCTCGAGCCGGCCGTCGACGTCGTAGACGTACCGGTAACGGTGCGGATGATCGAGCGCGCGCTCATAGACACGCCAGAGGGCGTCACTGCGGTCGACTGCGCCGTTGATTCCCGTCGCCACACGTTCGTAGCACTCCCGGACGGCGTCGAGGTCGGCCGCGCTGGCACGACGTGAACACTCGGGCTCCCCCGGCGGTAGCGCCGCGAGCGACGCGCACGGGACGCGCCGCACGCCGAACTCGCCGCCGATCTCCCAACCGAAGCCGCGATAGAAGCGCGTCGTCGCCGGGTGGAGCGTGCTGATCACCAAGCCCTGTTCGTGCATCTGTTCGACGGCCAGCGCGAGTAGCCGCGGTGCGATCCCGCGGCCGCGGTGGTCGGGACGCACCGCGACCGACGCCACCGCCCCCATCGGCACCGACCGGCCGCCGAAGAACTGCCCGACTGGCATGACCTCGGTGACGGCGACGAGCTCGTTGCCTGCCCAGGCGCCGAGGAAATCCTCCATCCGTTTGGTGGCCATCCACGCCTCGCGGCGTTCGGGCGGGCTGGTGAACGCTTCGCTGCAGATGGCGAAGACGTCGTTGGCCTCGTCCGGTCGCGGGGCGCGCAGCTCGATGTCCACCGCGCAGATGCTAAGGGTTGCGCCACTCAGCCCGGTTGGGCGACGCAGCGCACGGCTTCCTGCGCTCCGCATGGCAGCGGTGGCCCGAGCTGCACGCAGAGCTTCGCCCGATTCGTACGAAGAAGGATGCCCAGGCCAGGCGGCAAAGCGCCGCCCCCGCGTCAGATCCTGCGTAGGGCGTCGACGAGACGGGCGACGAGTGTTCGCGTGATCGCACCGTCGGCGTCGAGAGCAGGGTTGAAGATCGTGACCTCGAGCCCGACGGCGCGACCCGTGTCGATTGCCATGCGGAGCACGGTCACCAATTCGTCCCAGCTCAGCCCGCCGGGCAGGCGGTAGTCGACGGCGGGCATGACGGCGTCGTCCAGGACGTCGCAGTCGAGGTGTACCCAGAACCCGTCGAGCTCGGGGCGAACGAGACGGTCGAGGGCTTCACGCGTCGCGTGCTCGGCGCCTCGATCCCGCACCGTCGGCAGGTCGAAGACAGCGATGGCGGTGTCCTCGATGCGCTGGCTGCCGGCGACTTCGGCCTCCTCGGCGTCACGCCGTCCGAGCGCCACGACGTCCTCGTCGCGGACCAGCGCTCCCCGACCGTCGAGGTCGGCGACGAGGCCGGGGCCCCGTCCGGTGGCGAGCGCCAGGTCCATGGACGCGGCTTCCCCGTTGGGCTCGGCTTCCGGCTGGTAGAAGTCGGCGTGACCGTCGAGGAACAGCAGGCCGTGGCGGCCGCGGCGGCGTAGGGCCAGCAGATTGCCGAGCAGGATGGAGCAATCCCCTCCGAGCACGATCGGCGTCTCGCCGCCGTCGAGCACCTCGCCGGTGGCGTCGGCGAGCTGATGGGCGTACTCCCGTAGGCCTGTCGGGTTGCGCAGGCCAGTCGTGGAATCTCGTCTCGGGTCGTACGGCGGGGGCACGACGCGTTGCGCGCGGCGCGCGCCGAGCGCATTGGCGAAGCCGGCTTCGAGCAACGCGACGGCAAGGCGTTCGACGCCGCGAGGGAACAAGCCGAGCACCGAGGGCGCCTCGATCACCGCGTAATCGGGCCAGGGCATGCTCAGATCTTGAACGCCGACGGGCAGATGTCGTTGAGCACGCAGATGTCGCAGCGTGGCTTGCGGGCGGTGCAGACGCGCCGCCCGTGCAGGATGAGCCGCAGCGACAGCGCGCCTTGCTCCTCGGGCGGCACGATGCCGTTCAGGTCCAGCTCGATCTTGACGGGATCGGTTTCGTTCGTGAGCTTCAGCCGCCGGACGAGGCGCGCGACGTGCGTGTCGACGGGCAGGCCCGGCAGCCCGAACGCGACCGACCGGACCACGTTGCCCGTCTTGCGCCCAACGCCGGGCAGCGAATCGAGGTCGTCGAGGTCTTGCGGCACCTCACCACCGAAGCGCTCCTCGAGAGCCCGCGCCATGCCGATGAGGCTCTTGGTCTTCGACCGGAAGAACCCCGTCGGGTGGATGAGCTGCTCCACCTCTTCGGGGTTGGCGTGGGCGAGGTCGGCGGGCGTCGGGTAGCGCTCGAAGAGCGCGGGCGTGACCTTGTTGACTGTCTCGTCGGTGGTCTGCGCAGACAAGATCGTCGCCACGAGGAGCTGGTACGGGTTCTGGAAGTCGAGCGCGCACAGCTCCTTGGCCGTGCCCGGGTGCTCCTCGGCGAGACGCTTGACGACTTCTGCCGCGCGCTGCTTCGCCCCTCGCGGCCGGGCCATCGGGCGAACATATCGCGGGCGCGGAAGTAGCCTGCGCGTACGGTGATCCAGACGCGTCTGTTGCAGCCGGTCACGCCCGCCCACCTCGTCACGGTGACCCGACTGCACGACGAGGCCGAAGCGGAGGACGGTCACGCGTCACTCGGCGAAGCAGTGTGGCGCGACCTCGATGGCGCGCCGCAACACGGAACGGCCGGCGTCCTCGCCGTCGACGGCGATCGCCCCGTCGGCTACGCGCACGTGTACCGCGGCGACAACGTGACTCCTCCGCACTGGGCCGTCGGCGTCGTCGTGCACCCCGAATACCGAAGCGGCGACGTCGAGCTCGCAGTCCTCGATCGAGCGATCGCGTACATCGCCGGCGAGGGCGGCGGCCTGGTCGTGCTCTGGATCGTGCAACCCGACGAGCCCGACGACCGCGCCGCCGAGGGGGCGGGGTTCCGTCACCATCGTGATCTCCTCCAGCAGCGCGTCCCGCTCCCCTTGGCCGAGCGGCCCGAGTGGCCGCCGGGTGTCGAGGTGCGGCCGTTCGTGCCCGGTCAGGACGACGCCGCCTGGCTGGAGGTGAACAACCGCGCTTTCGCCCACCATCCCGAGCAGGGCGGTTGGACCGAGGACACGCTCCGGCGCCGCCTGGCCGAGCCCTGGTTCGATCCCAAGGGCTTTCTCCTTGCCTTCGACGCCGACGGGCTCGCCGGGTTCTGCTGGACGAAGATCCACCCGCCCACGCCCAACGACCCGGAGCTGGGAGAGATCTTCGTCATCGGCGTGGACCCGTCGCGCGCGGGCGTCGGACTGGGAAAGCCGCTCGTCGTCGCCGGGCTGACATCGCTTGCCGACCGGGGCGTGCGGACGGGCATGCTCTTCGTCGACGCCGCCAACCAGAAGGCCGTGGGTCTTTACGCTTCGCTCGGCTTCACGACCTCGCGCGTGGACCGGGCGTACGAGCGCACGGTCTGACGGTGCGTATCTCACCGTCGCCGGGCGACGGTGAGATACGCATCAGAAGGTTGATCCCCCGATGAGCACCGGCATGCGGCACAATGGAGCTGGTGAACCAGCGGAAGTTCGTCAACCAGGCGCAGCCCCAGACCCTCGTCCTGGGCACGCTGCTCCTCTACCTCAACGCCGTCTTAGGACTGCTCTCCTTCGGCGCCCTCTCGGCCTTCGGGCTCCTGCTCGTCGTGGCGCTGGCCGTCGGCGGGTACGGCATCGCCAACGAGTGGAAGTGGGCTTATGGGGTCGCGGTGACCGCCGCGATCGTGCAGTTGGTCCTGTTGCTGGCTGTCCTCAGGTTCAGGGTGTTCGACTTCCCGTACATCATCACGCTTCTCTTCGACGGCGCGCTCGTCGCCCTGCTCCTCCACCCCGAAAGCCGGTCCTACCAGCGCATCTGGTTCAAGTAGACCTCAACGAGGCCCTGCTCGACGGGCTGGACCTTCTGCGACCGCAAGGATGACCGGCATTACGCCGAGATGCGTTCCGCCACCGCGCGCATACGCTCCAACGTCTGCTCCATCCCCGCGCGCAGGTCAGCACGGCGGTTCTTCCGACCGAACAATCCGCCGATGATGAACCAGCCCAGCGCGGAAACCGGCCGCGTGACCTCGTACGACTCCGTCACCTTCGTGCCGGTGCCGTCAGGCTCGAACCGGTAGCTCCACTCGACGGTGCCAGCGAACCGCTCGGTGCGAGCGAACGCGAACGCCCGTCCCGGCTCGGCCACCGTCACGACCGGCTTGTTCGTCCACGCAGGCCCGCGCTGCACCTTGTTGACAGCCGCGAACCGGGCGCCCACCGCCGGGCCTGTCGCCTGATCCAGCCACGTGCACCGACGGACCTCGGGACTGAACTCCGGCATCCGCGTCACGTCGGCAACAAGTTCATACACCACATCCGGCGATGCCTCCATGTGCGTACTGACCGAATCATGATCGAGCGACTGCACGGCGTCTCCCCTGCTACGAGATCCGTCTCGAAATCACTCGGAGCGGACGAACGAGACGGCAAAGATCAACAGCGATACGCCGGCACTGTACCGCCACGACGAACGCACACTTCGAACAATTGGGTCCCACGCAGACATCGGCGCAACGTCCCAGACAGCGCCGGCCCGTCGCCGTGCGTCACCTAACCCTCGATCGACGGCACACAGAACAACGCGCCAGAACACCCGACGACCGCCTTGTTGCGCGCACTGAACCGGCGATAGGTGGGTCGGTGGGAGACACGCTGTTTCGACTCAGGGGCTCGCGACCGATGGAGGGAGCGAGGGCGAGCGGTGCCGTGAGATCTCGTGCCGCGTCACCCCAGGCGGTCCGTGCGGCGGGGTTGTCTGGTCGGGGTCCGAGTGCTTGTTCACTAGGTGGGCCTCCGCCGAAGCGAAACCGCCCGCGTGCGCACGTTGACGATCGGTCCACCGAAGCGCGTAACGTTTTGGGGTCCGCCGGGCGCACCCGGCGGTTGTCCGCAGGGCGGAGGCGGACGGGCGTGTCTCGGCGGACCCAACCTGAGGTTATCCACAGGGCGCCACGTTGTGGTGACACCGGGGCAAGCCTGGGGAGCTCGACAGGGGGGATTCGATGGTTGCTCAAGCGCCGCCGTACCCGTTGACGTTCTCCGTTGATTACCCGGACCGTGAGCTCAATCGGGTGACCACCGGGTTCCGGCTGATCCTGGCCCTCCCGCTGCTGATCCTGCTCGCGCTGTTCGGTCGCCCGCACTTAGGCGGGTACCCGATCGGCGGGCCCGGGCTCATCCTGTTCCTGCCCGTGCTCGCGTTGCTGGTGCTGCG
>JBKOWY010000026.1:0-4308 GCA_046724655.1 Actinomycetota bacterium
GCTCGCGTTCGACCGCGAGCAGGGGGACGACGTGCTCGTGTTCGACCCGACCCGCGTCACCGACGGCATCGAGCTGTCGAACGACCCGATCCTCCACTTCCGCACACACGCCTATGCCGAATCGGTGCTCCGTCGCACTGGAGTCGCGCGCGAGGGCGTGTAGATTGCTCCGCGTGCTGAGTCGCGTAATCGCGTTCGTTGTCGCGATCGGATCCATCGGCATCGGAGCGGAATCCGCAAACGCGGGCGAGAGTCCGCGAGAGGTGCACATTGGCGCGCTCCTTTCCTTGACCGGGGGCGGCGCGACGCTCGGGAACACGAGCAAGGCTGCACTGGAGATCGCGGCGCAGCGCTGGAACGCTTCGGGTCAGGGCAAGCAGGTCAAGGTCGTGCTCGACATCGAGAACACCGACCTCAACCCCGAGCAGGCGCTGGCTACGTTGACCCGCCTGGCCGACCGCGGCGTGCGCATCGTGATCGGCCCCCAGTCGAGCTCCGAGGTCGCGGCGATCACGGAACAAGCTGCCGCCCGCGGCGTGATCCTTGTCTCCCAGGGCAGCACCGCGTCGTCACTCGCCCAACCGGACGACAACGTGTTCCGCTTCGTTCCGACCGATCGGGTCGAGGGGCGCGCGAGCGTCGATCTCATGCTGCACAACGGCGCGACCACGATCATCCCGATGTGGCGAAACGACCGGGGGAACACGGGGCTCGCCGAGTCCGTGCGGGCCGCCGCGACCTCCTCCGGCGCCACGGTCGCCCCGGGAGTGCAGTACGAGCCCGACACGACGGACTTCACCGCCGCACTCAGCGACCTGAGCAGGCAGCTGCAAACTGCGGTCACCGGCGCCGGAGCGGAGAAGGTGGCGGTGTATCTGGCGGGATTCGAGGAGGTCGGTGACATCTTGAGCACGGCGCGCACCGTCACCGGTCTCGAAACAGTTCGTTGGTACGGTGGCGACGGCTCGGCCCAGACGAAAGCGCTGCTGGCCTCCGCGCCGGCGACGTTCGCGACCAAGGCCAAGGTCAAGGGGTACCCGAGCCCACTCGTCGCCTTGCCCGCCGAACAAGGCAAACGCGACGCCAAGCTGCTCAATCAGATTTCCAAGCGCGCCAAGGACCCGGCCGACGCCTTCACGCTCGCTGCGTACGACGCATTCAACGCTGGCGCGCGGACCCTCGCGGACGTGCCCGCTGACGGCGACGCCGCGACGCTCCGGACCGCGTTCGCCGAAGAAGCCGACGGCGCCAACGGCGTCACAGGCACGATCGAGCTCGATGCCGCGGGCGACCGTGTGTCGACACCGTATGTTTTCTGGTCTGTGTGCAAACGCGCGGACGAAGGCCACCGCTGGGTAGACACCGGGCGCTGGACGCCCGCCGCCGATCCCTCCGCCGCAGGGCGGATTCGCACGAAGAGCTGCCCGAAGCGATAGCTCCTAGCGGTCGAGGCCGCCGCGCTCGAGCGCGGTCTCGACCTCACGCTGGCGGCGCACGTTCTCCGCGTGCAGCTCCTCGGTCGTCTTCACGACGCCGCCGACCTTCAGCTCGCCCATGATGTGGACCTCGCCCAGCGTCTCATGCATGTAGTCGGGGCCGTCCCCGGTCGGGATGAACCACCCGGTCGGGCACATCGTGAGCACCTCGACGAACGAGAAGCCCTCGTCGTGCATCTGTGACTCGAACGCCCGGCGGAACATCTTCTTAGTTCGCGCCACCGCGCCGGCATTGTGCACAGAGCCCCGGGCGACGTATGCCGCGCCCTGGAGCTGCGCGATCAGGTCGCCGATCAGGATTGGATAGCCGTGATATTCCGCGTCGCGGCCGTCGAGCGAGTTCTTCGTGCGCTGCCCGAGGACGCTCGTCGCCGTCATGTGGCCGCCGGTCTCGCCGAACACGCCGTTGTTCAGCAGGATGCAGGTGACCTTCTCGCCCCGTGCCGCCGTGTGGAGTACCTCCTGGAGACCCTCGTTCACCATGTCGCCGTCGCCTTGGAGCGTGAACACCACCGCATCGGGCCGCATGCGCTTCACGCCCGTCGCCACCGACGGTGCCCGCCCGTGCAGGGACTGGACGAGATCGACGTCGACCGTGCTCGAGAACGCCGTGTAACAGCCGATGCCCGCGACCATGATCGAACGCTGCGCGAGGCCGAGCTCCTGGAGCGCCTCGAGGTACACGCGCAACGTGAGCGGCTCGCCGCAGCCCGGGCACATGTGGTGCTCCTGGGTGAGCAGCAGGTCGGGCTTGAGGTCGGCGACCTTCTTGGCGTGATCGGGTGGCTCGCTCGTGTCGAGCACCGGACCCACAGGACGGACGGGATCGTCGGGTTCAGCAGGCATCGCAGGGTTCTCCCTTCACCCGCGCTCGTTCACCGGTAGGGGCGGCAGCTCGGCGTCGGGACCACCGCGGTGCACGGCGAGCAGGCGGTCCCGGATGATCTCGGCGTCGAGCAGCGGGCCGACGCCGAAGCCAGACCCGTCGGTGGAGATGCCACCGATGCCGACGACGGGGGCGCGACCGAGCACCGCGAGCCGCACGTCGTCGATCATCTGGCCCGCGCAGAGCTCGAACACGCCGACGGTTCGAGTGCCGACGGTCGCCTCGGCCACGGCTACGTACGGGTACGGCCACAGGCTGATCGGCCGCACGAACCCGATCTTCTCGCCTTCGTCGCGCAGCTGGCGAACGACATAGCGGACGAACTTCGCCGGCGTCCCGAACGCGACGACAACCGTCTCGGCGTCGTCGCAGAACGCGGTCTCCACACGCTGCTCCTCGCGCTCGACGTCGGCGAGCTTGGCGGTGACGTTCCGCAGGTGTCGCTCGATGCCGGGTCCCTCGTGCCCGTGCTTGCCGAGCCCGAGCGGCGTGATCACCCCCGATCGGCCGGTGCCGCCGCGTGCGCCGTCGACCGCCCAGGACTTCTCCGGCAGCGGCGGGAACTCGATCGGTGCGACCGACACGGCCTCGTGGGTGTGCGCCAGCAGGTAGTCGCCGTAGACGAGGACGGGGTTCCGCCATTTGTCGGCGAGATGGAAGGCGAGCTGGGTGAGCTCGACGGCCTCGGTGATATCGAGGGGCGCGAGCACGATGTGCCGGTAGTCGCCGTGGCCGCCACCTCGAGTCGCCTGGAAGTAGTCCTGCTGACCGCGCGCCATGTTGAACACGACCAGCGGCAGCTCGGCCAGCGTGATCTCGCTGAACGACTCCTGCATGAGCGAGAGCCCCTGGCCGGTCGACCCGGTCGCCGCACGTGCGCCGGTCGCCAGAGCGCCCCACGCCATGCCGACGGCCTCGAGCTCGCTCTCGGCGTTGATGCACACGCCTCCCACCTCGGGAAGCTTCTTGGCCAGGTACTCGAGGAGCTCGGTGAACGGTGTCATCGGGTAGCCGGCGAAGAATCGGCACCCGGCCGCGATGGTGGCGTCGGCCATCGCCTCGGAGCCCTCCATGAGCCGGCGTTCGGTGGTAGCGACGGCGGTCACGGCGCGCTCTCCGGTGCAAGCGCTGTGAGCTTCGTCATCACGGGCTGGTCGTACCGGAACACCTCGAAGCAGAAGTCGGGGCACACCATGAGGCAGGCGGCGCAACCGGTGCAGCCGGGGTGAAGCTCCGGGTAGTGGTACCCGAGCCGGTTGACCTCGCTACCCATCGACAACACTCGCGGCGGGCACGCCGTGATGCACAGCTCGCAGCCCTTGCACGTGTCGACGTCGATGGTGACCGTGCCCCGGCTCTTGATCTCGGTCATGTGTGCGCCGTCTCCTGTTCCCACGCCGGGAAGGCGAGATGGTCGACGGCGTCGAATCCCGCCTGGATCGCCGTCTCGTTCGCGGCGATGTGCTGCTGCCGGTAGGGCGGGATCGACTGCCGCATCGCCTCGATGGCGGCGTCGAGCCCGACGAGCCCGGTGATTCCGACGTACGCCCCCACCATGACCATCGATCCGCCGAGCTCGTTCCCGAGCTCGGTGGCGAGGTCCGTCGCGCCGAATCGAACGACCCGGTAGCGGTCCTCGTCGAGCGGTGTCTCGAAGGTCGCGTCGTTGACCAACATGAGACCACCGGGACGCACTTTGCGCTCGACGGGCGCCCAGAACTTGTCGTGCATGGCGACGGCGGACCACGTGTGCGACACGAGTGGCGGCGCCTGCAGCGGCGCATCACCCACAACGACGGTCCCGTCGGTGTTCATCCCGCGCATAGCGCCCCCGTACACGCCGAAGAGCATCACGTGACGGCCTTCGAGCGTTGCGCCGCGGGCGATCACCTGCGCCGCGAGCTGCACGCCCTGGCCGCCCATGCC
>JBKOWY010000118.1:0-3193 GCA_046724655.1 Actinomycetota bacterium
CGACCCGATGAGAAAACTGATCTCGTTCATGGTCGTGACCCTCGACGGCTACTACGAGGGGCCGAACGGAGAATTCGACTGGCCGAACGTCGACGACGAGTTCATGGAGTTCTCCATCAACCAGTTGGACGACATCGACACCCTCTTGTTTGGACGGGTGACGTACGACGGCATGGCGAGCTACTGGCCGACGCCGGCGGGACAGGACGACAACCCCGAGGTGGCGGAACGGATGAACAACGTCCCGAAGGTCGTGTTCTCGTCAAGTCTCGACAAGGCTGACTGGCAGAACACGACATTGGTCAAGGAGGATGCCGCCGGCACCATCTCGGAGCTCAAGCGTCAGCCGGGAAAGTACCTGGCCATCTTCGGAAGTCCCGAGCTCACGGCGAGCCTCTTGGAACAGGGACTCGTCGACGAGTTACGGGTGATGGTGAACCCCACCCTGTTGGGAGCGGGGAAGTCTCTGTTCAGGACGCTGCAGGATCGCGTGCCGCTGGAGCTCCGGCAGACGACGACGTTCAGCGATGGCAACGTCCTGCTGACCTACCGGCCCGCTCGAGGTTGACGCCCCGCTGGTTGCGCTGCCGCCTCGGTGGGAGGATCATCCCCGGAGAGGAAACCTCGGGAGGTGTCGGAATGTTCGTACAGGTCATCGAAGGTCGCGTGTCCGATCGCGACGGTCTCCGCCGCCAGATGGACAACTGGAACCGTGAGCTGCGACCGGGGGCGACGGGCTTTCTCGGATCGACCGCCGGCGTGACCGACGACGGCCACTCGATCGCGTTCGCCCGCTTCGAGTCGGCCGCGGCCGCGAAGGCGAATAGCGACCGGCCGGAGCAGGGCCGGTGGTGGGCCGAGACCGAGAAGAACTTCGACGGCCCGGTGACGTTCACCGATTCCGAGGACGTGCAGACGTTTCTGGGCGGCGGATCCGACGACGCTGGCTTTGTCCAGGTCATGAAGGGCAGCGCCGACCGGGGCCAGATGAGCGAGATCGATCAGGCCTTCGAGCAGCACGCTCCGTCGTGGCGTCCCGAAATCCTCGGTGTGCTACGGGTCTGGACCGGTTCTGATACCTACGTCGAGGTCGCGTACTTCAAGAGCGAAGCCGAGGCGCGCGAGGGCGAGAAGAAGGAGCCGCCTCCGGGGCTCGCCGAGCAGATGGGCCAATTCGAGGCGATGACTGCGAATATCGAGTTCCTCGACATTCGCGACCCCTGGCTCTACTGACGCGCCGGTCTTCGGCCCAGCTCGAGATCTACGCCCAGCCGTGGGCGCGGATGAGCGCGGCGACCTGCTGTCCGGTCTTGGGCCCGTAGGTGCGCGCGCCGGTGGGTAGCTCCTGTCGGACCTGCTCGAGCTCTTCACGGGTGAAGTCGCAGTGTCCCTTCTTGGGCTTCACCTTGTAGATGCGCGTCGAGTTCGTGCCCAGGATCTTCTCCTTCACCTTCTGGGTCAACGCCGGGTAGCCGAACTGCTGCTGGAACTCGGGTGTGATCTCGAAGGCGCGGAACGCCTGGATCTGGTCCTGGGGCGTCCCGTACCAGATCGAGTCGGTGCCCCACACGACCCGGTCCGGCCCGAATTGCTTGAGCAGCTTGCCCAGCACGTGCGCAGCCTGGGTCGGGTCGCTCATCACGGAACGCCAGGTCGAGCCGAGCTCGGGGTAGATGTTGCCGTCCGTGCCGATGCCGTTCTCGACGGCCGTCTTGATCAACCGGTTCACCCCGACGTCGGCCGTCGCCTCGGTGTACGGCCCTTCCTTGTCCTCGGGTTCGTAGCCGGAGTGGTACACGACGAATTTGATGTCCGCATGGGCCTTGGCGGCCGGTCCGACATCGACCGGCGACGCGTACCGGCGGGCGCTTCCGCCGACCAGACCGAAACCCTTGTGGACGGCGACGATCTTCGGTCCGACGGCACGGACGTTCTCGAGGAAGGCGTTCCCGCCCTGGGCGGCGTCGGCCTCGTGGTCGTCGAGCCACCACGGTGGACCGCCGGCGTGCGTGTACACCTTCCACGCGCCGATCTTGTGCTCCTCGCGTAGCTTCGCCATCGCGTCGCGCTGTTCGGCTGCGTTACCGATGCTCGGGAACGTCTGACCCTGTACGAGGACGCGACCGCTCCCGCACAACTGCGTGAAGATCTTCTTCGCCAGCTCCATGTCGTCGATCGACAACGGATTGCCCTCACCCGGGATGGGGATGGCCGACACGACGATCATCGACGTGTCGCTCTTGAGGAACATCTCCTCGAGGAAATGGTCGACCGAGAAGCACGCACGCGGGTCCGACTCGCCGCAGCGCTGCTGCGGGAACAGCCTGCCGATCCCGAGCCCGCCCGGCTGCGCGAGGTCGTAGTTGAGGTAGTGCGTCTGCACGTCGAAGACGAGCTCTTTTCCGGCAATGGCGGCGCGCGCCGCGTCCAGGTCACCGGCGGTGTCGGGGTGCAGCAGGTAGCGGCCGCCAATCGCCCCTGCGCGTGCGGCGCGCGCTGTCGCGTCGAGCGTCAACAGCATCAGCGCGGCGCCGCTGACGGAACGCAGGAACTTCCGCCGGCTCATGCCGAGCCGCCGAGCCTGGGTCTCGGCCGCGTCGCGGGTGCGACGGATGGTCTCGGCTTCGACCCCGCTCATGACAGGGGGGACGTACTCGCCGTTCGAGCACCGACCGAGCTTGATGGGGAGATCGAGATCAGGGTCGTACCCGTGCTCAGCGCCGCCGTCGCCCATCTGGCCCCCCTTCGAGTCGACCCGGCAACCCTATGCCGGTCGTGCTCGTTCTTTCACGCGGCGTGCAAGAGCTAGCTTGCGACCGTGGAGCAGCTCGAGCTGGCCGTCGGAGACCTCGTCTTCGACGCCCGGGCTGACGGGCCCGAGCAGGGCGAGCTGGTTCTCCTGCTCCACGGGTTCCCGCAGACGTCGTTCTCGTGGCGGCACCAGGTCGCCGCCCTGGGGGCCGCCGGCTTCCGCGCCGTCGCACCCGACCAGCGCGGCTACTCGTCCCGAGCGCGACCAGCGGAGGTGACGTCGTATCGCGCCGAGCGCTTCGTCGAGGACGTCATCGGGCTCGCCGACAGACTCGGCGCGGACCGCTTCCACCTGGTCGGCCACGACTTCGGCGGTTTCGTCGCGTGGGACGTCGCATCGCTCCATCCAGAGCGGCTCTCGACGCTCGCGGTCGTGTCGACA
>JBKOWY010000166.1:0-5029 GCA_046724655.1 Actinomycetota bacterium
TCCTCAACGGTGATGCCCGCATCAACGGCAGCGTCGACGGCTCCGTGTTTGCACTCAACGGCGACGTGACGGTCCGAGGATCCGTCCGCCACAACGTCATCGCCACGAACGGACGGGTCGTGGTACTCGGCGGTGCCCGTATCGGCGGGGACGTCACTTCCCGGGAGAAGGCGCGCATCTCTCCCGGGGCGACCGTCGACGGGGACGTGAAGTCGGTCGGTCGCCGGTTCGCGCTCGGTCAGATCGGCGTCGTCGCGGCGATCCTCATCTGGCTCGCAGTGATCCTGTCGACGCTCGTGTTCGGATTGCTGTTCCTCTTGATTGCGCCTCGCGCCGCGGACGCGATCGCCGACGCTGGACGCACGGCGATCGGCGCGTCGATCGGCCTCGGCATCGCCGCTGCCGTGGGGTTGCCGATCATCGGGTTGATCCTGCTCGCTTCGCTCGTCGGCCTGCCGCTCGGCGTCGTCGTGCTGTTGACGCTCGGGTTCCTCTACATGCTCGGGTACGTCGCCTCCGCCTACTTCCTTGGTCGGCTCATCCTCAGGCCGCCGAGCAATCGATTCCTTGCATACATCGTCGGTTGGGCGATCCTCTCGGTCGCCGGCTTGATCCCGGTCGTCAACGGCCTGGTCTTCACCGCCGCCACGGTGTACGGGCTCGGCATGATCGTGGTCGCCATCTTCCGCGCCCGCAGCGGCCCCCGCGAGACGGCACCGGCCGACACGGGTCAGCCCGCGCCATCCGCCGCCGGTTGAGGCGCTTCGACCGGGGTACGAGTGCGGCGAACCGCGGGCGGAGCGCCCTCACCGTCGGCTGTGGGCCGACGCTGCCTGCCTGGTGCGCCCGAGCTCGGTGCCGGCCCGACGGCGGCGCGCGATGTAGCCGGTGTAGGCGGCGATGGTCACCACAGCAACAAACAGGGGCACCGCGACGACCCGAGCGCCGTCGGGCACCATCGGCAGCAGATAGTGGGCGATGAAGCCGCCCCGGTATGCCGGCTCGCCGGTCTGGCGCCGGAGGTACTTCTCGATATCGGTCAACGGGCAGTCGGCACCGAACGCGAACAACGTCGCCGTGACAACCAACGCCGGAAGATGTACCCACACGAGCCGCGGCCACCGCCAAGCCACGTATCCGCCCACGAGGAGGAAGGTGATGAACGCGGCGTGCACGATCGCGACGAAGTCGGCGGAGCGTGCGTACAGCATGGGCGGCTCCACGCCCGGCGGTCTTTACCTATACAGAGTAACGACGGAAATCCCGAAGTCTCGTCGCGCTCCGGCGACTGTGGTCGGCCGGCGCGCGCAGGGTGTCGCACTCGTCAGCTTGCGCAGACGGCGGCGCGGCTGGAGATGCCGATCGACCGGCGGCCCTCTCGGATCGGGTTCAGGTCGCGGCCGTTGGTGAGGTAGCAGAAGGACAGGCCGCTGTCGGGGTCGGCCCACGCGATCTGGCCGCCGGCGCCATTGTGCCCGAACGTGCGGGGCGACTGCGTGTGCCCGAAGCCGCGCTTATTGGCGTTGCCGTCGTCGCCGGCGACGACGACGCCGAGGGCGCGGTTGGCGGGTGCGCCCAGCGCCAGGAAATCGGGGAACGTGTTGCGCACCCGGCCGGTGGCATCGGCCAGGACGTCTGGGTCCCAGAGTTTGTCGGGGTTGTGGAGCAGCGCCTGGTAGAAGAGCGCGACCGTCGCCGCGTTGGCGATCCCGCCCCCGCCGGGGACGCCCACGGCTCGTACCTCGGGCCGGTTGAACGACAGCAACGCCTCGTCGGTCACCTCGGTGACGGGCAGCTCCGGCACACCGAAGATCGCCTCGAGCTCGTCGGGCGTCGCAGGCTCGTCGCACAGCGAGAGCTCCGCGATGTCGTGCTGGTCGTCGGGCGGGATGCCGAGCACGCGCGGCAGGCCGAGCGGTTGCGTGACCCGCTCGTGGATGAAGTCGCGGTAGTCCTGCCCGCCGATCCGCTCGATGAGCTCTGCGAGCACCCAGTGCGCGGACGTCGGGTGGTACTCGTGCGCGGTGCCGGGCTCCCAGTTGAGCCGCCAGCGCGCGAACGCCTCGACTCGGCAATCGCGGTCCGCCCAGTCGGGCGGGCCGAGCGGTGCACGCGGGAACCCCGACGTGTGCAGCATCACCTGCTCGACCGTGACGACCTCCTTGCCGTTGGTTGCGAACTCGGGGATGTAGTCAGCGACGCGACGCCCGATGTCGAGGTTGCCCTCGCCGATGAGCAGCCAGGCCGCGCTGGCGACGAACGCCTTCGTGGCCGAGAAGATCACGTACCGGCTGTCCGGCCCGGAGTCGCCGGCGGTTTCGAACGCGGCGAGCTTGCAACCACGGGCCAGCGCGAACTGACACGAAGGCAACAGCCCGCCGTTAATCTCGCGCCGAATCCGACTGCGCAGCTCGCTGAGCCGCGCGACGTCGATCCCAACCAACTCCGGACCGACGAGCTCGGCAAAGGCCACGGTTGGACGCTAGACGTGCCGGCGTTTTTCTGCGACCTCGGCCGGGTGCCAATCGTCGGGTTCCGAAACTACGAGTAAGAGGGCATCGGCTTGCCACAACGTCGAGGCGGCCACCATCGCCTTGCCTTCGTTGCATTCGCGGGCGGCCATCGTGGTGATGGGCGTCTCACCCGATTCCATATGCCGGTAAAACGCTCCCGGCTCGAAGGTGTCAAGGTCATGCCAGTCGAGGGATGGCATCATCAGTCCTCCTCGTCGTCGCCAGCCGGGCATTCGCGATCTCGAGGTTTACCGTTCGAGTGAATCGAGCTAACGCGAATTAAGGCACTGTGATCGCGAATGTCAGGCGCCAGCAGGGCTGCAGACTCCGTACACGAAGGTCTCGCCGACGCGTCGGATCTCCACGTTCCATTTCAACAGACGCAGGCGCTCTTCTAGATCTCTGGGCCGCCAGAACACTTTGACAATTTCGAACTCCCGCCCGTCGCCCAGGGTTCGCGGGGCGGCCGGTGTTCCGCCGACCCGATGTGCTTCAAATTCGTGTCCCGCAGCGCGCTCGTCCTCATCGACGAACGCGACGCGTCCAGTTGTGGCCAAGCAGGAGCGCACCATCGCCCAGAACTCGTCGAACGCGGTCGGAGGAACATGCGACAACCAGAACCCAAAGAACACAGCGTCATAGACGCGGTCGGGCTTCCAATTAAAGATGTCCGAACTGACGTACCTGACCTTGGGGTCCTCAAGTTGGCTCTGGTTGATTGCCAACATCTGAGCAGATGCGTCGACCGCGGTCACTGACCGCGCGCGCCGAGCAAGCGCGCCGGTGAAGGCTCCGGTGCCGCACGCGAACTCGAGGATGTCGCCCGCGGGTCGGAACTCCTCAACAAGTTCACTGATCATCTCTGGCGGCATGAGGCCTGAGACCTTGCGGTCTGGCCTCGATTCGTTCCCGTACTCGTGAGCACGGAGGTCGTAAAACGTCCTCTGAGACTTCAGGAGTGCCGCAACCTCAGGGTGCAGCTCGGCTCGGTCACTCATCACGGCCCTCCGCATCAAGACCGACGTGGACTCTACTGACACGTCGCCTAATAGGCGTCGTTCACATGGTCACTCGCTAGAGAGGCTTTAGGCCCTACACCTATCCCGCCCGGGAGGATTGACTCGCGCGTCTCGCTCGCTTGCACATAGTCCCGTTAGAGCGGGATGTCGAGATCCGCTACAGATTCCGCGCCGTTCGACAGGCGAACGCGAAACGTTCCTCGGCATCGAGAGGTTGTGGCCTCGCATGCGAGGTTGGTCACTCCCGAACGACCTTCGTTTGCCAAAGGTGACTCGCGGTCTCTAAGACCGCAATTCTGGCTCTCTCGGCTTGGGCCCGCCGTCCGATTGCGCCACCAAGGGCCCGGGATCGCGCACACGCGGAGGCGGTTCGCGCAGGTCACGTACGATCCCGACGACGCGCAACAGCCTCAGCATGTAATAGGTGACGTCGAATTCCCACCAGAAGAACCCCTGCCGCGCCGCAGACTGGTAGTGGTGGTGGTTGTTGTGCCATCCCTCGCCGCTAGTGAGCAGGGCGACGAGCAGCGAGTTCCGACTCGTATCCGGAGTGTCGTACCGGCGCCGGCCGAACACGTGCGCCAGCGAGTTCACCGTGAACGTCGCGTGCCACAGAAGCACGTTCGAAAGGAAGAACCCGATGATTAGACCACTCCACCCGCCGATGAGATAGCACGTCACGCCCAGTGCCCACATCGGGATCCAGTCGTGCTTGTCGAGGAAACGCAGTTCGGGGTAGCGCGCGAAGTCCTTGATTGCGTCGGTATCGGTCGCCGAGTATCTGTCGCAGAGGATCCATCCGACGTGGCTCCACCAGAAGCCCTTGCGGGGTGAGTGGAGGTCGCGCTCGGTATCGGAGAACTGGTGGTGGCGGCGGTGGTGGCCGGCCCACCACAGCACGCCCTTCTGGCACGCCGTGCCGCCACCGAACGCCATCACGAACTGTGCCACGCGCCCGAGCTTGTAGCTGCGGTGCGCGAAGTACCGGTGGTACCCGGCCGTGATGAACAACATCCGGCCGAAGAAGGTGACCAATAGCAGCGCCAGGGCCGTCGTCGTTACGCCGGTCACGAACGCCAGCAGAGGCAAGGCCTGGAGCAGGAAGAAGGGGATTGACGACCGGATGTTGACGCGCTCGTTCGGGCCTCGCGCTATGGCGTGCTCCATGGAACCTCCCGCGACTCCTTGCAGGGGCAGCGATCAGTAGTGCGGCGACCTACTTACCTACCTACCTACCTACCTACCAGTAGGTAGACACCATAGTAGAGGGGCCCGCTCCGCAAGACGCCGGCTGGGCGGCCGCGCAGGGCCGCTTGGGTTGGCGCAAGGCCGCCCCGAACGCCTGGCGCCTACTCAGCCGTCGAGCTGCTTTGCCCAGCCCGGCGGGAATTGCGGTGTGGGCGAAGACGATTGGGAGGAAGCCCGCGAAGCGCCCCCATTGATGGGTTGGCGCGGGTTCTGGGAGCCAGCCGTATCGGTGCTGCTCGGCGGGGGCTG
>JBKOWY010000060.1:0-7330 GCA_046724655.1 Actinomycetota bacterium
TTCTCGCGCGCACGAGCGGCGTCACGGATCGAGCGCACAGCGCCCTCAGCCGTCGCCGCGGCCGGGCTCGTTCGCCGATATCAACCGTGAGAGGACCGATCTGAGCGAGCTTCTCGAAGCGACGACGCGCAAGCTGCCTAGGCCTGGACACGGATCGCCGGCTCGGGTGCGCCTCACTCAGTCCACGGCCGTCGGTTTCAACATCGAACAGGCGGGGCTCGCGGCTGCATCCGAGGAGGGGCACTGGGTCTAGAGTGCCGCGGCACGACGATCGAGCCATGGGTGACACATGGCCGCACACGCAAACCGATGAAGACCGGAGTCTTCGTACCCGTCGCTGCCGCCAACGCCGATCCCGAGTTCCTCCAAGCGGTGGGACACGCCGTCGAGGAGCGAGGATTCGAGTCGGTGTGGGCAGCCGAGCACGTCGTGCTCTTCGACGACTACGCGTCGCGTTATCCCTATGCGCCCGACGGGCGCTTCCCCGGCGGCGGTGACAGCGGGCTCCTCGAGCCGTTCACCGCGCTCACGTTTCTCGCCGCAGTCACCGCGCACGTGCGGCTGGGCACGGGAATCTGCCTGGTGCCCCAACGCAACCCCGTCTACACGGCCAAGCAGGTCGCCGACCTCGATGTTCTCTCCGGTGGGCGGGTCGACTTCGGCGTCGGGATCGGCTGGCTCCGGGAGGAGTTCGAAGTCCTTCAGATGCCATTCGAGCAGCGCGCCGACCGCTGTCGCGAGCACCTCGACGTGATGAAGGCACTCTGGTGCGACGAGGTGTCCGAATACCGAGGTGACCACTACCGCCTTCGCCCGTGTCGCATGTACCCGAAGCCGGTGCAACAGCCGCACCCGCCGGTCCACGTCGGCGGCGAGAGCCATGCCGCCCTGCGACGCGTGGCCGAGTTCGGCCAGGGGTGGTACTCGTTCAACCGCACGCCTGAGGGACTCGGCGATCCACTTCGTCGCCTCGACCAGCTGCTCTCGGAACGGGCCCGAAGCCGCGCCGACGCACAGGTCACCGTGTGCCCGTATCTGAACCCGCTCGCCCCGGGCATGGTTGACGGATACCGCGAGCACGGCGTCGATCGCGTGGTCGGGCTCTGCTTCGCGCTCGACCGCGACACCCTCCTGGCCACACTCGACCAGCTCGTGATCGATCTCGTCGAGCCCGCCGCGGGCTGAAGCGAGGCCCCGCTGCCGACCGAAGGTCCCTGGTGCTATGGCCTGCCCCACTGCTATGGCCTCGAGCCTTATAGGACGACGCACTCCACGGGGTCACCATCGTCAGAGATGCCGATCTGGCGCGTCAACAGTGGCGGTCGGAAGAACATTCGGTGCGCGCGCTAGGTGCGCGCCTCGGTTGCGGTCGAGATAGTGCCCTAGCTCGAGCCGCTCCCGAGATGTTCAATGGCTTGGCGTTTCAGGTGTTCGTAGCCTTCGCGGTCCGCGATTCCAAGCGCTTCCTCGAGGAGCTGAGGGGCTCCGTCAGCGTCGCCGGCACCGTCGCACGCCTCCAACATGCGAGCGTGGGCGAGTTGGTTACGGGCAAGCCAGTACTGAGCCTGAACGCTTCGGCAGAGGGATTCCGCGCTCGCGAAGTGCTCTTCGGCGAGGTCGTACCGTCCGAGGGCGGTGGCGAGGCTTCCGAGCTGGGAGCTGACGGGTCCTTCCGGCATTCCACAGACAGGGCTGAGAACCTGGTCGCCGTAGGGCTCGAGCGCGTCGTAGAGGATTGTTGCGGCGTCGCTGGCTGAGAGTCCGGCGGCCACGTCGGCCCAGAGGACCACGGTGAGCAACCAGTTTCGATCGCGAGGAAGCTCACCAAAGCCGCGCTTGGTGGCCTCCTCGAGCAGAGTGCGTGCCTCGTCGATCCTCCCGAGCTCGCAGTAGAGGGCGGCGCGTACGGCGGTGACGGCGGGCATTCCGGGGAGTTGCGCTTGGATGTCCTCGAGGAGGGGCAGGAACTCCGCGAGCTGACCGCGCCGAATGCCGAGTTCCCCGGCGAGTGTTCCCCACGCGATCGTCGCTTCGGGAGTGCCGGTTTGGTTGCCGACCTCGAGAAGCTCGTCGAGAGCACGTTGGCTCTCTTCCATCGTCCCCGTGATCATGGTGCGGTTGGTGCTGAGGAGCGTTGCGTCAAAGCGAAGGCCGGGCTCTCCTAGACGGTCGACCAACAGCCGCTGCTCCGCGAGCAGGTCATCGAAGCGCGTCAGGTTCCCATCCTCCAGCAGCGCCCACATGGCGCGGTCGAGGGCGAGGCCACGCAGGCCGGGGTCACGGATCCCTTCGGTGAGATCGAGCGCTTCCATGGCGTAGCGGAGGCGCTGCTCACGCGTGTCTGGGGCATAGAGCGCGTGGAATGCGCGCCCGATCACGCGGACCAACGTGGCCGGATCGCCAACTCGGCGGGCCATGGCGACGGCCTCTTCGGCGAGCGAACGGCGGCGACTCTCGGCGTCCGACCAACTGAGCTCGACGGCGAGCGTGGACAGCAGCTCAGCGCGAGTGGCGTCGTCTTGCTCTGGTAACAGGTCGATTGCAGCTTCGAGGCTTCGGACTCGTTCTGGATCGGAGGCGCCGGTGACGCTGGCTCGGCCAGGGTTGTTGGCGAGCGCGGCCGCGGCCAGGCGGTCTGCGTCCTGCAGTTCGCCGGCAAGCGCTGCGGCCTCGAGGAGCGTCTCGCGGTGCCCGGGATCGCCGTCTTGACGTTGTGCAGTGCCGAGGCCGGTGAGCAGATCGCATCGGAGGCGCGGGTCAGCACCGCTCTGCTGATCGAGGAGCTGCAGTGCCTGCGTGAACCAAGCGACGGCGTCGTCGGGCGCCAAGGCATCGAGAGCGCGAAGGCCGGCGTGGCGGGCGTAGTCGATCGCCTTTTCGGCATCGACCGGCGTGGTGGCCGCAGCCCAGTGGCGAGCAAGCTCGCCGACGCGCGGACCAGGGTCATCGGCATAGAGCTGCTCGAGCACTTGGGCCACGCGGAGATGAATGCGGCGGCGCCGGGCGCTGATGAGTGCTTCGTACAGGCTGTGTTGAATCAGCGTGTGCGTGAACGCAAACCCATTCGCCTGCTCGATCACCACACCGGCTCGGGTCGCGGGCTCCAGGAGATCCAACAGTTCGTCCTCGGACTGCTCGCAGACCGCGGCTAGCAGCTCGAGGTCGAAGTCGCGCCCGACGACCGCCGCCTGTGACAACACCGCATGTGTGGGTTCGCCGAGGCGCCGGACTCGCTGGCCGATGACCTCGCGCACGCTCTCGGGCAAGCCAACCTCAGCGAGATCAGTCGCAGCCGACCAGCGCCCGTTAGTTGCCTGCACGAGCACACCTGACTCGAAAAGGTGCCGTAACACCTCGAGTGTGAAGAAGGGATTCCCGTCGGTCTCCCGATACAGGGCGTGCGCAAGGCCCACGCCTGCATCGTCCAGCTCGTCGCCTGCAGCGGACTCCAGCAACGCCACAGTGTCGACATCGTGGAGTCCGCGGAGGGCGATGCGCTCGACCCCGGTCTCGCGGCGCAGCGCGGCCAGCGCCTCCGACAACGCATGCGTCTCGGTCAGCTCAACGTCCCGGTAGGTTCCCGCAATCATGAGCCGGTCCGAGATGGCGTGCGCGACAACGTGGCGCAACAGCAGCAAAGTCTGCTTGTCCGCCCAATGCAGGTCGTCGAGCACCACAAGGACCGGAGTGCGCGCCGCCACCGCTCCCAGTAGTCCGACGACCGACCCGAAGAGCTCGTAGCGTCGGATTTCCGCGTCGCTACCGCTCGGCTCCGGCGCTTCGGTCACGACTCGATTCAGCCCGGGCACAAGACGAGCGATCTCTCCGCCGTGGATGGCGATGTGATCCGACAGAAGCTCGGGGGACGCGTGCTCGATCAAATGACGAAGTGCCTCCGCCCAGGGTTGGTAGGGGATGCCGAGTCCCTCGTCACAGCGCCCGTACAGGACGGTCGCGCCACCATCGAGGGCGTCCGCGGCCAGCCGCCCCATCAGGGCGGTCTTTCCGATCCCCATTTCGCCTCCGACCAGGACCACCCGCCGCTCGCGCGCCCGCACCGCCTTGAGCGACCGTCGAAGCAGGTCGAGTTCGTCGTCGCGCCCGACCAAGCCCAGGGGCGGTGTCACGTCCAAACGAGCGGGCAAGGGCACTCCGCCGAGCTGCCCGGCCGTCGCCGGGGCCCAGCCCACCCGGACGATCGGTACGGGCTCTCTCAGGCCTCTGAGCTCGAGCGAACCCACCGCCGAAAACGTGTACCCGCCGCGCCCACCGGCCAAGGTCCGGACGACCTCGGTGGCGAGGATCTCGCCGCCCTCGGCCGCCGCACACATCCGAGCCGCCTCCACCACCGACGAGCCGTAGAAGTCGTCGTCCTTGGTCCGCTCCGCCTCGCCGTGACTGATACCAATCCGGATCCCCAACGCATCAACAGCGTGTCGGTTGTGCATCTCGACGGCCTGCTGGATCCGCACCGCGCACTCCAGCGCCCCGCTAACACTCGAGAACACGACCATCAATCCGTCGCCTGTGGTCTTCACCTCCGTTCCGTCGGACGCGGAGATGGCAGAACGCAAGAGCCCGAAGTGTGTCTGACGCAACTCGTCGGCGGCCTCCGGACCCAAACGCGAGGAGAGCGCCGTCGACCCGACCAGATCCGTGAACATGATCGTGACCGTCGTAGTCGACGCCAGCCTGCCACTTGTGGCTTCGTCCATGGGTCCACTGTGCGCTTTAACGAGACGTCGTCGCAGTGCGGTGCGTCACGGTTCTCGCGTGACCTGCGTCACGCGGGCGGGTGCTGTTGAAAGAGCGCGAGCCCGAAGCGCCACGGAGCTGAGGCGAGACCTGTGAGGCGCGTTAAACGGCCCCGAATACCGGCAGCCACGCGCCACGGAGTGTGTCGCCTCCTCGTTGATCAAGAAGGCAACCATCGTCGCCGCCACCTCCGGAGCTACCCAGGGACTGAAGTCGCCTTGGGCATGGAACGGCGGTTGGCTGGGGTGTCCAGCACCGACGGCGCGATTGTGTTCGCCGTCACACCTGTTCCGCAGCACTCATCCGCGATCACCTCGGCCAGCGTCAGTCGAATCTGGCTCGCCTCAGCGAGTTTGAATCGCTTCAACCGTCCGGGGACGCACATAACAACACGCCGGACATCGGTCGCGATCGCGCCCGAACCGGCGTTATGCACCCTTATTGAAACGGTCACCGGTCCCGACCAATGGTCCATTCAAACCATTAGGGCGCCATCGATCCCGGCGATCGACTACCAACGGCGGTCTCGACCCGCTCAGATCGTCATCTAGCGGTCAAGCCAAATTTCAAAGGCACGCCCGAGCAGACACAAAGAGGCAGTCGTTATGTCCGACGCGAGACGACCCGAAAGGATTGATCGGGCCGACGGGTGGCCAAGTCGGGGGCGATCTCGAGCAGCACGGGTAGCGCTTGCCGGCCGAGGACGAGCGCGGGGACGGCGTCGAGCGTGATGACGAGCTCGCGCCGGTCGAGCTTGACGGTGCCGGAGGGGAGCTCGACGAGGTCGACGAGCCGCGCGACCTGTTAGAGCTGCCGATGTGTGCAATGGCAAAATGCCGGGACTGTACGGAGCCTGTCGAGGTATCCGTTGCGTGCCATTTCGAGCCCGATCGTTCAAGCCCAACGGAAAGGAGACGCCAATAGGAACGGTAGCGAAATTGCACGCCGAGTGCAAGATGTTCTTCCTCCACGAGGCAGGCCTCGAACTGACCACCGGGCTGAACCACCCCAAGGGGGTGCCGGACGTCACCAGATGACCGTGTCGCGCGTCATGGATTACGTGGGACACCAGGCGCATCGTTGAACGGTCGTCTCCCGCTGACGAGGGCAGCGGGAAGGTTTAGGCGGCCTTTAGCGGCGGCTGCGACCCTCGTGCGACCCAGATGGGAGGGAACAAACATGAAGCGACTGGTAGCCATGCTCGTTGTCGCAGCTGCGGCGACGGTCGGAACCGCCGCGGCGGCGGGCGCCGAAAAGCCAGGCCCGGGCGACAAGCAGTGCGTCCCGGGACAGAACGGCAACCCGCACCCCGGGCACAAGGCCGGCGTCTGCACGAACCCGTAAGTAGCGAGACCCGCCGGGGAAAACGAACCGCCAAACGGACCCCCGGAGAAAAAGAGAAGGCGGGAGACCAAGCTAAGGACCGGGGGTTCTCCCGCCTTCTCGCGTCCAGTATCAAACGGCCCGTCGCGGTCGCGATCATGCGGGGCTCGTCGTTCTCGGGCGACGGCGCCGTTGTAACGCCGACAGGATTTTCGAAGGAGGAGCGATGACCACGACCGAGCCCGACCTGAAGATGGCCCCGTACCGCGTCGCGGACGAGACCTTCGTGGTGCCGTGGCTCCTGGAGGCGCCGCCGCTAGGCCTGTTCTGCGTGAATTCGATGGTGATCCGGGGCAAAGAGCCCGTCATCGTCGATACGGGCCCCCCGGCGAACCGACCGGAGTGGCTCGACACCGTCTGGAGCCTGGTCGATCCCTTGGATGTGCGGTGGATCTTTCTCAGTCACGACGACCGCGATCACGCCGGAAACCTGCTGCCGGTACTGGCGGCGTGCCCGAATGCGACCCTGCTGACGACCTGGTTCTCGGTCGGGCGCATGGCCGAGGAATGGGAGACGCCTCTCGACCGGTGTCGCTTCGTCAACGAAGGAGAGCACATCGACGCGCGCGACCGCACCCTCACGGCGATGCGACCTCCGGTATTCGACAACCCGACCACCCGGGGCCTCTTCGATGACCGGACAGGGGTGCTGTGGGCGGCGGACACGTTCGCGATCCCGCTACAGCGCCCCATCGAGGAAGCCGACGACATCCCGGAAGGCGACTTCGCTGATGGACAGCTCCTCGGCGCGCGACTGGTCGCCCCCTGGCACCAACTGCTCGACGAGCAGAAGTTCCAGGCGCACGTCGACCAGGTGCAAGCGATGCCGATCGAGGCGATCGCTTCGTGCCACGCGCCCGTGCTTCGGGGCGGACGCATCACTCGCGCCTTCGAGCTCGTGCGCTCGGTGCCGACGATCGAACCCTGGGACGCCTACACACAGCAGGACCTCGAGCTTTGGCTCGAGCAGATGGCAGGTGCACCCGCGGAGTAGAAGCTGCGCGCTTCCCGGCCCGTCCAGCGCTTCGCGCCCCCACGCGAAGAGTACGGAATAGCCGAGAAGGGCCTGACAACCCGACGAAGCGAGCGAACTCGAACCGGTTCGCCCCGCCGAGCTGAATCACCACCGACCATCAGCCGACGCACATAACAACACGCCGGACGTCGATCGTGATCGCGCCCCGAACCGGCG
>JBKOWY010000187.1:0-11153 GCA_046724655.1 Actinomycetota bacterium
GCGCGCTCATCGGTGACCGGGGTCACACCGGGAAGATCAGCGGCCGGCGATGACTTCAGCTCGGGGTGGCGGTCGTACCCGGAAGATCGCCGTCGAGGCAGGCGGACAGGCGGACAGGAGGAGAGCCTTGGATTCGCGTCCCCACCTTGCAATCGAAGCGTCCGGTCTGGCGAAGTCGTTCGGCTCCACCCGCGCCGTCTGCGGAGTCGACCTCGCGGTGCGCTCCGGCACCGTGTACGGGTTCCTCGGCCCGAACGGCGCGGGCAAGACGACCACCATCCGGATGCTCGCGACGCTGCT
Source organism: Actinomycetota bacterium (assembly GCA_046724655.1). Taxonomy (GTDB): domain Bacteria; phylum Actinomycetota; class Acidimicrobiia; order IMCC26256; family JACDBD01; genus JALZAA01. The sequence continues at coordinate 301 of JBKOWY010000187.1, forward strand.
CGAGCCGGACGAGGGCACCGCGTACGTGCTTGGCCACGACGTCGTTCGGGAGGCCGACGAGGTGCGGCGCCGCGTCAGCCTCACCGGGCAGTACGCCTCCATCGACGAGGAGCTGACCGGTCGGGAGAACCTCGTGCTCCTGGGTCGGCTGCTCGGCCTCCCGCACTCGCAGGCCAAGGCGCGGGCGGACGAGCTGCTCGAGGTCTTCGACCTGGCCGAGGCGGCCAACCGTCAGGTCGAGACGTACTCGGGAGGGATGCGGCGCAAGCTCGACATCGCCGGGAGCATCGTGATCACCCCGGATCTCATGTTCCTCGACGAGCCGACCACGGGACTCGACCCCCGCAGCCGGAACCAGGTGTGGGAGATCATCCGAGCGCTCGTCGCGCAGGGCACGACCGCACTGCTGACCACGCAGTACCTCGACGAAGCAGACCAGCTCGCCCACCGGATCGCCGTCATCGACCATGGCACAATCATCGCCGAGGGCACGAGCGGCGAGCTCAAGGCCTCGGTCGGCGCCGGCGCGCTCCACGTGCGCTTGCGCGACCCGGAACAGCGGAGCGAAGGCCAGCAGCTGCTGTCGCGGACGCTGGGCGTTCCCGTGCATCCAGATTCGGACGGGGCGGCGTTGACGGCGTCGGTCTCGGATCCGGAACGCGTCGCGCGAGCGCTGATGGAGCTCGGCCGCGCCGGCGTGGAGGTGGCCGAGTTCTCGCTCGGTCAGCCGAGTCTCGACGAGGTGTTCTTCGCCTTGACCGGCCGCCCGGCTGACGAGACCCAGGCGCACGAGAACGAGAACGAAGAGGAGGACGCAGCATGACCGAGACGATGCAGGCGGCGCTCACGCACCGTGTCCGCCCCGCCCCGCCGGGGCCGCTGTCGGCGTCGCTCACGTTCGGCTGGCGTGCGCTGCTCAAGATCAAGCACGTTCCTCAGCAGCTGTTCGACGTCACCATGTTCCCGATCATGTTCACACTGCTGTTCACTTTCTTGTTCGGGAACGCACTGGCCGGATCGACGAGCGCCTACGCCGAGTTCGCCATCCCGGGCATCCTCGTCCAGACGGTGGCGTTCATCACCATGTACACCGGCATCGCCCTCAACACCGACATCTCGAAGGGGATCTTCGACCGCTTCCGGTCGCTCCCGATCTGGCGGCAGTCGGTGCTCACCGGTGCCCTGTTTGCCGACCTCGCCCGCTACACGTTCGCGGCGATGGTCGTGTTCGTGCTGGGCGTCGCGCTCGGGTTCCGGCCCGACAACGTCGTCGGCGTGCTAGTCGCGCTGGTCCTCATGCTGGTGTTCGCCTTCAGCCTCACGACGATCTGGACCATCTTCGGGATGACGCTGCGCACGCCGGAAGCCGTCATGCAGGCGAGCATCTCGATCCTGTTCCCGCTCGTGTTCCTGACGAACATCTGGGTGTCCGAGACCACCATGCCGGGATGGCTTCAGGCGATCGTCAAGGTCAACCCGGTGACAAGAGTGGTGATTGCCGTACGCGAGTTGATGCAGGGATCGGCATCGGCCACGAACATCGGGTGGGCGCTCCTGTCGTGCGCCGTCATCGTCGCGGTCTTCGTGCCGATCACCTTGCGCCTCTACAACAAGAAGCTCCGGAGTTAGGGAGGCACGCAATGCTGGGCAACACAAACCTGACGACATTGGTGGCAGTGAACGACCTGGGCGCGGCGACGACCTTTTACGAGAAGACGTTGGGTCTCACGAAAGTCGGCGGGAACCCCGGGTTTGTGCAGTACCGGACGGGCACCAGCGACGTCATCGTCTACGAGTCGCAGTATGCAGGCTCGAACAAGGCGACGACCGCCGCCTGGCACGTCGACGACCTCGAGGAGACCGTCCGGCAGCTGAAGTCCAAGGGCGTTTCCTTCGAGCACTACGACGATCTCCCCGACACGACCCGCGACGGCGACATCCACGACGCCGGCGGGTTCAAGATCGCCTGGTTCAAGGACCCGACCGGCAACATCTTCGAGATCAACAACGGCGTACCGCTGTGAGCGGCACCAGGCCATCCAGCGCCGATGAGTTGGCGGAGTCCCCGCCGTCCTACTGGGGACGCCCCTGTCGGGGCGCTGAAGGAGGGCCAGACCATGGCGGCACCGCCTCTCGGCAGCATCCTGCTCGGCACGACGAATCCCCGCCGACTTCGCGACTGGTACGCGGCCGCCCTGGGGCCCGAGGGGGGAGGCTTCACCGAGGTGTCGCCGACGATGTTCGCCGGGAACTTCGGCGACGTCGGGCTGCTCATCGACGGCCGCAGCGATGTCGGCGACAAGAACCGCGAGCCGGGCCGCGTGATCCTCAATTTCCACGTGGAGGACGCTCGTGCCACCGCCGCCCGTCTCGACGACCTGGGCGTGACCTGGCTGGTCGAGCCGGAGGAGCGGGAGGGCGGCGTGTTCGGCACCCTCGTCGATCCGGACGGCAATTTCATTCAGATCATCGAGCTGCGGGAGGGATAAGCAGACGGCGAAGCTCGATTTCTGCGGCGTTCTCTTGATGATCGCCGACCCACGCCCTCCCTCGATGCCGACGGGGATCGGACGGAGCCCGCGTCTTCGTAAGGTCGTGCTGGGGTCGCGCGCGCCCCGGCAGTTGGCGGACTGGTATCGACATGCGCTCGGATTGTCCGATACCGACGCTGAGACGAAGGCCGGTGACGTTGCGCTGACCGCCGGCGGCGTCGAGCTCCACATCACCTATCGATCGCACGTTGCCCCGGCGGCGACGGAGCCGATTCGGACCGTCCTGAACTTCGTCGTCGATGACATCGACGAGGTCGAAGGTCGATTGGTGGCGATGGAGGCCGTCTGGGTCCGTGAGCTCGAACGCGTGCCATGGGGCATTATTGGGACGGTCCTCGATCCCGACGGCAACTACGTCCAGATCATCGAGCCCGCCCGCGAACCGTTGCCCTGGTCCCGAGAAGGGTAGGGAGGAGCACCCATGACCGACGTCGCCGCCCCGGACCTGGAGCGCACGCTCGAGGAGCACAGGTCCGAGCTCACCGGATACTGCTACCGGATGCTCGGATCGGGTTTCGAGGCCGAGGACGCGGTTCAGGAGACGTTGGTGCGCGCGTGGCGGAGCTACGACAGCTTCGAGGGACGATCCGCGCTGCGGTCGTGGCTGTACCGCATCGCCACCAACGTGTGCCTCGACATGCTGCAGAGCCGCAAACGGCGGGCGCTTCCCATGGATCTCGGTTCCCCTTCATCGGGTGACTCGGAGGCTGGTCCTCGGCTTCCGGAAAGCATCTGGGTGCAGCCGATGCCCGACCGTCGAGCGCTCCGACCGACAGATGATCCGGCCGAGATGGCGGAGTCGCGCGAGTCCATCAGGGTGGCGTTCGTTGCGGCCTTGCAGCTCTTGCCGCCCCGTCAGCGCGCGGTGCTGATCTTGCGGGAAGTGCTGCGGTGGCGGGCGGCTGAAGTCGCCGAGCTGCTCGACACGAGCGTCCCGTCGGTGAACAGCGCGCTTCAGCGCGCCCGCGCGACCCTCGCGACCACCGACCTCACCGACACCGACCCGTTGCGGCCGGAGGACGAGGAACAGCGGGAGCTCTTGGCGCGATACGTAGATGCGTTCGAGCGGTTCGACATCGACTCCCTCGTGTCGCTGCTGCACGAGGACGCCACGATGTCGATGCCGCCATACGACCTGTGGATCCACGGCGCGGCCGAGCTCCGCAAGTGGTTGCTCGGTGCCGGCGCCGGATGCCGCGGCTCACGGTACGCACCCGTCGTGGCGAACGGCGCTGCGGGCTTCGCGCAGTGGCGTCCGGAGAGCGCCGGAGGCGGCTACGAAGCGTGGGCCATCCACGTGCTCCGGGTCTCAGACGGGCGGATCAGCGGGATCGACTTCTTCGTCGACCCGAACCTGTTCGCGCTGTTCGATCTGCCGGTGCGGCTCGACCCGTAGACCGCCGCCGCACGGCAGCTGCTCGCACAGGCCCGTCAGGGCGAGGAGGTCCTGCACATCGGGACGCACGTGCCGGAGCCGGATCGATCGCCCGAGCCGCCTGGCCGTGAGCTGGAGCCGAGCCAGCGCGTCGACGGCAACGGCATCGAGGTTGGTGAGTCCGCCGATCTCGCAAGTGACCACGTCGACGTCACGGCCTGCGAGCAGTACGCGCACGCGTTCGCAGAGCCCGGGGACGGCCGTCCGAGCGATCGGACCTCCAACGTCCAGCACGATCGACCTTGGTCCGGATGGCGGTCTGAGGGCATGAACCGATACCGTCGACGATTCGTCGGGGGCAGCCAACGACGAAACCTCCTCGAGGCGTCTCTTTGGGTGTAGGACGACCGCACGGCCTGAAACTCATCGATGATCTCGTCGTCGCTGGTACGCCTCCGCTCGTACTCCCGTGCGGGTGCCTGCGCCGATGGAAGTACCCGCGAAACCTCCTCTCGCCCGACGCAGTCGGAGCCCGCTCTCGGCACCATCGTGAGCAGACAACAGCAGGAGGTCGAGCAATGTTGGCGCATGCTTATGGACCAGGCCTCTGGTTCCTTTGGATCGTGCTCCTCTGGGGTGTCGTCGCGTTCCTCTTCTGGCGGCGGCGAGGCTGGAGGCGCGACCCGAGCGCATCGGGCGAGGCCGTACTCGGCGAGCGTTACGCCCGCGGCGAGATCACCGAGGACGAGTACCGCGAGCGGCTCCGAGTCCTCGAGGAGAGCGGCCGTCGGGGGCGGGCACGGTGATGGACCGCGGCGCGGGCGCCGCGAAGCCGACGAGATCACAGCGTCTCTTCTGGTTCCTCGCAGTCAACAGCGCCGCCCTCGTCGCCCGGGCGGCGGAGAGGTCTGAGAGGTCGACCCGCCGGCGGGAGCTGCGACCGCCCGAGCGCCGCGATGGTGCACCTCGTTCCTCTGCGCTGTACTAGAGAGTTCGGTACTACTGCGCGGACGAGAGGAACGGCATGGCGGTCAATACCGAGATCTCTCAACCGACGATGCGCCCGGCCCATCCGCTCGAATCGTTGACCGGGACGGAGATCGAGACCGCGGCCGCGGTGCTGCGCGAGGACCAGCGGCTGACAGAGGCTGCGCTGTTCGCGTACTTCGCGCTCGACGAACCGCCGAAAGAGGTTGTCGCGTCCTTCAAGGCCGGCGATCCGATACCGCGACGCGTGCGCGTCGTGATCGTCCCGGGTCCCGCCGCCGATGTGATCGAGGCGGTCGTCGACGTCAACAGTCGGACCGTGGAGTCGTGGCGCGACGTGCCGGGAGCGCGGCCGGCGATCATGGTCGAGGAAGCCCTCAACGCGATCGTGGCGCTCAACGAGCACCCGCAGTGGCAGGCGGCGCTGGCGCGCCGCGGCATCACGGACGTGAACCGAGTCCAGATCGACCCGTGGCCGGCCGGGAACTTCGGTCTCGCGCTCGAAGAAGGAAGCCGCATCAGCCGCTGCCTCCCGTATTACCGGGAGGATGACAACGACAACGGCTACACGCGACCTATCGAGGGCCTCATCGGCTTCGTCGACCTCGGGCGGGGAGAGGTGCTCGAGGTCGCCGACTACGACGTCGTGCCCCTGCCACCCGAGCGCGGCAGCTACCTGCCCGCAGACGTCGGGCCACTGCGCGACGACTTGAAGCCGATCGAGATCACGCAGCCCGAAGGCCCGAGTTTCACGGTCGAGGGGAACCTCGTGCGCTGGCAGCGCTGGTCGCTGCGGGTCTCGATGGATCCGTACGAGGGCATCGTGCTCCATACCATCGGCTATGAGGATGACGGCCGCGTCCGCCCGATCCTGCACCGGGCGTCCGTCAGCGAGATGGTCGTCCCGTACGGGCATCCGGGTCCCATGCACGGCTGGAAGAACGCCTTCGACGCCGGCGAGTGGGGTCTCGGGCGGCTCGCGAACTCGCTGACGCACGGTTGCGATTGCCTCGGCGTGATCCGCTACTTCGACGTCACCTTCGGTAACGAGCGCGGCCAGCCCTACACGATCCCGAACGCGATCTGCATGCACGAAGAGGACTACAGCATCGTCTGGAAGCACGTCGATCTTCGCAGTGGCGCATCGGAGACGCGTCGACAGCGCCGGCTCGTGATCAGCTCGATCGCGACGGTCGGCAACTACGAATACGGCTTCTACTGGTACTTCTACCTCGACGGGAGCATGCAGCTCGAGGTGAAGCTGACCGGAATGATGTCGATGATGGCCGTCCCGCCGGGCGACGGCGTGCGCTACGCGTCGATTGTGGCGCCGCAACTCGCGGCTCCCTATCACCAGCACCTGTTCAACGCGCGCCTCGACTTCGACGTCGACGGAACCGGCAACACCGTGTACGAAGTCGATTCGGTGCCCGAACTGGCCGGCCCCGACAACCCGCTCATGAACGCGTTCACTGCCGAGGCGCGTCCGCTCGAGACCGAGCAGCAGGCGCAGCGGGTCGTTGACCCGGCGCGCAGCCGCACGTGGAGGATCGTCAACCCCGAGGTTCGCAACCGGCTCGGCGAACCGGTCGGCTACAAGCTCGTTCCTGCATCGACCCCGACACTGCTCGCGAGCCCGGAGTCGAGCGTCGGCCGGCGCGCCGCGTTCGCGACACGAAACCTGTGGGTGACTCCGTACCGCGCCGACGAGCGGCGGGCCGCCGGCGACTATCCCAACCAGCACGGTGGGGGAGACGGGCTGCCGCGGTGGACGGCGGCCGACCGGCCGATCACCGACACCGACGTGGTCGTGTGGCACACGTTCGGTGTGACCCACATCCCCCGCCCCGAGGACTACCCGGTCACGCCGGTCGAGTCGACCGGCTTCGTGCTCTCGCCCGTGGGCTTCTTCGACCGCAACCCCGCCCTCGACGTCCCACCGTCAGCCGAGCACTGCGACCCGGCTTAGTCGCTAGCTAGTCCTCGTCGAGGATGTAGCGCGGGCCCGGGCCGCGCTCCGCGGCCTCGTCGCCCGGGTTCACGAGCCGGCAGAGCCGCAACGACAGGCAGCCACAGCCGATGCACCCCGTGAGCCGGTCGCGAAGGCGCTCGAGCATGGCGATCTGCGCGTCGAGCCGGGGCCGCCACGACGTGGACAGCCGCTCCCAGTCGTGCTTGCTGGGCGTGCGGTTTTCGGGGAGCGAGGAGAGCGCCGAGCGGATCTCGTCGAGGCTCAAGCCGACCTGCTGGGCGATGCGGATGAACGACACCCGCCGCAGGATGTCGCGGGGATAACGGCGCTGGCCGCCGTCGGAGCGTGTTGCGTGGATGAGGCCTTGCGCTTCGTAGAAACGGAGTGCCGAGTGGGCGACGCCCGTGCGTTCGCTCAATGCACCGATCGTCAGCAAGTCCGGCTCCACGGGAGCAACGCTACCTCCCGCATACCTTGACCTCAAGTTAGGTTTAGGTACTACCGTGAGATTGTTCGCAGAGCGACGGAACGAAGGGACAAAGCAGTGACAGAGACACGAACCGCGAGCCAGACGATCATCGACGAGGTCACCTCGTGGCCCGGGATCGAAGCCGAGGCCGAAGAGCGCGGCGAGCTCTCCTTCAAGCTGGGCCAGCGCGAGATCGGGCACCTGCACGGCGACTACGCAGCCCACTTCAGCTTCCCGAAGCAGGTGTGGGCCGACCTGATGGCCCAGGGCCGGATCGTCCCGCATCCCGTGTTCCCCGACGCGCGGCAGGGCCCGGCCGCCCGGCGGATCAAAGACGAAGCCGACGTGCAAGACGTGATCGTCCTGTTCCGCATCAACTACGACCGTGTCGTCGCCCGCCACGGACTGCCGCCCGAGACCGCAGCCTGAGAGCGCTGTCCGTTCGGGGCGCCGCCATTCGGTGGCGTCGCTGGCCGCGCCGGCGTCCCGAGGCCAAGCTGTTCGGATGCTCGACCATGTCGCCATCCAGTGCGCCGACGTAGCCGTGAGCGCGGCGTTCTACGACACCGTGCTCGCGCCGCTCGGCGGTCGGCGGTTACTCGAGTTCGGGGATGTGATCGGCTTCGGGATCCCACCTATGCCCGACTTCTGGCTCGGTCCCCGGAACACGGGCGAAGGATTCCGTGAGTCACACATCGCATTCTCGGCCCCGGACCGGGCCAGGGTGCAGGCGTTCTTCGACGCGGCCGTGGGCATCGGCGCGGAAGTGCTGCACGAGCCGCGGGTCTGGCCCGAATACCAACCCAGCTACTACGGCGCTTTTGTGCGCGACCCGGACGGCAACAACGTCGAAGCCGTCTGCCACTCCCCGGAGTAGGGGAGGCCGCGAACTCACCCTCGTCACCAGGTATTTCGTGACCCCTGCCACACTATAGAACGTTGACGTTTCGCTCCGAAACGCTTACGGTTTACAGAGAGACGAGAGCGTCTCATTCGGTCCTCCGATCCCCCGAACAAAGGAGCGCACCGATGGAATCTCCCCCCGTCGACGCGCCGCCGGTCCCGCTGCACGAGCAGCCCTCCATCCACGCCCGCCGCTGGTTCCTGCTCGCGATCATGTGCCTGTCGCTCGTGCTCGTCGTCATGACGGTGTCGGGCCTCAACACGGCTTTGCCGACGATCCAGCGTGATCTCGGCGCCTCCGCGTCCGACCTGCAGTGGATCGTCGACGCCTATGCGATCGTCTTCGCCGGCCTGCTGTTGAGCGCGGGCGCGATCGGCGACCGCTTCGGTCGCCGGCGGGCGCTCCTTGCCGGCCTCGCCGTCTTCGGTCTGGGCACCTTCGTGGGCGGCGTCGCCACCAGCTCGACGCAGTTGATCGCCGGCCGCGCCGTGATGGGGATCGGGGCCGCATTCATCATGCCGGCGACCCTGTCGATCATCACGGCGATCTTCCCGCCGCACGAACGAACCCGCGCGATCGCGATCTGGGCCGGCTTCGCGGGCGCGGGCGCCTCCATCGGCCCGGTCGTCACCGGCGGGCTCCTCGAAGGGTTCTGGTGGGGATCGACGCTCCTCGTGAACATCCCGATCGTCGTGGGGATCATTGCCGCAGTCGTGACCTTTGCTCCCGACTCCCGTGACGACAACAAGACACCGCTCGACCCGGTCGGCGCGCTCTTGTCGCTCGTCGGTTTGAGCTCGTTGATCTTCGGCATCATTCAGGGACCCAGCGACGGATGGACGAGCAGTCGCGTGCTCCCGGCGTTTCTCGTCTCCGGCGTCGCGCTCGCCGCCTTCGTGGCTTGGGAGCGGCGAAGTGATCACCCGATGCTTCCGCTCAACCTGTTCCGCGATCGTCGTTTCAGCACCGGCAGCGGTGTCATCACCATCGCGTTCTTCGTGATGTTCGGCTTCTTCTTCCTGGTCACGCAGTACTTCCAGTTCGGGCGGGGTTACTCCCCGCTGGAGGCGGGGCTCGCCGGTCTGCCTCCGGCGCTCACGTTCATCGCGTTCTCGCCCCGCAGCGCCGCGCTGGCCCAGCGGTACGGCGCCGCCCGCATCATGGCGCTGGGGCTCGCCGTCGTCGCCGGTGGGTTGGCGGTTTTGAGCACGCTGTCTCCGGGGACGCCGTACCTGGTGATCGCGGGCGCGCTCGCGCTCCTCGGCGCCGGCATGGCCATCACGGTCGCGCCTGCTACGGGCGAGATCATGACGTCGGTCCCGCTCTCGAAAGCAGGTGTCGGCTCGGCTGTGAACGACACCACCCGAGAGCTCGGCGGAGCGCTCGGCATCGCGCTCTTGGGCAGCATCGCCAATACCGCCTACCGATCGGGTATCGACCTCAGCGGGCTTCGGCTTCCCGCCGGGTCGCGGGCGGCGGCCGAAGAGTCGATCGGCGCTGCGGATGCCATCGCCGGCCGCGTCCCCGGCGGCGACGCATTGACCGCGCAGGCGGCGTCGGCGTTCACCGACGCCTTCAAGCTCGCGAACACGCTCTCGGTCGGGATCGCGCTCGCAGCGGCGGCGGCGATCCTCGTCGTCTGGCGTCGACGGCGTCACGAGCCGGCGATCGAGGACGTCGAGCAGGAGGCTGCGGACGCCGGGCTCGAGCTGGCACGCGTTCCGGTAGGCAGAGCGCGAGACTGATGCCATGGTCGACGTCGGAGCCGCGCCGGGAACGCTCGAGGAACCGGATCCCCGCGTCGAGCGATCGCGCCGGGTCATCCTCGAGGCCGTCCTCGACGAGCTCGGGGCCGTCGGCTACGGCGCCCTGACGATCGAGGGCGTCGCCGCCCGGGCCGGAGTAGGGAAGAGCACGATCTACCGGCACTGGTCTGGCAAGCTCGACCTGGTCGAAGACGCGTACCGGACCCTCAAGGCGCCGGTGCAGGCGCCCGAATCCGGAACCCTGCGTGTGCGAGTGGTGGGCCTTCTCGAGCAGGTGGCGTGCCTCGTCGAGGAGTCGACCTTCTCGGCGTGCATGCCGGCTTTGCTCGAGGCCGCCGAGCACGACCCGCAGGTGCGCGATTTGCATGTTCGCTCCAGCGCCGAACGCCGGGCCGTCCTGGTCGACCTGCTGCGCGAAGGGGTCGAGAACGGCGAGCTCCCGTCCGACGCGGACCCAGAGCTCCTGGGCGACGCGTTGGTGGGACCAATCCTGATACGTCGACTCATGCTGTACGAGCCGCTCGACCCGGCGATGGTGCCCAAGCTCGTCGACCAGGTACTGCCGCCCGCGCCCCGGCGCCGAGGGGGTAGAGGAGCCTCTTAGCTCGCGAGACGCCGTTCGATCGCGTCGAGTCGCCGCAAGATGTGCTCGAGCGTGTCTGCGTCCGGCGCACGCGGTGCTCGGGGGCGTTGGAACGGCTGGACGAAACCTGACAGCGCGTTGATGACGGTGCGACGAGTGGTGCGCAGCTCGAGCCCCATGCGACGCAGGACTTTGCTCGCCAAACCGTCCTCGGTTGCGAGCAGACCGAGGAGCAGGTGCTCGCA
>JBKOWY010000016.1:0-9400 GCA_046724655.1 Actinomycetota bacterium
CACACCAGCGTCGAGTTCGTGGCCCGACACCTCATGGTGAGCAAGGTCCGGGGCCGGTTCACCGGCGTCACCGGCACCATCCACGTCGCCGAGGACCCGGCCGAGTCGTCGGTGGAGGTCGAGATCGATGCCAACACCGTGGAGACCGGTGACGAGAAGCGGGACGAGCACCTGCGCTCACCCGACTTCTTCGACGTCGAGCGCTACCCCGAGATGACGTTCCGCAGTACGAGGGTTGAGGGGGAGTCGCCGGGACGCTTCCTGGTCCACGGCGACCTGACGGTGCACGGCGTCACCCGCCCCGTCACCCTCGAGGCCGAGTACCACGGCTGGACGCCCTCACCGTTCGGTGACCGGCGGGCCGGGTTCTCGGCGACCACCGAGGTCGACCGCGAGGACTTCGGCCTGACCTGGAACATCGCCGTCGAGGCCGGCGGCGTCCTGGTGGGCAAGAAGGCGAAGCTCGACTTCGAGATCGAGGCGGTCAAGCAGGACTAACCGCACGCAAGACAACGCGCCCTCCGGGGGTTACGGTGCCGCGGCACCGACCCCCGGAGGTCGCGCGTATGGCGGAGGGCGACGCGTTCGACGAGTTTGGCGAGGACTCCGGGCTCGAGTCCGTCTTTGGCGCCGCTCGCGAGGAACGGCGTGCGGAAGAAGAGGAGTACACGAAGGCTGCGGCCCGCCAGTGGGCCCGGCATCGGGACCTCATGGACGTCGCCCGCGAGCTCCAGCACCGCGGCGACACCGTTTCCATCCGGGTCAGTGAGAAGGTCTTCGTAGGTGTGATCGACGCGGTTGGCCGCGACTACGTGCAGCTCCGGACCGACACTGGGCGCGTCGATATCCCGTTCATGCGACCGGGCGACGCACACGAACCCTTCCCGCTGGTGATTCGAGTCACGCGCCGCGCTCGCGCCGGCGGGCGGCGCGCCGAGCCAGGAGCGCAGACTTTCCGAGCGCGACTGCTCGAATACGACGCAGAGGAGATCGACGCCGTAATCGGCGCGGGCAGTGTCCAGGAAGAGCTGCGCGGTCGCGTCGTCGTCGGGCGTGACCACGTGACTGTTCACGACCACGACAATGGACAGACGTACATTCCTCTTCGGCACGTCGCTTGGGCGCGGCCTTGGGCGCGACCGAGCGTCTAACCGCCCTCGGCACCGCGCTTCGTTGACGTCGACTGGTCCTGCCCAGGCTGGGCCCGCAGCCACTCGAGCAGCTCGTCGCGGTGGAACCGCATCTCACGCCCACCCGGAAAGCGGTGGCACGGCACCTTGCCGTCGCGCACGAGCTTGCGCAGGTACTCGACGTGGACTTGGAGCAGCTCGGCGGCGTCGGCGGTGGTGAGGACGGGGGGGAAATCGGCCGCCGCTTCGGGCTCGGCTGGGGACATGCCTCGTATTTTACCCCTAACCGCATCGCTCGATAGGGACTCTTGACAGGGTGAGGCATTCTGAGGCAATCTCAGGGTGCTGACGGGCGCAGAATACCGCAGGCTTGACCAGGTGTGGCAGGTTTCTGCACTATTGGCGCTGGTCCCCGTCAGGGAGGCGACGGCGGAGGGGCTGGATGGCGGAGGTGGTGAGGCCGAGGCCGAAACGCATCGATCCATCTCGGCGCCCGTCGGTGTCGCTACCTCGAAGCCTGATGAGCCGCTTTTCGACCGGTCATCTCGTGATGGTCGTCGCCGGTCTCGTCGGCCTCCTCCTCACGGTTGCCGTGCTCCGCCGGGCCGATGAGCGCCAGCCGGTTGCGGTAGCAGCGCGAGATCTTTCGCCGGGCACCGCGTTGAGCGAGAGCTCTATTCGGTACGAGCAGGTCAAGATGGACGACTCCCTGCTCGGCACGGTTCTCCAGCCCGAAGACGTCAGGCGAATGCGCGACTCCGTCGCCGCCTATCCGATTGCCGCAGGTGAGCTCATCCATCGCCGCGCCGTTCGCCCTGCCGCCGCGCCCGAAGGCAAGCGAGCGATGAGCGTCGCGATAGACCCCTCCCGCGCTGTCAACGGCGATCTCGAGGCCGGCGACCGCGTGGACGTGATTCTCGCCGGGGACCACGAGGTGTCGATCATCGTCGGCGACGCCGAGGTCCTCAGCGTGGGTCGGCCCGATCGGAGCGGGGCCTTCGGCGGCGTGGACGACAAGTTCACGGTCACCCTCGCCGTAGACGAGCGCGAGTCGCAGCTCGTCGCCGCCGGGATCGCTGGTGGCGAGATCGTGATCACGCGAACGACAGGAGCGCGTCCAGCCGGTTCGACGCCCCCCATCGCCGTCGACGCGGGCCCGGGGCGGTAGCGGTGGCCGAGCCGGAGGTGGCTCTCGTCTTCTCTCCCGACGCGTGGGTCGAAGGACTGCATCGGCACCTGACCGATCACGGCGGCGCGCGAGTGCGCCAGGTCATCGTGGACCCGTCCCTCGCGTTCGACGAGGAGTACGGGACTCTTGTCGTGAGTCATCGGTGGCCGGGCCTGACCCGGACGTTCGTCGATGCTGCCCACCGGCGCGGGCGCCGGATCCTCGGTGTGTTCGATCCCGACGAGTCAGCCGGTCGCGAGTTCCTGACATTGCTCGGCGTCGACCGCGTACTCGCGTCAGACGCGTCGATGGCGGAGTTCGTCGATGCGTTCGCGACGCTGGCTCCGGAGCGCCGGGTTCCCGTCCCATCGGCCACGGCGCTCGAAGCGGCTGTCAATGGGGATCGGGTGTCTCCGGCGACGGGAAACAGCGATAGCGCGCGACAGAGGCGCGTCGTTGCGATCGGCGGTACGCCGGGCGCCGGCGCCACTGAGCTCGCAATAGGTCTCACGGCCACGCTGAGCCGGCATGGCGAGCGGGTCGTGCTCGTCGACGCCGACGATGTGGTTCCGTCGGTCGCGCAGCGGCTCGGTCTGCCCATCGAGCCCAACTTGCGCAGCGCCATCGAATCCGTCGAATACGGCATGGGCGACGTCGATTCGACGATCGTGCGTGCAAGGCGCGAGGTGGATGTGCTCTGCGGTCTTCCAAATGTCGGGGCTTGGTCACAGGTGCGCCCGAGCGAGGTGCTCGACGTGATCGCCGCCATCGCGGAGGTCCATGGTTACGTCGTCGCGAATGTCGCGAGCCGACTCGAGGACGTCGGTCGCGGCGGCCGGGGGCGATACGGCATCAGCCGCGCCGTCGTGTCCGAGGCATCGGCGGTGGTGGGCGTGGCTCCGGCCATGCCCGTCGGCGTGACCCGGCTTCTCAATTGGGTCACCGACGTACGAGCGCTCAACGACAGCGCGCCAGTGCACCTTGTCGTCAACCGTGCACCTCGCGACGCGTTCCGCAAAGCCGAGCTTGATCAGGAGATTCGCCGAACGTTCGAGCCGGAAAGCCTGTCGTTCCTTCCGCACGACCCGCGGGTTGAGAGCGCGGCGTGGTCAGGTGAGCTTGTGCCGCACGGGCCCTACGCCAAAGCAGTTGACGAGCTCGCAATGAAGATCGCGCCGCGGACCGCAGCAGCAATGCGGGCTCGGCGTACTCCCGGCAGGCGGTTGCGACGAGTACCCGTCGTGGCGCGATGACCACCCGCGCCGACGCGTACGACGGCATCCGCCGAGACGCGCTCGTCCGCATCGAGCGGCGGCGACTCCGGCCCGAGGGAGATCTTGACGAGGTACGGGCCGAGGTTCATCGCGCCGTCGACGAGTATCAGCGTCGGGCTCACCTCGGAGACGAGATCCCGCTCAGCGACCCCGGCGACATGGTCGGGCGGGTGCTGCGGTCGATCACCGACTTCGGTCCGTTGACCGAGCTGATCGCCCGTGCCGACGTCGAGGAGGTCTTCTTCGAAGGTCCACGGGTGTCGTACCTGGACTCGACCGGGCGCCTCCGTGGCCTCACGACACCGACCGGCGAGGGCGAGAACCGTCAGATCGTCGAGAGGCTGCTGGCACCAACTGACCGCCAGCTCAATACGAAGCATCCGATTGTGCAGGCCCGCGTACTGCAAGACAGCGCGCGGCTGACGGCGGCGATCCCACCGGTCAGCGACCGGCTTTCGGCGACGCTCCGTCGTTACACGGTTCGAAACGTCACGCTGGCGAGTCTGGTGCAGCTCGACTCGATCAGCTCCGAAGCCGCCAGCTTCTTGTGGGCGATGATGCAGATTCGCAGCCGCCTGGCGATCTCCGGCGAACCAGGCGCCGGGAAGACCACGCTTGCCGCAGCGCTCATCGCAGCCGAGCCCGCGAGTCATTGCGTTCGCTGCTGCGAGGAGATCCGCGAGATCGCGGTGCCGGTGACGCATGGCTCGTACTACGAGGTTCGACCGCCGGCGCTCGACGGAACCGGCGAGATCAGCCTCCGCGATCTCGTGAAGTTCGTTCTGGCGATGCGACCAGACCGCATTGTCGTAGGCGAAGTGCGCGGCGCCGAGGCGTTCGAACTGAGTCGAGCTGTCAACGCCGGCTGCGGATTTCTCTGCACCATTCACGCGAACAATGCCGCCGAAGCACTGCATGCCCTCGTGAACGCAGCGTTGATGGCAGGGGAGAACGTCACTGAGCGAATCGTCCGCAAAGTCTTCTCGCAGTCGCTCGATCTCGTCATCCACCTCGACCGTGACGACATCCCACCGAGCGACACCGACGGGATCCGGCGTCAGGTCATGGAGATCGTCGCTGTGGTCCCCGCTCTCAGCGAAGACTTCACGGTCGAGCCCATCTTCGTGCGTGAGGCACTGGGCCGCCCGCTGGTCTGGACCGGCGTGCTTCCCGCTCGGCTCGAGACTCGCGTCGACCGGTCGCTTCCCCGAGGTTTGAGCCTTCGTTCGATCGTGGAGGGAGCCGAGGTGCCGCGATGATCCTGCTCGCAGGCGTCGCCATCGGCGGGTTCGTGTACTTCCTCGTCGGGTTCGTGACGGGCTACGCGCCGGACATCAAAATCCGCCGTTTCCGCCCGCGGAAACAAATCAGCAATCGTCAGCTGTGGCTGAACCAGGCCGGCGTCGCACTCACGCCGCGGCAATTCTTCGTGGGCTCGGTGGCGGTCGGGGCAATCGCATTCGTGGCCATCGCCGCGCTGACCGGCGCGCCGGTGGTCGCCCTCGTTCCCGCCGCTGGCGTCGCCGTGCTGCCGCACGCGTACTTCGCCCGCCGGCGCAACGCTCACCTCCGCCAGGTCCAGGCAGCGTGGCCGGATGGGCTTCGCGACGTCATCGCGTCGATCACGGCCGGGCGATCGCTCCCACAGGCGCTGAACGCGCTCGCAGCCACCGGTCCGGCACCGCTCCAGGAGGCCTTCGCGCGGTTCCCGATGCTGTCGCGCATGTTGGGCACCGTCCCTGCGCTCGAGGTCATCAAGGAGGAGCTCGCAGATCCCACAAGCGATCGTGTGATCGAGGTGCTCGTCCTCGCACACGAGCGAGGAGGCCAGATCGTGCGCGACATCCTCGAGGATCTCGTCGCCGCCACGACACGCGACCTCAAGCTGCTCGAGGAGATCGAGACGGAGGGGTTGGAGATGAAGATCAACGCCCGGGCCGTACTCGTGCTGCCGTGGCTCGTGCTCGTGGCGCTCACGATCCGCGAGGGCCCATTTCGCGACTTCTACCGGTCGACGGGAGGACTGATCGTCGTGCTCGTCGCGGGCCTGCTCAGCTTGGCGGGCGGGTTCCTCATCGCACGGCTGGCGCGCACGCGCGGCGAGCAGCGCGTCTTCGGCTCGAGCGCTCCGGTCGCGGTGAGGGAGCACGCATGAACGCTGCGATCCTGCTGCTCGCAGGAGGTTCGGCCGCGCTCGTCTGCGCCGGTGTCGCCGGATTGGTCGTCAAACCGACACCGCGACTCGCCGACCGCGTGCGTCCGTACACGATCGTGGCCCGCGCCGGCCTCGGACGCAGCGCAGACGTACTCGGCGTCGCGCAACCCGGCAGCGCGCGCGGCGGGACGGTAGCCCGACTCTTTCTCCCGCCGTTGCGCGCGTTCGCGGCACGCCTCGGACGCCTGGTGGAGACGCGTAGCGACGAGCACTTGCGACTCAAGCTGCGCCAGGCCGGCTTCTACGACCTGAGCCCCGAGGAATACCGCATCCGCGCGCTCGGGCAGACAGCTCTGTTCACGGCGGCAGGTGGCGCGATCGGTATCGCAATCCGGTCGCCGGTCCTGACGCTGCTGCTCGCGGTGTGTGGGCTCGTGTACGGGTCCACTCGCTGGAAGGGTCGCATCGAGCGGGCCATCGCCGATCGCCGTGAGCGAATCCGCCTCGAGCTGTACACGGTCAACCAGCTCCTCGCGATTCATCTACGTACCGGGGCGGGGCCCGTGCAAGCAACGCAGCGCATCGTCGATCGTGGGACGGGCGCCATGATCGAAGAGCTCGACGCCGTGCTCACGGCGGTTCGCAGCGGCGTGTCGGAGGCCGACGCGTTCCGACGCCTCGCCGAACTGACACCCGAACCGAGCGCCGCCCGTACCTACAAGCTGTTCGCGGCAGGCGCAGAGCGTGGCGTCGATCTCGCGGGCGCGCTGCGGGCTTTGAGCGAGGACCTGCGCGACGCGCGTCGGGAGGACTTGCGCCGCGTCGCCACGAAAAGGCGCGCCGCGATGCTCGTGCCGACCATCGCCATCCTCGCTCCGATCATGCTCCTGTTCATTGCGGCACCGCTCCCCTCGGTCATCTTCGGGAGTCGGTGAGCGAATCGGTTCATGCACGTATCGACGAAAGGGGACAACGGGTGGGTCCGAATTGGTGGTGTCTGAGCCTGGTCGGACGGTTGAGGTCGACGGCCTCGGCGGAAGACGGAATGACGACGGCCGAGTTGCTTGGCAACGCGGCACTCGGCATCGCGGCGCTCGTCGCGATCTGGGCCGTCCTCCAAGCCTTGGGCCTCGACATCGTGAACTGGATCCGGGGGCAGCTAGGGGTCTGACCTATGCCGTCCCGTGACGAGCGGTCGGGCGAGGACGGCATGACGACGGTGCAATACGTCGCCGCGACAGCTTTCTCGCTGATCGTGTTCGTGATGATGGCGAACTTCATCGTGTTCCTGTACGCCCGCGGCGTCGTACGCGCCTCGGTGGACGAAGGAGCGCGCGCAGGAAGCCGCTTCGGCGCGACGACGGCGGAATGCGAGTCACGGGCACGCGACGTCCTCGGCGACCTGCTTGCCGGCCGCCTCGGGAGCGACGTGCGGGTCACGTGCGAAAGCCCGAACGAGGACGTCATGAGGGCGAGGGTCCATGTGAAGCTGCGTGGCTGGCTGCCGGGCCTGGTCCCCGACTGGACGTTCACGCTCGACGCCCGATCGGTGAAGGAGCATCCCTGACGGTGCTGCCGATGAACGACGACTCGCGTGAGCGTGGCTACGTCGCCGGGGAGCTAGCGCTCGGCATCGGCCTCCTGCTCTTTCCGGTCGCGCTGCTTGTACTGACGCTGCCGACGTGGTCGGAGCGACAGACCACGGCACGCTCCATCGCGCGCGAGGTGTCGCGGGTCGTCGCCGTAGCGGGCGTGTGCGACCGCGGACGTGCCACGGAGACCGGGCACGATATGGCGGAGAACCTGGGCCTGACTCCGGGTGACGTCGATGTGCAGCTCGACTGCGCGCCCGGCGAGCGCCTCCGGCGCGGTGGCAGCGTGCGAGCCTCGGTGACCGTTGCCGTCCCGGCGGTCAGATTCCCTGGCATCGGCAACGTCGGAGCTTGGAGTTGGACCGCCCATCACAGCGAGCCCATTGATCAGTACCGGAGTTTCGAATGAAGCGGCTCCATACGGTACGGGGAGCGAGCCGCGAGTCCGGCACCATCACGATGTGGACGCTGGGTCTCTGCGTGATGCTGTTTCTCCTCGGTGGGATCAGTCTCGACCTGTGGCGCGCGTTCTCGGAGCGACGCTCGCTGGCCGCCACGGCGGACGCAGCGGCTGTAGCCGGGGCCTCGGCGCTCGATGAGGCTGCGTATCGGAGCAGCGGTGTGGTCCGGCTCGTCCCACCGGACGCCCGGCGACGCGCGCAGGCATCCCTTGCGGAACAGCTGGACCGGCGGGCGCTTCGGGACGCCCGGGTCGTGGCTACCGAAGCCGAGGTGCGGGTGACGGTCGGCGGCTCGGTCGACTTCTCCTTGCTCCAGCTCGTGGCACCCGGCGACGATTTCGACATCACGGTGCATGCGACCGCGCGCCCTCAGGCGTCTCCCTGATCTCCCGAGGAAATTGACACCTGTGTCAGGAAACGGGTAATCACACGCGCATGGCCGAACAGAAGCTGTTCTTCGACGACATCAAGGAGGGCGACACGGGGCCGGAGTTCACCCACGAGCTCAGCCGCACCGACCTCGTGATGTACGCGGGAGCGTCGGGCGACTTCAACCCGATGCACCACGACGAGGTGAAGGCCCAGGAGGCGGGGCTGCCGAGCGTGTTCGGGCACGGCATGTTCACGGCCGGCGTCCTCGGCAAGGCGCTCACCGACTTCGTCGGCGTCGGCAACCTGCGCGAGTACAAGGTGCGGTTCACCAAGCAGACCTGGCCGGGCGAGAAGCTCACCACCCAGGTCACCGTGAAGAAGAAGTACGAGGAGCACGGCGAGCATCGGGTCGACCTCGACTGCGCTGTCGTCAATGAGGACGGCGAGGCGAAGATCAGCGGCGTGGCCATCGCCGCGCTCCCGACCCGCGGCTGATGGCGCCGCAGGTCTCGCGCTTCGACCTGCCTGCGCCCGATCCCGAGACCAAGCCGTTCTGGGACGCCGCCCGGGCCGGCACGCTCCTCATCCGCCGGTGCCGAGACTGCGGCCGCTTCCACTTCTATCCGCGGCCGTTCTGCCCATCGTGCTGGAGCACGAACGTCGAGTGGGTCGAGGCGAGCGGCCGGGCGTCCCTGTACACATGGTCGGTCGTACGCCGCAACGACCTGCCACCCTTCAACGAGCGGGTGCCGTACGTTGCGGCCGTCGTCGACCTCGACGAAGGTCCGCGCATGATGACCAACGTCGTCGACTCCGACTTCGACGCGCTCCAGGTCGGCATGCCGCTCGAGGTTGTCTTCCAGACGATCGCCGACGACGTGACGATCCCGGTGTTCCGGCCGCGCGCCCCCGAGCGGGCCGCCGGTGGAGCGGCGTAGGTATCGTTCGCATCGTGGCGCGAGAGCAGCAGGACTGGAACTTCCCGTTCGAGGGCCCGCTCGACGAGGTCTTCCCGTCCCTGCATGCGGCGCAGAACGCGTGGCTGAGCCAGATCGACTCGCTGAAGGCGCCTGACCGCAAGACCCACGAGCTCATCCGCATGGTGTGCACCGTGATCCTTCGCAACGCCCCCGGGGTGCGCCGTCACGCCATGCTCGCCAAGGAGGTCGGCGCGAGCTGGGACGAGATCCTCGGCTCGATCATGCTCACGCTGCCCGGCTTCGGGCTGCTGCCCGCGGTCGAGGCGAT
>JBKOWY010000129.1:0-37201 GCA_046724655.1 Actinomycetota bacterium
GATGACCTCTTGCGATGCAAGCTCGGCCACGACGGGACGGCAGAAACCCTGTTCGTCATGGGCGAGCTGGACATCAGTAGCGCGCCAGCCCTTGAACATGCCGTGAACGAGGCTCTCGATGGCCAGGGCGAAGAGTTCCGACTGGACCTAAGGCAACTGACATTCATGGACTCGACCGGAGCCAGCACCTTATTCCACCTGCACAAACGGGTCGACGGGCTGGGTCGGCGGCTGGTCGTTGTCTCGCCGACCGACGCGGTGCGCATGGTTCTCGAGATCCTCGGGCTCGATCAGGTGATCGACATTCACGCATAGCCCGAACTCGCCCGCATGTTCCCCGCGCCTCGAAGGCTGGGGGCGCCGTGTAACCGCATAACGGTCAATCCCTCCTGCCCATTGGCCCGCCAGTCGCCCCAGGCAAACAATGCTCTCGCGACGCTCGGTCCCTCACGGGGAGCGGAGGCCCGCTCCTTCATCGCATCACGTACGTGTGTGGGCACGGCGGGGCAGGCAAAATGAGATGTAACGCCGCGCGCGAGGCGGATGATGCGTGACGGTGCCGAAACCGATGAACGGCCGAATGACACTGAACACGCGGTTCGTCGAGATGGATGACATCGCGCTGCCTCGGAATGACGAGAGTTTCGCGTCTGATGACGCGCAGCTCGCCTTGAGCGCAGCGGAGGTCCTTCGCCGAGAGTCTGACCAACCTGGCCCTACGTCATCGATCATCCGTTTGGCAGCAGCGACATGACCCCGTAGACGCCCGTTCCGGACACGAGAGAACGGCGTTCAGGAGGGTCGGACAAGACGAGCGCGCTCCTCGTCGACGATCGTCCGGCAGAAGCAGCCCTCGAGGTGGTCGTTGACCAGGCCCAAGGCCTGCATCGCTGCGTAGACGGTCGTCGGGCCGACGAAACGAAAGCCACGGCGGCGCAACTCCTTGGACAACTCCTTTGCTTCCGGTCTGAACGGGGGAAGCTCGGCAAGGGTGCCGACAGGACCCGTCGGCACCGGTTCGTAGCGCCAGACGAGTGCGGCGAGCGATCCCTCGCTCGCCTGCACCTCGAGCATGGCGCGCGCGTTCGCGACCATGGCCTCGATCTTTCCGCGATGGCGAACGATGCCGGCGTCACCGAGGAGGCGCTCGACGTCGCTCTCGTCGAAGGCGGCGATCTCGGCGGGATCGAAACCGTGGAAGGCGCGGCGGAAACCGTCCCGTTTCCGGAGAATGGTCAGCCACGACAGCCCGCTCTGGAAACCCTCGAGGCACAGCTTCTCGAAGATGCGCACGTCGTCGACGACCGGCCGGCCCCACTCCTCGTCGTGGTAACGCCGATATTCGTCGGGCTCGATGCCCCACGGGCATCGCTTCAAGCCGTCACCTGACTCACGAACCTTGTCCTCCACGAGATCATTGTGATGCGCGCCGCCGCCTGCAGGGGTGATCCGGCGGTACGGGACGAACCGAATTCGCAGTCGACAGGGTCCTGTCGTCGAGATCGGGGGAACACTGATGGGTCGTAGTCCGGCTCAAGGTCCAGTCTCAGCCCGACAAGACCGAGCAGGTGCCGGCTGCCCTGAGGGACGTCGTCGCGCCAGCCCTTCCGGGAACGATCAGCTTCGACATCGGTTGCGACGTTTGGGATTCTGACTCGTTCATGGCGACGGAAGTTTTCGAGCACCAGGCCGCACTCGAACGCCAGGAGTCGGTGTCATGACCGACGTGGATGAAACCCAGACTGAACTGATGCGCCAGACGGTCCCGTTCGCGGCTGCGCTCGGGATCGAGGTCATCCGGAGCCGGCCCGAAGAGGTGCGGGCGCGTGTGGCCTGGCAGCCGGATCGGTGCACAACCGCGGGCGTCCTGCACGGGGGCGTGATCATGAGCCTCGCCGATACCACCGGCGCCACCTGCGCATTCCAGAACCTCCCGGAAGGCGCCACTGGTACGACCACGATCGAGAGTAAGACCAACTTCTTGCGTGCAGTGCGCGCCGGCTACGCAGAGGCGGTCTCCCGTCCGTTGCACGCCGGCCGAACGGTGGTCGTCATCGAAACCGACGTCACCGACGCCGATGGGCGGCCGGTCGCGAAGGTGCTGCAGACGCAGGCGGTCTTGCGCGCGACGTGACGCGCGTCGTCAGGGGCCCACGAGGCGCTGGATGAGGTCAAGGTACTGCATGAGGCTGCGCAGCGGCAGGAACTCGTCGCGCACGCGCTCTTGGGCTTCCCGGCCGAGGCGACGGGCGCGCTCGGGATCCCGGAGCAGGCCGAGCACGGTGGCGCCGTAGGCGGCGAGGTCGAAGGGGTCGTCGAGCAGCACGCCGCTCACCCCGTCGACGATCTGGTCCTGGATACCGCCGATGCGGCTGGCCACGACCGGTCGCGCCTTCCACATCGCTTCCGCGACTGTGAGCCCGAAGCCCTCGGCGATGCTCTTCTGCACGACGACGTTGGCCCGGCGCTGCAGCGCGTTCACGATGGCCGCGTTCTCCTCGAGATCGTCCATCGGCAGGCACGCGAGGTGCAGGCGCGATTGCACCTCGGCCGGCGACCGCTCGTGGAGCTCGTGAACCTCTTCGAGGACGGCTTTGCCCTCCGGGTCGTCCGCTACTGCAGCGACCGACGGCCCTGCGTACACGAGATGGGCGTCCAAGGCGGGCGCAATGTGGTCGACGAACCCCTGAATGACACCCACCGGGTCCTTGAGGCGGTCCCAGCGCGAGACCTGCAGGACCATTGGGTCGTCGGCCCGCAGCGGTCCGCCCTCGACGATCTCCGCCCTGCGTTCAACCAACCCGGTGCTGCCGTCCTCTCGCGTGAATCGTGGATCGCCGCCGGGGCGGTCTGCGTCGAAGCCGGTGACACCGAGGATGGCTCGCACCGTCGCCGGATCGAGTTCCTGATTCTTCGGCGAGAACGCGTCGATCACCGGCGCGATCAGCTCGATCTTCGCGTCGTCGAGTCCCTCCCACACGAATGCGCGCCGCGAGAACACGTACGCATCGGCCGGCTCGACGTAGGGGATGAGGAATCGCCAGGCGCGCCGGGCTACGTCACTCGGAGTGTCAATGCCGACGTGGCAGCGCCAGATGACGGGCACGCCCAGTTCCTTCTTGAGCTCGGGGATCAGTCCCGCCGGCTGGGGATCGTGGACGATCACGACGTCGTCCGGGCGGACCCGCTCCACGAGCTCGGCGAGGTTCGGCGCCAACGCCGACTCATACACCTCCCGCTCGGCGTCGCCCAGGGGGCCGCCGTCACCAGGCGCCGAATGCAGGTTGTTGTGAATGCGTTTGGTGATCTCGAAGAAGGCCTCATTGCCACTGATGACTTCCCAACGCGCATCGACGCCGGCGGCGTGGGCGTAGGCCAGGAGCGAAATCAACATCTCGGCCACTCCGCCGCCGCGGGCCGTCGAGTTGATGTTCCACACGGCTCGATTACCGATGACCCGATGCGCGCGATCCACAGCCTCGAGCACCTGGGCGTAGCGGTCGGGCGGCAGGATCGCCTTGAAGCGCTCGAAGGGAAGCGAGCCGATGGGAACGGAGGTGAGCGCAGCAGCCATATGTCGAGCGTGCCCGGAGCGTCCCGCTAGCTCGACGGTCGCACGTTGACCACGAGCGTGAAGATCGATTTCACGATCGGCTTACCCGAGTCCGCGTCCTTCCAATCCGTTTCGGTCACGTAGAACTCGAGCTTGCCGCCGTTCGAGCGCTCCTTCTCGTAGACGTCTGTGATGACGGTCGTCCCCTCGAGGACGTCACCCACCTTCGGCCAGCGGTGGTATTCGAACGCCTGCTCCCCATGGAGGATGGCGCGATCCGGCCCGCGGAGGCGGTCGATGGGGAGCCCGGGCGCGCCGCCGGTGCCGAGCGAACCCCAGTACGGCATCACGAACGGGAACCTCGGCGGCACGGGCGCGCCGTCACCGGTGTATGCGTCGCTGGCGTCTCCGAGCGCCTCCGCAAACACGCGCACCGGGCCGCGCTCGATGACGACCTTCTGTGTGCCGGTCTGCTGTCCCTTGAGCTCCGTCAATGCCAATGCTTCTCCGATCGCCGTCGCAAGCTCCGGCTCTGCGGCGACGGTCGGCAAAGCCGCCGTCGCCGCCGGCGGCAACCTAGCTCAGAGGCCCAGGCGATCGTTCGCTTCCTCGAAGACGCGCCACGGCGGCCCGACCTCGCGCGCCTCGCGGAGCGTGTCCGGCTCCCATTGCGACACGTCGCGGTTGAAGAAGTCGCCGCCGTAGACGTGGATGGACGCGGTGCACCCACCGAGAGGGTTGTGCACGGCGTGGATCACGTCGTCGCCGAGGAGCACGACGTCGGCGGCTGACAGCTCGCGGGTGCGGCGAGCCTCGATGCCGTCGTCGGCCCGCCGGTAGAACGTGTTGTCCTCCTGCCCGGTGTAGATCCCGATTGCCGCCCACATGCTGTGGTCGTGGGGCCAGATGCTCATGCCCGGCGCCCAGACGACCTTCAACACGGTGAGCTCGGGGGAGTGGTGCAACGTCGTCAGCTCAGCGCGCTCTGCCGGCAGCGCGGCCTCGCAACCGGACGCCGGGTCGACGGTCCGTTCGAGGAGATCCGCGATCGCCAGGCGAGGCTCCGCCTCGGTAAGACAGGCACGACAGTCCGCGACGAACGCTTCGACATCCACCATGTACCAGGCTACGCCGGACGCGCCGCGGCCGCCTCTCTCGCGGCGCGCTCGACGAGAACCAGCTTCAAGACCTTCCCGGTCGCGTTCCGCGGCATTTCGTCGATGAACGTGACGTGGCGGGGCCGCTTGTAGTCGGCCAGATGCACAGCGCAGAACTCCTTCATCTCGTCGTCGCTGATGGTGGCGCCGGGCTTGCGGACCACGAAAGCGGCGATGTCCTCGCCGAGGACGTCGTGCGGCACGCCGACGACGGCTGCTTCCTGTATGGCCGGATGCTCGAGGATCACGCTCTCGATGTCGGTCGGATAGACGTTGTGGCCACCGCGGACGATCATGTCCTTCTTGCGCCCGACGAGGTACAGGAAGCCGTCCTCGTCGAGATGGCCGAGGTCACCGCTGCGTAACCAGCCATCACTCGTCCAAGTGTTCGCGGTGGCTTCGGCGTCCTTGTAGTACTCGCGCTGGTAGCCGCGTAGTCGCGTGAGCAGCTCACCGACCCGGCCCACCTCGCACTCCTGGCCGTCCTCGCCGACGATCTTGATCTCCATCGGTGGGATCGGCTTGCCGACCGAGCCGATGCGCTTTGTCACTTCCTCTTTCGGCATGACGATGTACGCCGGGCCGGCTTCGGTCATGCCGTACGAGTTCGACACGGTCGCGTTCGGAAGCCGCTCTTGCAACGCAAGCAGCGTGTTCGGGGCAAGCGGTGCGCTGCCGATCGAAACTGCGTGCAGGCTGTCCAGGTCCGCGGTCGAAAAGTCGGGATGGGCGACAAGGAGCTCGGCCATCGCAGGCACGAGGAACGCCATGGTCGGACGTTCACGCGCGACGATGCGGAGCCACTCACCGGCGTCGAATTTCGGTTGGTACAGGCCGCGCATGCCCATCTTCATCGGGTTGTAGATGAACGAGATGCCCGCGAACGTGAACAAGGGCGCGCCATGGAGCCAGCCCGCGCCGGTCCACGGTGGCTCGTTGTTGGGGATCATCGCCACGTTGCCGTGGCGGACCGCGACGCCTTTGGGCAGGGCGGTGGTGCCCGACGTGTACATGATGTCGGCGAGGTCGTCGGACTCGACCGGCGCTTGGTAATCGCCGTCGTCGGCGTCGAAGGCGTCCTCCCAGGAGATCTCGGCTGGTTCCGCCCGGTCTGTCACGACGAGCTCGAGCGACGGCAGCGCTCGCGACACGTCGCGCGCGTTGCCGAGCAAGGATGCGGAGGTCAGCAAGGCGCGCACTTCGGCGTGCCCGAGGATCGCCGTCAGCTCGCGGACCGACAGGCGGGTGTTCGTCGGGACCGCTACCGCGCCCGCCTTGTGGACGGCCGCGTAGGCGACGATCCAGCGGAGGCATTCGTCGCTCGGCAGGTAGATCGAGGCGCGGTCGCCCGGTCGCACACCTCGCCTGGCGAGACCGCGCGCGAGCGCATTCGAACGCGCGTCCCAGCCGCGGAACGTGATCGAATGGCCCGACCCCAGGTCGCGGTACGCGACCTCGTCGCCGTAGCGCCGCGCCATGAAGCGCAGCTGGTCGACCAGCAGGTCCCCCCAGTCGGGCATGGCTACATCGAGAAGGCCATGCCGGGGATGGCGCTGCCATTCTCAGCCGGTGCGAACAATTCTTCTTTACGGGCAATCAGCTCGTCCACGGTCCAACGCTTTCCGCCTGCGTCGAGGTCGGTGACGAGCGACCAGCCCCGCATCAGGTAGACGTGATCGCCCCACATGACGAAGACCTGGCCGCTCACGTCGGCGGCGGCGTCGCTGGTGAGGAAGCCGATGAGCGGCGCCATGTTGTCCGGGTCCCAGGCGTCGAACTCGCCTTCCTTCGCTGCCATGAGCTGGTCGGCGCCGGCGACGGTCTCGGTCAGGCGTGTGCGGGCGCGCGGTGCGATTGCGTTCACGGTCACCCCGTACTTCTGGAGCTCACGCGCCAGCACGATGGTCATCGACGCGATGCCGGCCTTCGCCGCTGCGTAGTTCGACTGGCCCGCGTTCCCGAACAGGCCCGACTCACTGGAGGTGTTGATGATCCGTCCGGTGACCGGCTCGCCCGCCTTGGCCTGCTCGCGCCAGTACGCGGCGGCGAACCGGCTCGGTGCGAAATGACCCTTGAGGTGCACACGGATGACGGAGTCCCAGTCCTGCTCGGACAGGTTGAAGCTCATGCCGTCGCGCAGGATGCCGGCGTTGTTCACGAGGATGTCGAGCTTGCCGAACGTCTCGATCGCCTGTCCGATGAGCGACTCGGCGCCGGGCCAAGACGCGACGTCGTCGTAGTTGGCGACGGCCTCCCCGCCACCCGTGACGATCTCGTCGGCCACCTCCTGCGCCGGCGTCTTGTCGGCGCCCTCACCCTCGCGCGCGCCACCGAGGTCATTGACGACCACCTTGGCGCCTTCGTCGGCGAGCAGCAGCGCCTCACCTCGACCGATGCCGCGGCCGGCGCCGGTGACGATGGCGACCTTGCCATCGAGCGTTCCCATGCACGCTCCCTTCCTCTCGACTGCCCACGATCTCCGGAGGGCGACATTACTGACTTGGACGTCAGGTACGCTCCTCGCAGATCGCGCACCGAATGTCGGAGGGGAACCACCATGGGTGACGCCGTCATCGTGTCCGCCGCCCGCACCGCCATCGGAACGGCGCGCAAGGGATCGCTTGCCGACGTCGACGTGTTCGAGCTCGCCAAGGCGTCGATCGGCGAGGCGCTGAAGCGCTCGAGCGTGCCCGCCGAGGACGTCGACGACATCATCATGGGCGAATCGCTCCAGGGCGGCGGGTGCGTGGCGCGCTACGCGGCGGTCGACCTCGGGCTCACCGACATCCCCGGGCTCGCGCACAACCGGCACTGCGCGTCGGGCATGGCGCCGATCCAGACCGCCGCCGCGGGCATTCGCGCCGGCATGGATCGCGTCGTCATCGCCGGCGGCGTCGAGAGCATCACACAGAGCCCTGTGGTGATGAAGAAGCTGCCCGGGTCTTATTCGGGCGTGCAGCCGTGGCTGTCGCCGAGTCACCCGGCGACGCCGGACGCGCCGACGATGGACATGTCGATCACCGTCGGGTGGAACACCGCGGTGACGGCCGGCGTGAGCCGCGAGGAGCAGGACGACTGGGCGTACCACTCGCACATGCGCGCCGTCGCGGCCACCGACGAAGGCCGGCTTCGCGACGAGATCTTCGCGATGGAGGTGCCTGTGCGGGGCGCGCGTGGCGAGACGCGCACGTTCGACGTCGACGAGCACCCGCGGCGCGACACCACCCCCGAGAAGCTGGCGAAGCTCCCGCCACTTCACCCGGAGATCGAAGACTTCAGCATCACCGCCGGCAACTCGTCCGGGCTGAACGACGCCGGGTGCGCGGTGGTCGTCACCGACGGCGACTACGCGCAGGAGAACGGACTCGAGCCGATGGCCGTCGTCCGGTCGTGGGCGTCGGTGGGCGTGCCGCCTCGCGACACCGGGCTCGCGCCGACCCTGGCGATTCCCAAGGCAGTCGAGCGCGCCGGTCGCTCACTGTCGGACCTCGACCTCGTCGAGATCAACGAGGCTTTCGCGTCGATGGCGGTGGCGTCGAGCCGCATCCTCGGCTTCCCGCACGAGATCGTGAACGTGAACGGCAGCGGCTGCAGCCTCGGCCACCCGGTCGCGGCCACGGGCGCCCGCATGGTCACGACGATGATCTACGAGCTGCGGCGCCGCGGCGGCGGGCTGGGCTGCGTGAGCATGTGCGCGGGCGGCGGCATGGGTTCCGCCACTGTGCTGGAAGTACTGCCGCCGTCGTAACCGCGTTCAGCGCTTCCGGGCATTGATGGTCATGCGAGGTGTCGCGCGCCCGCGACGGCGCGCTCCTCCCACCACGCGAGCTCGTCGGGCTCGTCGTAGGCCTTCTCCCATCCGAACTGCACGACAGCGCCCAGAAGCGCGAGGGCGATCTGCGTGTCCCACCAGGACGCGGTCTCGATGCCGAGGCGCTCGAGCGCGCCGCGATAGGCGGCGATTGTCTGCTCTTTGGTTTGAGGGAGGCGTCGGCGGTTCAGCGCGATGTACCAGGCGACCTCGACGCACGGCGGGGCGCGGCCGGGCACGGCCCAATCGATCAGGATCGTGCGGCCATCGGGATGGCTGCCGAGGTTGCCCATCTTCCAGTCGCCCTGGACGAAGGTCTGCGGCGTGGCGGTGAGCGCGGCGACGAGCGGATCGTGGTCGCGCAGCAACGGGAGCACGATCTCGGCCAGGCGTGGCGACGCTGCGGGCAGCCGTCGCCATCCCTCGGCTGCGATGCGCGGGACGGCCGCGCCGGAGCCAAGGGCCTCTTCGCACGCGGTGACCTCGGCGGTGAACCATGCGTACCGGTCGGAAAGCGGCACGAGCCCGATGGTGTCCTCCCATCCCCAGAACGCGGCGTGGAACTCGGCCATGTGGTCGAGGAAGCGACGGTGCTGCTCGACCGAGATCGGCTCGTTGCCCTCGGGAACGAGCCAGGGGCCCACATCGCGCATGAGGATGGCCGCGCCGCGATCCTCCGGGGCAATGCCGGCGAAACAGTCATCGATCGACACTGGGACGCGTTCGAGGATCCCGGAGCGCCAGACAAGAAGTGGACGGCAGCCGAGGTCGCCGCTCGCGCGCATGATCCAGTCGTTGTCGATCCTGACGTGCTTGACGACGAAGCGCTCGCCGCCGATCACCACGCGCTCCATCGGCACGCCCGACTTGCTGTCGCTGTGCGCGAACGGCTCTCGGCTCGTCGCGCCGGCGAGGAGCTCGTCGATCGAGCTGGCGACCGGCCAGCCTTCGCGGGTTCGCACTTCCTGCCCCTCCACATCGTCAGGTTGCGACGCGATTTTTCCACGCCTCAAGCGGTAGCGTCCGGCCATCGACCCTGACCTCGCGTTCGCACTCGAGCTCGCCGACGCCGCCGACGAGATCACGCTGCCCCGGTTCCGCGCCCACGATCTCGTCGTCGAGAGCAAACCCGATCTCACGCCGGTGACCGAGGCCGATCGCGCCGCGGAGAAGGCATTGCGGGCGCGGATCGAAGCCGAGCGCCCCGCCGACGGCGTGATCGGGGAGGAGTACGGCGAGACGACGAGGAGCGGGAACCGCCGGTGGATCCTCGACCCCATCGACGGCACGAAGAGCTTCGTCCGGGGCATCCCGCCGTGGGGAACGCTGATCGCGCTCGAGCGTGACAGGGAGATCGTCGTCGGTGTCGTGTCGGCGCCGGCGCTGGGCCGACGGTGGTGGGCGGCGCGGGGCGAAGGGGCGTTCGCGGATGGCGAAGGGATTCGCGTGTCGCGTGTCAGCAGGATCGAGGATGCGCTCCTGTGCTTCACCTCGGTGACCGCGTTCGATGACTACGGACTCGGAGAACAGTTCCGTACGCTCGCCGGCCGGTGCTGGGAGACCCGGGGCTTCAGTGACTACTGGGCTCACGTGCTCGTCGCCGAAGGCAGCGCCGACATCGCCGTCGAGCCGGCCATGAACCTGTGGGACAACGCCGCGCTCCAGGTGATCGTCGAAGAGGCGGGTGGTCGGTTCACGGACCTCGAAGGCACTCCGCGCGTCGACGGCGGCGACGCCGTGACCACGAACGGACTCCTGCACGAGGAAGTGCTCGCGATCATGCGAGGTAAGGACATGAGCCGATGACCGAGGTCACGGTGGGCGTTGACATCGGCACGACATCGGTGAAGGCCATCGCCGCCGATGGCGACGGCAATATCGTCGCGTCGGCGCGTGTCCCGCATCGCTTCCGCGTGCCGACACGCCTGCGTTTCGAGCACGATGCCGACGAAGCATGGCGGCGCGGCCCGCAAGCCGCGCTCGATGCGCTCGGCGACACGGTCCCCGCGGGCGTCAGCGTCGCTGCGATGGTTCCCTCGCTCACTGCCGTCAACGCGGCGGGGGTGCCGATCACGCCGGGTCTGCTCTACGGCGACGAACGCGGTCACTATGGCGCGCGCGCCGGCCACCCGGCCGAGAGCGGCGAGCTGCTGGCCTTCCTGCGTTGGACGGTGAGGGAGGCGCCCGATGCCGCCGGCTACTGGCCCGCGCAGGCGGTCACGAACCACGCCCTTGCCGGCGAGCCCGTGCTCGACACCACCACCGCTGCGACCGCGTACCCGTTGTTCGACTGGACGGGATGGGATCCGAAGATCGCCGGCGAAGTCGGCGTGCGTCCGGCGCAGCTACCGAAGATCGCACCGACGGGCCTTGCGTGCGGACGCGTCGGCGGTGCGGATGGTCCTGCGCTGGCGTCAGGATGTATCGACGCGTTCGCAGAGCAGCTCGTCGCCGGGGCCGACGAAGACGGCGACGTGCTGATCATCTTGGGCACGACGCTGATCGTGTGGGCGGTCACGTCACGCGACGAGCCCGTGGCCGACCATTACCTCATCCCGCACACGGCGCCGGGCAAGATGCTCGTCGGCGGACCGAGCAACGCGGGCGGGCTGTTCCTGAACTGGGTGACGGGTCTGGTCGCGGAAGGGGAGCCGGCCACAGACCCCGGTCGTATTCCTGTCTGGGCGCCGTTCCCGCGCGGCGAGCGCGTACCGCTCAACGATCCCGAGCGCCGCGCCGTCCTCGCCGGCCTCGACCTCACGCACACACCCGGGGCGGTACGACGCGCCGCGTTCGAGGCGTCCGGGTTCGTCGCCCGCCGCATGCTCGAGGCGACCAAGGTGGAGGCGCGCCGCCTCGTCGCGACCGGCGGAGGGACGCGCGTGGACGAGTGGGTGCGGGCGCTCGCCGACGCCACCGGCATGCCCGTCGACTGCGTCGCCGTGCCCGAAGGCGGCGCCCTCGGCTCGGCGTGGCTGGCGCGCATCGCCGCGGGACTCGAGGAACCGACGGCGATGCCCGAGGGCCGGCGCTGGGCCCGCACCGGCCGCCGCGTCGAGCCCGACGCCCGCTGGGCCCCCGCGGTCGCCGAACGCTACGAGCAGTTCCTCGACCTCACGGGATTGGGCGGCTCCTGACTAACGACGCGGGTCGATCGGAGTGAGCGTGCCGAGGGCGTGCTCGAGTTCCCAGGCCGCGGCAAGACAGACGTCTTCGCGGTAGCGCGGGCCGATGAGCTGGACGCCGATCGGGAGACCGTTGTCGATGCCGGCGGGGAGCGCCACCGCGGGCAGGCCGACGCAGTTGCACAAGAGCGTAAGGTCCAACGAGCGGCGAATGCGGTCGACGGCTTCGGGTCCGTCCAGGTCGGTTCCCACCACGAACGGCAGGTCGGTCGCGACCGGCCCCAACACGAGCGGGTAATCGCTCTGGAACTGCGACCAGGTGCGGGCGATTCCCTCCCTGGCTATGAACGCAGCGCCGTAGGCGGCTTGGTCGAGCGGCGGTGACAGGGTGAGCGCGTCTTCAAGGAAGCGACGGGCGTTGTCGGAGATGATGGCCTCGAACAACGGCCACAACCCGCGTATCTCGGTGAGGACAAGCTTCATCCAGACATCGGAGGCGTCGGTAACGGCCGGGAGGGTGACGTCCTCCACCGCGTATCCGGCGTCCGCGAGCGCGTTGGCCACGCGTCGGACGCTGGCGGTGACGGCCGGGTCGCAAGCATGCGTCGAGGTCGCGACACGGATCGGGTTGGGGAGTGCCCGACCGGCGACGGGAACCGGGGCGTACCACGGGTCGCGGTCGCTGGGACGGCTCATGATCTCGAGCGCCACGCGCAGGTCCAGCGCCCCGCGTGCCATCGGACCCTGGACCGCCATCAGCTGCATCGTGAGTGGCGCGTCGGCGGGCTCGAGCGACGTCGCGGCGGGAATGCGACCCAGCGTGGGACGCACGGCCGTCGTGCCGCAGCACGCTGAGGGCCAACGCACTGATCCGCCGAGGTCGGAACCGACACCGAGAGGCGTCATCCCGGTGGCAAGCGCGGCTGCCTCGCCGCCGCTCGAGCCGCCGGGCGTGCGCGCCGGATCCCAGGGGTTGCGAGTCGGGCCGCGTAGCTCGTTGTCGGTGTGCCAGCGGAGCCCGATGTCCGGCAAATTCGTGCGCGCGAACGGAATCGCGCCGGCTGCCCGCAGGTGCGCGATCGCGGGCGCGTCGAGCGGCGGAACCATGCCGGCGAGCGCGGTGACACCCTGGGTCGTCGCGGAGCCGGCGAGGTCGATGTTTTCCTTGACCGTGAACGGCACTCCGTGGAAGGGACCGATCGCTTCACCCCGCGCGATCGCGGCGTCGGCGGCGTCGGCAGCTGCCAGCGCCTCGTCGTCCAGCGTCACCGTGACCGCGTTGATCGCGGGATTGACGGCTTCGATGCGCGCAAGATGCGCCTCGACGACCTCGCGACTCGAGACCGTGCCGTTGCGGATGGATGCGCCCAGCTCGAGCGCGCCCAGCTCCCAGAGCTCGCTCACCGATTCGGTCGGCGCGTCAGCGCCGGAGTCCGGCCGTGTGCGGACTGTCAGCCGGCGGCAGGGGATGTCGGAAGAGCTTGGCCGCGTTCTCGTGGCTGATCATCGCGATCTCGTCGGCCGGCAAGCCGCCGTAGAACTTCTCGAACACGGCCTGCGAGTCGGGCCACGTGCCGTCGCCGTGGGGGTAGTCGGTCTCGAACATGATGTGGTCGACCCCGACCGTGCCCCGGGTACAGATCGTCGACGGGTCGTCGATCGTGCAGAACCAGAAGTTGCGGTGCATCACTTCGGCCGGGCGCATGTCGCCCGGGAAGTAATCGCCGTATCCCGAGCGGTCGATGATGTTCTCGAGCCGGTCGTGCAGCATGGCGACCCAGCCGATCCCGCCCTCCGACATCGCGATCTTGAGGTCCGGGTGCTTCACCGCGTAGCCCGACCACAGCCACTCGGCGCACGCGGCCAGCGAGAGCTGACCGAAGAGCGTCGCGCCCAGGGGCACCATCGGCGAGCCCGGCGGCATGTCAGCCACGCCGGTGGACCCGACGTGCAGGCAGATCACGGTGCCGGTCTCCGCGCACGCGGTGATGATCGGATCCCACCAGCCCGAGAACAGGTTGGGCATGTCGACGCGGTGGGGTTGTTCGGGCAGCGTGACTGCGACGAACCCGCGATCGGCGTTACGGCGGATCTCGTCGGCGCCCTGCTCGGGATCGCCGAGATACGTGATGCCCATCGGGACGATCCGTTCGGGGTGCGGCCCGTGCCACTCCTCTGCGAACCAGTCGTTCCAAGCCCGCGTGACGGCGAGGCCGAGCTCAGGGTCAGAGCACTGCGAGAACACGCGCCCGCAGAATCCGGTGATCTGCGACGGGAAGTTCACCGACGCCCACACGCCGTTGATGTCCATGTCCTTGATGCGGGCGTCGATCTCGTAGCATCCGGCCCGCATCTCCTCGAAACGCGTGGGCTCGACCTTCCAGTCCTCCCGCTTGCGACCGACCACCGCGTTGAGGCCGACCTGGAAGTACAGCTGCCCGTCGAACTCCCAGACCTCGTGGCCCTCGACGGTCTCGACGATCTTCGGCGCCAGGTCCTGGAAGCGCTGAGGCAGCCGTCCCTCGAACATGCCCGGCGGCTCGACGAGGTGGTCGTCGACCGAGATGATCGTGTACTTGATCTCGCGCGGCTCGGGATCGGGCAGGAGGCCGTGCGTCTCGCTCTTCTTCCAGTGGAGCTTCGGCTTCTCCGTTGCAGTCACGCCCGTTACCCTACGAGCCGTGGCGCTGGAGATCGAGATCAACCGCGAGCAGTGCATGGGCTCGGGCAACTGCTCGTTCTGGGCGCCGGGCGTGTTCGACCTGGACGACGACGGCATCTCCGTCGTCCTCGACCCGACCGCGCAACCCGAGGACAAGATCATCCTGGCCGCCCAGGGCTGCCCGACGCAGGCGATCTCGGTCGTCAAGGACGGCGAGAAGATCGCCTAGCTAGTTCGGGAGTGGGAGCTCGGTTCCCTGCGGCGCGGTCCGTTTCGTGTTGGTGATCTGCAGCGCGCGGCCTCGGTCGTCGAGCGCCGACGTGGTGTTCGCGCACCCGCCGTCGGCATGCGCCTGGTAGTTCACGACGAGCGCCGTAGGTGTGATCCGCTCGCCGCGCTCCGTCATGACCTCGAAGTCTGACCAGCGCACGGTTACCGACGGGTCGTCGCACCGGGCGAAGACCTCCGACCACACCATCGGCTCGGCGAGAAACGGTGAGGCCGCGATCAGGTCGCGCACGGTCGTTGCAACCCCGCCTGCGACGTCGGACACCTCGCCCCGCCACCGGCCCTCACCGGCGTTGAGCACGCGCAGCCGGTAGGCGCGTTCCGGTTGCCAGGGGTAGTCGCGAGTGTTCGGGTCGCCGGGAGTGCTTGGCAGCGGTGACTCCGTGCCACGTAGCAGTGAGCCATCCACCGCGTAGCCGCCCCAGTTCGCGGCGCCGTAGTGGGGGACGGCGCGGTTCCACTGGAGCCCGAGGTGCGCGCCGCCGGCGCCGGGGAACCCGACCTGGAACGCCCAGAAGTAAAGGTGCTCGACGACCGGCGCGTGCGTCACCTCGAGCGTGACGGCAGCTTCGACGAGATGACCGGCATCTGCCGGTAGTCGCCAGCCGAGATGAAACGAGGACGCGCCATTTCCCGACAGCGGGAAGCCGCGCGTCCGCGCCCGTCTCCAGATCCGCACCGCCGTGAGCCTATGCACGCAAACCTGACACTCGTGTCACTCCGCGTAGGATTCACGCCATGCCGATCGGAATCACGGAGGAGCACGAGGCGCTCCGGCAAGCGGTGCGCGGGTGGGTGGAACGTCACTGCGCGCCGTCCGTCCCGCGCTCGTTGCTTGACGCCGACGCCGAGAAGCTGCCGCCCTTCTGGGGCGAGCTGACGGCGCAGGGATGGCTGGGCCTGCACGTCGACGAAGGGCTCGGAGGCGAGGGTTACGGGGTCCCCGAGCTCGCGGTCGTCCTCGAGGAGCTGGGGCGCGCGTGCGCCCCCGGTCCATTCGTTCCGACTGTGCTCGCGTCTGCCGTCATCCAGGCGGAGGGCAAGGAGATCGCGTCCGGCATCGTGCCGGCATTGGCGTCCGGGGAGACCGTCGGCGCGGTGGCCCTGACCGGGTCGCTCGACGCCGAGGCGGACGGCGACGCGCTGCGGGTGCGCGGCACGCTGCGGCCCGTGCTGTCGGCGCACCTCGCCGGGGTGGTCGTCGCCCCGGCAGGTGCCGAGTGGTGCGTGCTCAACGCAGACGAGTTCACGGCTACGGAGTTGTCGAGCCTCGATGCCACACGCCGCGTCGCCGAGGTGCACGTCGAAGGCGCCGCCGTGCCGCCGGCTCGCCGGCTCCGCGATGTCGATACGTCACGCGTGCGCGACCTGGCTGCCGTGGTGCTCGCGGCCGAGGGTGTCGGCGTCGCCCAATGGTGTGTCGACACTGCGGCCGCGTACGCGAAGGTGCGCGAGCAGTTCGGGCGGCCCGTCGGTCAATTCCAGGGCGTGAAGCACAAGTGTGCCGAGATGCTCGCCGAGACCGAGCTCGCCCGCGCCGCGGCCTGGGACGCGGCTCGTGCCGCCGACGAGCCCGCCGTGGCGCCTCTCACCGCCGCCGCAGCTGCGAGCCTCGCGATCGATGCGTCGTACCGCGCTGCC
Source organism: Actinomycetota bacterium (assembly GCA_046724655.1). Taxonomy (GTDB): domain Bacteria; phylum Actinomycetota; class Acidimicrobiia; order IMCC26256; family JACDBD01; genus JALZAA01. The sequence continues at coordinate 16,238 of JBKOWY010000129.1, forward strand.
AAGGACTGCATCCAGGTCCACGGCGGCATTGGCTTCACGTGGGAGCACGACGCCCACCTGTACCTCAAGCGTGCGACGGCGATGCGGCAGCTCCTCGGCCCGACCTCGACGTGGCGTGTGCGCGCCGCCGAGGCAGCGCGGGGCGGCCCGCGCCGGCGGCTCGCAGTCGACCTGCCGCCCGAATCGGAGGCGTTGCGCGATGAAATCGGAGCATTCGTACGCGAGGTGAAAGACCTCGACGCCGTCGAGCAACGACGCCGGATCGGCGACGGCGGGTACCTCGCGCCGCAGTGGCCGAAGCCGTGGGGGCGCGACGCCGGTGCCCTCGAGCAGCTCGTCATCGACGACGAGTTCCGCAAGGCCAAGGTGCGCCGCCCGAACCTCAGCGTCGCGGCGTGGGCGTTGCCGCCGTTGATGGTCTACGGGACCGAGGAGCAGCAACACCGGTGGATCCCGGCGACGCTCCGGGGCGAGATCACGTGGTGTCAGCTGTTCAGCGAACCGGGTGCGGGATCCGACCTCGCCGCGCTCACGACGCGCGCCGAACGCGACAAACGCGGTTGGATCCTCAACGGCCAGAAGGTCTGGACCTCGATGGCGCAGGACGCGGCCTGGGGAATTCTCCTCGCGCGCACCGACGCCGATGCGCCGAAGCACGAGGGCATCAGCTTCTTCATGCTCGACATGAAGACACCCGGCATCGACATTCGCCCGCTTCGGGAGCTCACGGGCGACGCATGGTTCAACGAGGTGTTCTTCAACGACGTGTTCATCCCCGACGACTGCCTCGTCGGCGGCGAGCACGACGGGTGGCGCGCCGCCCGCACGACGCTCGCCAACGAGCGCGTGTACATGGGAAGCGGCTCGTCGATCGGCTACGGGGTCCAGGGCGTGCTTCGCCTCCTTGACGCCACCGGCCTCGCGTCCGATCCGCTCGCACTCGACGAGGCCGGTGGTCTGGTGGCCGAAGAGCACGCGCTGAGCGTCCTCGGCTTCCGACTTACGTTGCAGGCGCTCGGCGGCGCCGACCCCAGTGGATCGGAGGCGGCGGTGCGCAAGCTGCTCTGCGCCGAACACGACCAGCGTGTGCAGGAGGTCGGTCTCGCGTTGCTCGGCGGCGAGGGCACGGTGGCGGACGGCGATGCGGCCACGTGGGTGCGCGGGTTCCTGTTCAACCGCTGCCTCACGATCGCGGGCGGTACCAGCGAGGTGCAGAGAAACGTGATTGCCGAGCGCCTGCTCGGCCTGCCGCGCGATCCGTAGCCGCCCCTCAAAGCGGCGGCAGCTCGATCACCTCCCCGGGGTAGACGAGGTTCGGGTTCCTGGATCGCAGTCGTGACCGGTTGTGCTGGACGACGCGCCGCCAGTACGGCGCGATGTCAGCGGCGATCAGATCAGCGCTCGAGCGGCTCGTCCCGGCGGCGAGATGCCGCGCCGCGATCGACCACAGGTGCTCACCCGGCGTGATGACATGGTGCCCGCCGGCGAATGACGTTGGCGGGGGAGTGGCGGGCGCGGCCGGGGGCGTGGCGGGCGCGGACTGCGGGGATGGGAGCACGGTAGGGGAGGGCGCGCTGCTGCTGCGTCCGGTGCGGGCGGTCGGCGCCGGGCCGTGCGAGGTGCTCGACCGGTCGCGGTGATCGAGATCGACGACCACGGGCGGCGGTGCTGCGTTCGTCGGAGGTGACGGATCGGCAGCCGCGGAACGAGTGAGCGCGAACGCGCTCACGGCCACGATCGAGACCGCGACCGCCCGGTCGGCCCAACGTCGCACCGCGGGCAGCGTCGCCCAGCCGATGGCGCGGGCGGTGCCGTGCAGGTGCGCGAGTCGAGCGGCGACATAGATCAGCGTCGTCGCGAGCAGCCACCAGGCGGCCACGAGCGCGGCGAGCCGAATGCCGGCGAGGAGCACGTCCTCGCTGGGCGTCTCGCGCAGCCACCGGCCGAAGTCCTGCCGGGGGATCGCGAAACCGTCGACGCTGCCCAGGCGGTGCAGACCGGCGACCGCCATGGCTTCGCCGGCGACGAGCACGGTGAGCCCCCGACGCGCTCTCCGACCCCCCTCCACGCCGGCGCACCGTATGGCACGCCATGAGGCGTGTCAAGGTCTGAAAGGGTCTCAGATTGTGAAGGTGGGGTCAGAAGTCGAGCGGGGCGTAGTAGTGCTCGGGGCCGGCGGCCTTGATGTCGCTGAGCCAGTCACCGTCGTAGTGCTCGCTCGGGCCCTGGAGCCCGGGTGACACGAGCTCCCAGGCGTTGCGCTTGTATGTCCAGTTCTCGGGTTGGAGGCGGTGGGCGGCGCGGAAGTGCGGTCGGGCGTCGTCGACGTAGCCGGCGTGATGGAGATGCTGGCCGAGCTCGAACTCCGCCTCGGCCTCGGCCACCGACGGCGGGCGCGATGCCGATCGGCGCACGACTTCATCGCGTGTGAGCGCGTACTCGCTGGCTGCCCCCTTCTCAACCCAGTCGCGCAGGGCGTCGGCGTAATGATCGGCGTCGAAACGGGGGATGCGCTTGACCTGCTCGAGCATGTCGCGCACGTGCCGCTCGATGTCCTCGGGCAACCCCTCCGGCGCCTTGAGCTTGCTCCAGTCGTACCGCTCGACCGAGGCCGGGTGCGGAGGGCGGACGATCATGCCGTCCTCGTCGACCCACACCGCAGTGGGGACGTTCACGATGCCGAGCAGCTCGTCGAGCTTGTGCACGGTGTCGACGAGCTGCGGGTGCTCAGCCCCCGACCGCTCGATCCAGGATCGGGCGGCGTCGACCTCGAGGTCGAGCGCGACGGTCACGATCTCGAGGCCCTTGGGGTGAAGCTCGGACCGCAGTTGCCGCCACACGGGCAGCGACATTCGGCATCCTCACCACGAGGCCCACGCCGCGATCAGCACTTTCTCGCCGCGCAGCGATGCGAGATCGAACGGCCGACCATCCACGTCGGCGAGCACGATGGGCGGCAGCTCAGCCGACTCGAGGACCCGATCGGTGGATTCCGGGCCCAGCGCCCACAGGTCATGTCGGTCGTCGTGCACGAGGGGCATACCGAGTCGCTCGGCGATAACGCGCACATCGACGTGACCATCCGAGGTTGCTCCCGCCGGGAACGGAACGCAGCGGTCGTCCTTGCAGAGCCCCTCGGGCTTCAGCTCCCAGCCCGTCTGCCGCTCGAGCTCCTCAGGGGTCACATCGAGCCGGTCGAGGATCATGCGGCGAGCGTAGCGGGGAGATCCTCGCCGCCCCCGCTGGCCGGTGCTACGTTCCCGCGGGTTTCGGAGAAGTCGTCGGACGAGGGGGTGGCCGTGCTCGCAGCGGAGCTGTTCGAGCGGTTCGGGTTCGAAGTCATGTTCCGGGCGCTCCACGTGGTCGTGGGCATCGCCTGGATTGGTCTCTTGTACTACTTCAACGTGGTACAGGTGCCGGCGTTCGCCGAGCTCGAGCCGACGCAGCGCAGCGCCGCCATCGACAAGGTCGCGAACCGGGCGTTGTGGTGGTTCCGTTGGGCCGCTGTGGCCACTGTCGTCATGGGCCTACTGATCCTCGGCATCCAGGACACCGGGGACGGGACCGGCTTCGATCCGGACTATTGGGGCACGATCCAGGGGACCAGCATCCTCACCGGCATACTCCTCGGCCTGACGATGTTTCTGAACGTCTGGCTGATCATCTGGCCCAAGCAGAAGGTCGTAATCGCCAACGCGCGCAACGTGCTCGCCGGGGGCGCGGCCGATCCGAATGCGGCGCCGGCCGCCCGCACGGCACTGCTCGCCTCACGTACCAACGTGTTCTTCTCGTTCTCGATGATCTGGTTCATGGTTTCGACCGCATTGGTGGCCGGCCTCGGCTTCGACACGAGGGACGGGATCCTCGTCTACTGGATCGTCGTGCTGGTGATTTGGGCGCTCCTCGAGGCATTTGGCACTGGGATGATTGGCGGGACCGCGCCGACCACGCTGCGTTACTGGCAGGAGACGCACCTGCGAACGATTGTCGCCGGTGTCGGACTCTGGATCGCCTTCCTGATTATCTGGCTCGTGCTCCTCAATCCCTAGCGCGCTGAGAGCCCGATCAGGTCGGCGACGCGGGCGCGGTGCTGGACCGCGTTTCCGAGCAGCTGCGCGTTCGACTTCACGCGGCGCACGTAAAGGTGCATGTCGTGCTCCCACGTGTAGCCGATGCCGCCGTGGATCTGGATGCCTTCTTTCGCGAGCAGCGCCGCGCAGTCGCCCGCAGCGGCTTTCGCCATCGACGCCGCCAGTGAGCGGCGTTCGTCGTCCTCGGCGATCGTGAGCGCGGCGAAGTAGCTCGTGGCCCGGGCGCGCTCGAGAGCGACGAGCATGTCGGCGAACTTGTGCTTGATGGCCTGGAATGAGCCGATGGGCACGCCGAACTGCTCTCGTTGTTTCGCATAGTCGAGCGTCACGTCGAAAATCGCCTGGGCGGCGCCGACGGTTTCCACGGCGAGCGCGGCGACTGCGACATCGACGGCTCGGCGGATCGCGGCCGCGGTTGCCGCTCCTGGTTGGCCGAGGACGCGATCGGCATCGACGCGCACGCCGTCCAGCGTCATGCGGGCCAACGGCCGGCTGGCGTCGAGAGCCTCCACGGGTTCCACACCCATCTCGACCCGAGGCACGACGAACGCGCCGAGACCGTCGTCTCCCTCCGTGCCGCGAACCCGGGCGACGACGGCGATCTCGCCGGCCGCCGCCGCCTCGACCACCATCGATTTCGCACCGTGAAGCACGAAGCCGGTGCCATCGGGGTCGGCGACGGCGGTAACGCGCGCGGGCTCGATGTCGCCGCTTCCCTCAACGAGCGCGAGCGTCGCTGTCAGCTCGCCGGCGGCGACGGCGCCTAGAAATCGCTGCTGCTGCTCGGCTGAGCCCGCTTCGGAGACGACAGGCGCAAACTGCGTGACGGTCGGGACGAACGGCCCGGGTGCGAGCGCACGACCGAGCTCCTCGACGACCACGGCGAGCTCGACTGCGCCCCTCCCGAGCCCGCCCGCCGACTCTGGCACGGTCAGCGCCGGCCATCCGAGCCCGACCATCTCGCTCCACAGCGCATCGGCCGTGGCGCCCTTCTCGACGACCTCGCGCACCAAGCTCATCGGGCAGTCGCCCGCGAGCACCGTGCGGACGCCGTCGCGCAGCTCGTCCTGCTCGGGGGTGAACTCCAGGTGCACGGCGGCGCTTTCCTGCGAAACCTGACGGGCGTGTCACGGTATCGGCTGGCTCGATTCGGTCACAACCTCGCGCAGCGCGCGGCGGTCGACCTTCTCCATCGCCGTCAGCGGAAGCGTCTCGACGAGCCGGATTGCCTCCGGGAGCTTGTGCGCGGCGAGACGCGGGGCGGCGAAGTCGCGCAGCTGCGCGAGCGATGGAGGGGCAGCGTCCGCGTGCGGGACGATGACCGCGACGCCGATCTCACCCATGACCGGGTCGGGCGCAGGCGCGATCGCGACCGCCGCCACGGCGGGATGCGTCGACAGCACCGCCTCCACCTCGACGGGGAACACGTTGTAGCCCCCGCGCACGTACATCTCCTTGGTTCGGCCCACGAGGCGAAGCCGCCCGCGGTTGTCGATCCAGCCGAGGTCGCCCGTCCGCACGAACCCGTCGGCGGTGAACGCGGCGCGCGTGGCGTCGGGGTCGCGCCAGTACCCGCTCATGACCGCGGGCGAGCGCAGGCACACTTGGCCGACGTCCCCGGACTTCACGGGCTGGTCGTCATCGTCGAGCACGGCGACGTCCACCGACGGGTGCGGACGACCGACGCTCACGACGGCGTCCTCGTCGGGGTCGTCGAACGCGGTGCCGAGCCCGATGCCGGCTTCGGTGCACGAGTAGCGAGTGGCGAGCGCGGCGCGGAAACGGGTTCGGGCCTCTTCGGCGAGACCGGGCGTGATCGGCCCGCCTCCGATGACGAGGAACCCGACGCTGTCGAGGTCGTAGGCGTCGAAGCCGGGCTCGCGCAGCATTAGCGCGAGCTGCGTCGGGACGCCGGCGACTGTTGTCATGCGCTGCTCGGAGGCGAGACGGAGGGCGTCGGCGGCTCGCCATCTTTGCATGATGAAGCTGGTGCCGCCGCGTCGCAGGTTGCCGGGAAGCTTGGTCATGAACCCGAGGTGCGCCATGGAGGTGCCGACCAGACCCCGGCCACCGCCGCCCCAGGTGTCGCCGACGTCGGTGGCGGTGATGAACTCGAGCTGACGGTTGCAGTACAGCGCGCCTTTGGGCAACCCGGTGGTGCCGGACGTGAAGACGATGGCGACCGGCCGTTCCGGTTCGGGTGGAAGCGGCGGCGGGAACTCGCCCCGTACGCGCAGCGCGCGCAACAGCCCGTCGGCGTCGGATGCCGGTTCGACGAGCTCGACGTCCCAGTCGCCTTCGATAGCGAGCGCTGGATCGGCGAGCAGGAATCGCGGGCCCGCGGTTCCCAGGACGCCGGCGCGTTCCTCCGCTGTCAGCCGGTCGTTCACGCCTGCGGTGATCGCGCCGACCTTCGCGGCCGCGAGATACGACACAAGATATTCCGGGCCCTGTGGCAGCACGAGCGCGAGCACGTCACCGGTGTCGACGCCCCGGCGGCTCAGCCCGACGGCAAGCTCGTCCGAGACGCGATCGAGATCGCGGTAGGTCAGCGCCCAGCCGTCTGGCGCGACGTAGGCGATAGCATCCGAAAAGCGTCGACCGGCCTCACGCGCCGTCGCGGGGAGCATCGTGGCGAAATCGTACAAGTTGACGACGAGAAACCGATCGGCCGGACCGTCGAGCAGCGGGCAAGGCACACCGGCGCAGCAGCGCGAGCTGCGCGCGCAGGGACGTCGCACGATGCGCAAGCTCTTGGATGCCGGGATGCGCGTGTTCGCCGAGCGCGGCTACCACGCGGCCCGTGTCGACGACATCGTCCGCGCTGCGCGCACCTCGCACGGCACCTTTTACCTGTACTTCGCCAACAAAGAGGATCTGCTCCGGGCGCTCGCGGTCGACTGCGCGGACGCGCTCGACAGGCTCGCCGACGAGATCGGGCCGATCACGCCCGATGAGCATGGCTTTCGGGAGCTGCGCGCTTTCCTTGCGAATTTCGTGGCCACGTACCGGCGCTACGGCCCGGTCATCCGGGCGTGGATGGAGGACCAAGTCGCCGACCGCGAGATCGACCAGCTCGGCGTGAAGGCGTTCACCGACATCGGCACCCGGCTCGGTCAACGGATGCGCGAGGTAGGCGCCGACGTCGCCGAGAACGAGACCGCGGCGGTCGGCGCGCTCATGGCGATGCTCGAGCGCTTCAACTACGCGCTGGCGTCACGACGCCTCGTGCTGGACGAGGACACCATGCTCGACACCCTCGCCCACATCATCCACCGCGGCTTCTTCGGCGCCCCAGCCAACCGCTGATCGGCATCCTGGCTGGCCAAGAACAGCGTTACGGGGCGTAGCGAATCTGCCTGGCGATGATCTCGGGCGTCGCGCCGCTTGCTTTCCTCACCACTCTGGGTTCGAGGGCCCTCGACGATATAGACGTGGAACGCGGGCGGATCTTCGTCGGCGCAGATCCAGAGCGATTCGATCGGCAGTTCCAGGGTGCGCGCACGTCGGATTGCCTCCCCGTAACCAGCGCGAAGCACCTCTCGACGTGGAGGCCGGGCGGCCACCAGTCGTCTTGGTCCTTGAGCCAGTGGTCACGGAAGTGCTTGACGTCCTTGGCTGTCAGGTCGGCGGGGCTATGGGCGTCAGGTTGCCGAGCGGCTGGTCGATGCGCCCGAGCGCGGCACCGTAGGCAGCCATGTAGTTGCTCTTGTCGCCGCCGAACTGGCGGTCGAGTAATCCGAACTGTGAGCCTTTTCCGGCGCGGTAAATGGGCATCGACGGCATCGCTGTGCTCCTCTCGCTATTGCTACGAGCTCGTTTCCACGACCGCGTACAGACGGTGGGGGTCGGTGATGCCCTTCAGCCGGTGCAGGCCGTGATCGGCGAAGTCGGTCCCGGCCGAGGTGCGGGCGAGGCTCCGGACGGTTTCGGAGACGAGCGTCTCGCCCGCGGCGGCCTGAGTGCAGACGCGGGCGGCGATGTTGACGGCGCCGCCATAGACGTTGGTCGCGGATCGGATCACGTCCCCGGCGTGGATGCCGACGTGAAGCCGGAATCCGACACTGCGGGCAGTGTCGTGCGCGCGCCGCGCGCAGTCAATGGCGCGGCGAGCCGACGGGAAGACCGCCAGATTGCCGTCGCCCAATGTGATTCCCTCGACCACCTCACCGTCGCACTCGCGCACCAGGGAACGCACCGAGGTGTCGAGCTTGTCGGCTCGCGCTCGGTAGGCGAAATCACCGAGTCGTTCGGTCAGGGTCGTCGAGTCGGCAATGTCCGTGAACAGGATCACGCGTGTGTCCATCCCGGCCCGAGTCGGTGTCCCTGTCGCACCGTCGCGCTCTCTGCCGTGCAATCGGTCGTCCAGCGCACCCGCTTGCTGTTCGAACACGGGCATGTCGAGCTCGTCGAACACGGCTCTCGCCTCCCGGGCGAGCTCACCGGCGTGCTCGCGGTCACCCTCCTCTGCAAGCAGCTGCGCCAGCTCGAGCGACGACCGACCGAGCTCCGGGCGCAGGCCGCCAGCTCGGGCCACTTCGATGGCCTCTCGGAGAAGGGCAGCGGCTTCTTCGAGACGGCCCTGTCGTCGAGCGAGCGCGCCTCGGGCGCGGGGCACGAGCACCACCGGCCCATCGGTGATCACCATGCCGTGTTCGGCGGCACGGGCGAGTCCGCGCTCGATCCGGTCGAGCGGGAGGTCGACGTCCACGAGCAGAGCAAGCTCGGCGAGGTATGCGAACCACCCCGTCGCACCGATGAAGGGGGGCCACCGGCCCGAAACGCGCTCCGGATGCGCGGCGACGGCTGCGCGTACCTCGTCGTGCTTTCCCGCATGGGCACGCGCGACCTGGCGCGCGAGCCACACCGTCTCCTCTTCCACGACCATGTCCTCTTGGGACTCGCAGAGCTTGTCGAGTGCGAGCTCCGACGGTCCAAAGGCCCCGCGCAGCGTCCGTGCAGAAGCGACGGCGGGCAGAAAGAAGGAGCAGCTCCAGAGGTAGCGCGACAACCGGGAAGCGTTCCACGCCTCCTCGCCGTACCGTTCGGCTTCCCGAAAGCGTCCTCGGGCCAACGCGATGGCGGTGAGAGCGGTGAGCGCCAGGCTGCGTTCGGCGGCGTCGCCGGTGACCTCGGTTTCCTCACGCGCCTCGGCCGCCATTTTCTCGGCGCGGTCGGGGTCGCCGAGCCACAACTGTGTCAGCGCCAGGCGGGGCGACGGCAGGCCGAGCAACCAGGGATCGTCTTGCGCCTTTGCATGGTTGAGCGCATCCTCGAATCGTTGCTGGGCCGCGGGCAGGTCGAGCCGCATCCAGTCGATGACCCCCAACGCGTTGAGCGCCCGCGTGCACGCGCGGTGGTCATCGACTTGACGCCCGATCTCGAGGCCCCGCGTCGACAGCTCCGTGCCGCGGTCAAGGTTGCCCTGCGCCCAGGCAACCTCGCCGAGCTGGGCGAGCAGGCGCGCCTCGAGCACGGGGTCCGTGTCGTGAAGCGCCTCGAGCGTGTCATCGAGCTCTGACGTATCGATGGCGGTCCCGAAGCGAGCTTCGTGCAACCGAGCGTGAGCCTGCTCGACGAGCGCGACGGCAACACGCCGAACGTCGCCCGCGGCGCGGTATCGATCGATGGCAGTCGCAATGTGCCTCTGGCCCAACCTCACGTCCATGTTTCGGTAATGCGAGTCGCCGGCCCGGAAGTGCAGATCGGCGATCAGGCCATCGGGTTCCCCCAGTTCCTCAGCCGCGGCGGCGGCGGTCTCGTAGCACCGGGCGGCGTCGGCCCAGGCGAGCATGTCCCAGGCCCGGTTGCCCGCGGCCGCGGTGTACTCGAGGCGCTCGCGGGGTGTGGCGGCGGATCCGGCCTCGATGAGGTGAAGTGCGACTTCGAGGATGGGTCGATCGCCGCTCTCTTCGAGGGCCCGTGCGATCGCCAGATGCAGCTGCCTCCGACGGGCGGGCCCGGGAGCGGCATACGCCACACGTGCGTAGAGCGGATGCTCGAACCACCAACGGGACCCATCACCGGCGATGAGCCCGTGTGCCGCCGCGTCCTCGAGCGCGGCCTGTAGCTCTTGCTGCGGTTGCTTGGTGACTTCGCCGAGAACGGCGGCGGAGAACGATCGCCCGAGAAAGGCGGCCGCCGTGAGAACACCTCGGGTGGCCTCACTGACCTCGTCGAGCCGGGCCTCGATGGCGTTCGTCAGCTCGGGTGGCCCGGAGAGGTCCAGATCGGCAACGGCGGCGGTGGAGAGTTCCTCCGTTCCCTCTGCGCCGCGTGCGATCTGACGCACGAGATTCTCGAGGAACAACGGGTTGCCGCTCGACGCTTCGTGCAGGAACTGATCGAGCTGTCGGGACGATCGCTCGAGACCGAGCGAATCAACGAGGACGGCAGACTCCTCGACGTCGAGGCCCTCGAGATCGAGACGCCGGCACAATCCTTCGCGAGCAACGCGCTCGAGCTCGCCCGCCACAGGCTCTTCGACGTCGGGACGGTGCGTGGCGATGATCAGGAACGACACGGGTTCGAGCACACTGGCGTCGGCGATCCCGAGCACGAGATACGTGAAGAGCTCGAGCGACGCGCGGTCCATCCAGTGCATGTCGTCGAGCACAAGCAGGAGCGTCCTGGTGCGGGTCAACGCGACCGTCGCGCCTGTCACCGCCAGGAACAGCCACGTCTTCTCCTGGTCCGGCATCGGATCGTCTGCGAGCGGGGGGCGGGCGGTCGCGTCCGGGGTCTGCGCCCGCCCGAGGAGCCGGCTGATGACCGATGCCGACGGTTCCTGTGCAGGGTCCGTCCCGGTCAGCGCTTCCAGGCGCGGCAGGAGTGAGCTCGCGAACGGCAGGTAGGGGAGACCGAGTTGCTCTCGGCACCGACCCGTGCACACTTCGACGCCTCGCTCGGCGAGCGCCCACTGCTGCAACTCCTGCACCAGGCGCGACTTGCCGACACCGGCATCCCCCGAGACCAGGACGACCCGCGGCTGGCCCGACACTGCCTCGTCGAGCCACCGCTGAAGAAGCTCCAGCTCCCGCCTGCGCCCGACGAAACGAGGCGTGCTCGATTCCCGACTGGCCACACCTGCCCCCAGCACTCTCGCTTCCCCCAGAGGCTACGACATCAATCCTGCACAAGCGACGGCGAAGGCGTCATGGCTCGATGCGCCGGCTCCAGGCACCACGAAGCTCGAACACGTACTCGTCGGGGAGCGCCGCGAGCCGCAGCGCCACGTCGCCACAGTTCGGGCAGCGCATGACAATGCCGGCGCCTTGGTAGCTGCGGTGCGATCCCGCCGGGTTGCGATCACCGCACGATTGGCACGTGCGCTCGAGCGTCGTGAACTCGGCGACGAAGATCTCCTGGAGCAGCCCGGCGATCGCGTTGCCGTCGGTGTGCAGCTCGTCAGCTTCCATGGTCATCCTCCCGTCGGTCCGAAGCGCTCGGTCTTGATCGCGTGAGGGTCGTGCCCGAGTTGCACGAGCAGGTCGGCGACGTGCTCGACGAAACCGGTGGGCCCGCAGACATAGACGCGAACGTGCCCGTCGGGGTCGGCGCGGAGCTCGCGGAGCATGTCCGCACTCACGCGGCCCGCCCAGCCGGTCCAGCCGGGCGGCTGCGTGCGGGTGAGCGTGTAGCGAACCATGACACCATTCTCCGCGAACGTCGTGAGCTCCTCGCGGTAGAGCGCGTCGTTCAGCGAGCGCGCCGACACGAGCACCGTTGCTTCCACGCTGCTCGTCGCGTCGGCGCGGTGGCGCAGCATGGACATGAGAGGGACGAGACCGGAGCCGCCGCCCAGAAGGAGGAGCGGGCCGCCGTCGCCGACCTGCCACGTGAAGTAGCCACCGATCGGCCCCCGCAGCTCGAGCGAGTCGCCCGGGCGTAGCTCACCGGTGAGATAGGGCGAGACTTCGCCGTCGTCGATGCGCTCGACCGTGAGCGCGAGCTGCGAATCCTGGGGCGACGATGCGATCGAGTACGAGCGCTCGGCCTGATACCCGTCTTCGGCCGTCAGGCGCACGTCGACATGCTGACCGGCGAGGTGCCCGGGCCAGTCGGGAACGTCGAGTACGAGGGTCGTCGCTGATGGCGTTTCCGGTTGCAGCCGGACGAGGGTTGCGCTGCGCCAGATGAGAGGAACGCGCCGTGGCGTCAATCGCTCCAATAGCGCTCTTCCTTCCAGGGATCGCCGTGATTGTTGTACCCGTTGCTCTCCCAGAAGCCGGGCTCGTCGTTGTCCCGCAGGTCCAGTCCGCGAACCCACTTCGCGCTCTTCCAGAAATAGAGGTGCGGCACGAGGAGCCGGGCCGGCCCGCCGTGGATGGGTTCGAGCGGCTCACCGTTGTACTCGTGGGCGACCCATGCCTGGCCATCGGTCATTTCAGAGAGCGGCAGGTTGGTCGTGTAGCCGCCATCGCAGAACGCGAGCGCGAAGTCGGCTGATGTATCGACGTTTTCGAGCAGAACGTCGACCGAGACGCCCTTCCAGTCGGTGTCCAGCTTGGACCACTTCGTCACGCAGTGAATGTCCTTGCGGACCTCCTCGCTGGGCAGGGCGAGGAACTCCTCCCACGACCAGGTGACCGGCTCGTCGACGAGACCCGTGATCGAGAACGTCCACTCATCGAGCTGCGTGTACGGGGTCGGACCGGCCGAGAGCACGGGGAAGTCGTCGACGAGATACTGACCCGGCGGTATCCGGTTCGGGTCGACATCGGTCTGGCGCCGGCCACGAAACCCACGAGAGATCAGGCCCATGCCGCTACCTCCCATCTCCAGCCGAGGCACAACTGTACGGCCGCCGACCTTGTCGCGCGCGGCGACTCCTCCATAGTGAGGCCCCGAGGTTCGGCATGAACCGAGAGCGAAGCATCCGCGTCGCCTCATCAAGGAGTTTGAACGCGACGGCCGTCGGGTAGGCGCGTAACCCCGTCGTCGACTGCGAGGACTTCTCATGTTGGCCGTGACCGAAAACGCGGTGTCCGTGATCTGCCAGCTCACCGATCGTCCGGAACTGCCTGATGGGGCTGGATTGCGCATCGCCAGCGCTGAGGAAGCGCCGAACCTTACGGTGGCGCCCGCCGGGACCCCCGAGGCAGGCGACCAGGTCGTCGAGAGCGAGGGTGCGCGCGTGTTCCTCGAGCCGCAAGCTGCGGAGATGCTCGTCGACAAAGTGCTGGACGCCCGGGTCAACGACGCGGGCGGCGTCGAATTCCTCGTCGCCAATCAGTCGTAGCTCACGCCGGACCCGCGCGGGCGGTGTGACCTCAGACTTCGCCGATCACGTGTGAGCTATTGACCGTCACGCGGTAGCCGTCCGGGTCGCGCAGGGTGAACGATGCGTGGATCCGTCCGCGTTCGATCGGTGACGGATCCAATCGGCGTGCCTTCCACTCGCCGTGGGTCGCGTCGAGGTCCTCCACCATGAGGTCGAACGGCGCCTCAGCCGTGTCGGGTGGTGCCCCGGGGACGAGCACGAGGTGCGTGCCTCCTCGGAGTTCGAGCACCGCGACGTGAGGATTCCGCTCGACCTCGCGCATGCCGATGCCACGCCAGAAGTCAGCCGAGCGGTTCACATCGCTGACGGTGAGCACGGCGTGCCCGAGCCAGACCGGCGGCCGTCCGTCCATCTCCGCAGTGTGACACGAAGGCATTGGTCGTTTTGCGGGGTTTGCTTCGTTTCCCGCCACCACTCTGCCGTCGCGGAGCCGCGGTTCACGGCTGACCCGCGGCCGATGCGCTATTCGACGCCGAGGATCACGGTGCTGGCGGACGAGAACCAGCCGCCCGTCCCGTTCACGCACGCGAGCTCCGCACGAGGCACCTGACCGTCACCGCACTCGCCGCGTAGCTGACGCACGGCCTCGACGAGCAGAAAGATGCCCCGCATCCCGGGATGGCACGCCGAAAGCCCGCCGCCGTCGGTGTTGGTTGGCAGTGACCCGTCGACGCGCATCGTCCCGCCTTCGACGAACGGACCGCCCTCGCCCTTCTTGCAGAACCCGAGCGCCTCGAAACTGAGCAGCACCATGGGCGTGAACGCGTCGTAGATCTCGCAGACGTCGATGTCGTCGGGAGTCACGCCCGCCCGTTCGAACGCGAGGGCCCCCGAACGGAGCGCGGGCGACTCGGAGAAGTCGTCCCACTCGCTCATCGTCGTGTGGGAGACGGCCTCGCCGGTGCCGAGCACCCACACCGGTCGTGCCCCAAGGTCTCGAGCCCTTTCCGCCGAGGTCAGCACGATCGCGCCGCCGCCGTCCGAACGGATGCAGCAGTGCAGCTGCGTGAGCGGGTCAGCGATCATCGGCGAGTTCCGCACGTCGTCGATTGTGATCATGTCGCGGTAGTACGCGTCCGGATTGAGCGACGCGTTGTAACGCGTCGACACGGCGATCTCGGCCAGCTGATCGATCGTCGTGCCGAACTCGTGCATATGGCGCCGTGCTGCCATCGCGTACTTGGCGATCAGCGTGTGCCCGTACGGCGCATCGAACTGGACCGGGCCGCGGCTGCCGAACGAGAGGTTGGCGCGGCGCTCGTGCCGCTTGAGGTCGGCACGCGCCGTCGACCCGTACGCGAGCACGACGACCTCGACATGACCCTCGGCGATCGCCGCCGTGGCGTGCTCGACCATGAACTCCCACGTGCTTCCGCCGACGCCGGTGCCGTCCACCCACGTGGGCCGCAGACCCAGGTACTCGGCGACCTCGATCGGAGCGAGAAGGCCGGTGCCGCTCGACGCGAACCCGTCGATGTCGCCTTTGTCGAGTCCCACGTCGGCGAGAGCACGGCTCGCGGCCTGATAGTGCAGCTCGAATGGTGAGACGTTGTCGAGCCGGCCGGTGTCGGAGAGCGCGGCCCCGACGATCGCGACGCGCCGGCTCACTCCCGGCTCCCTACCTCAGGCGCCAGTCGACGCGCGCGCCGGACTCGAAGAGCTTCTGGCCCTCGGCGATCGAGTCCTGATCCGTCCCCAGCCCGACGTAGGCGTAGCCCAGGCGCAAGGCCTGCCGCTGCCCGAGCTCGCGCGCCGCCCAGATGGCGCGCACGGTGCCCTCGATCGCGAGGGCCGGTTGCGACGCGATCGCGTTGGCGGCCCAGGCCGTCCGCTCGTGCAGCTCCCCTTTCGGCGCGACCTCGGACACGAGGCCGATCTCGTATGCCCGCTGCGCTGACAGGCGCTCGTAGTTGCCGAGCAGCGAGAGTCGCATGATCTCGCCGAACGGCATGATTCCCGACATGTGGATGGGCTCGAACGCGGCCGTCATCCCGTACGTGACATGCGGGTCGAAGAAGGTGGCGTGGTCGGCGGCGATGATGAACTCGACCTCGCCCAGCATGTAGAACGCGCCGCCGCAGGCGATGCCGTTCACCGCCGCGATCACCGGTTTCCAGAGATCCGAGCTCTTGGGACCGAGGTTGTCGCCGGGATCGTTGAACATGAACGGCGTTGACCCCGACCCGACGACATCCGGGTCGGTCGTGTCGTCGGCGGCGTCGCCCATCTGCTCCATCCGGTCGATGCCGGTGCAGAACGCCTTGTCTCCTGCGCCCGTGAGCACGATGCAGCGCACGTTGTCGTGGCGGCGCAGACCGCGCCAGAGGCTGTGCAGCTCGCGCTGCATGAGCGAGTTGAACGCGTTCAGCCGGTCGGGGCGGTTGAGCGTGACCCACGCGACACCGTCCCGCTCCTCGTAGAGAAGCGTCTCGAAATCGGTGTTCACGCCGCGCAGGTTACCTGCGCTGCTGCGCCGCGATGCCGGGGTTGACCGAGCCGAACGCGTACTTGTTGAGGATGTTGCCGACGTCAGCGGCATCCCAGCGGGCGGGCTTTCCGTCGGCGTCGGTGGCGAAGAACTCCTCGCCCATCTGCCACGGCTGGTACACGCACAGCGAATTGCCGACCATGCGCAGCACCTGACCCGTGGTCGGCTTCGAGTCGTCCGAGGCGAGCCAGGCGACCGCAGGCGCCGAGTTGCCCGGGTTCATGGCGTCGAACTCCGTGTACTCCTCGGGATTCTTGATCGTGATGTCCTGGCGGGCCTGGCCGACCATCCGCGTGAAGCCGCCAGGGCCGATGCAATTGGCGCGGACGCCGTACCGCGTGAGCTCGAGGCTGGCGATGATCGTCATCCCCGCGATGCCGGCCTTGGCCGCGCCGTAGTTCGACTGACTGGCCTGGCCCTGGAGCCCGGCGCTCGAGACGGTGTTGATGATCGACGCGCTGGGCTGGCGCCCCTCCTTGGACTCGGCGCGCCAGTACACCGACGCGTGGTGCATCGTGTTCCAGGTGCCTTTGAGGTGCACCCGGATGACCGAGTCGAAGTCCTCTTCCGCCATCGTGAACAGCATCTTGTCGCGCAGGATCCCGGCGTTGTTCACGAGCACGTCGAGCTTCCCGAACGACTCGAGCGCGGTGTCGATGATGCTCTTGGCGCCGTTGAAGTCGGCGACGTCGTCGTAGTTCGGGACCGCCTCACCGCCGCGACCCTTGATGACGTTGACCACCTCGTCGGCGTTGCGCTTGTCGGCGCCTTCCCCGGTGACGGAGACGCCGAGGTCGTTGACGACGACCTTCGCTCCTTGGTCGGCGAGCTCGATGGCCTCACCACGTCCGACTCCGTTGCCGGCTCCGGTGACGATCGCGACCTTGCCGTCGAGAAGCCCCATTTGCGCGTCCTTCTCCCCGCGTTGAAAACTGACGTCGGCGTCACGGTATCGCGGTCGTTCACATGCCCGTCAATCCGATGAACACGCCGAGCCGCGCGCGAACGACCATACGGAACGGAGGCAGCAACGCATGGCCATCGACACCAGCGTCATCGGGAAGCCGACCGGCGCGCACCGCGTCGTCGTCGAGCGCGGTCCCGTTTCGAACTTCGCCCGCGCGCTCAAGGACGAGAACCCCGTCTACCACGACCCCGCCGCCGCCAAGGCCGCCGGCTTCGACGACATTCCCGCCCCGCCGACGTGGTCGTTTGCCATGCAGTACTGGGGCCGCTTCGCCGAGGAGCAACCGGAGGACCCGACCGGCGGCGAGAACCCCATGCGCAAGGTGATGGGGGAGCTGTTTGGCAAAGGTGGCCTCGTGCTGCACGGCGAGCAGGAGTTCGAGTACCACCGACCGATCGTCGTCGGCGACGTCGTGATCGGCGAAGGGCGGATCGTCGACATCTACGAGAAGGAGAGCAAGAGCCGCACGATGACGTTCGTCGTCACCGAGACGGTCTGGCGTGACGAGAAGAACGGCGAGCCCGTCGTCACCGAGCGGTTCAACCTCATTCACCGTTCGTAGCGGGCCAGGACAGGGGGAACCCAGCATGGGTCGACTCGACAACAGGGTCGCGATCATCACCGGCGCCGGTCAGGGCATCGGGCTCGCGTACGCCCAGCGCTTCCTCGACGAGGGCGCCAAGGTCGTCGTGGCCGAGATCAACGAGGACCGTGCCAAGTCTGCGATGGAGCAGCTCGAGAAGCTCGGCGACGCCGCCTTCGTCCAGACCGACATCTCCGATGAGCAGTCCGCGCTCGCGTGTGCGGCGCAGACGAAGGAGCACTTCGGTGGGATTGACATTCTCGTCAACAACGCCGCGCTCTACTACGACATCGACAACGAGAACAACGACTACGAGTACCTGCAGAAGGTCTTCAGCGTGAACCTCCACGGCGCCTGGCTCATGGCCCGGGCGTGCGCGCCGACGATGGTGGAGGAGGGCTGGGGCCGCATCATCAACCAGTCGTCGGACGCCGCGTACCTGTACAACATCGTGCCGTCCGGCGACTTCCAGGAGGTGAGCGCGTTCACGTACAGCCAGACGAAGTGGGGCGTGATCGGGCTCACGAAGTTTCTCGCCGCCCAGCTCGGGCAGTACAACATCACGGTCAACTGCATCGCGCCCGGCGTGACCATGACCGAGGCGACGAAGAAGATCGTCCCCGAGAGCATCATCGACCTGCTCCCGGCGATGAGCGCGATGAAGCGCAAGCTCGAGCCCGAGGACCTCGCCGGGACGGCGGTCTTCTTCGCCAGCGACGACGCCGCCTTGGTGACCGGTCAGGTGTTGTGCGTCGACGGCGGCTCGATCATGCCCGCCTAGCGCGTGGAGCGCATCGTCAGCTAGCGCGTGAGCAGGGCGGCGCTGTCGAGACGGCGGGTCGGAATGGCGTAACCCCGACCGCGGACAGCCTCGATCCGGCCCGCGGACGTTGACACGAAGAGCCAGCCGCCATCACGGCTCCAGGCGATCGCCGGGCGTGTGGCTGCGACGGGCCCCACCGCGAACGGTCTCAGCGCGCCGGTCGTCGTGTTGACGAACGTGCCACGCAGACGAGCGCCGTCACTTTCGATGACGGCTAAGAGGCCTCCATCGGCACTGAACGCGGCAGCGGCCACGCCTCCGCGTCCGAGCGCGCCGGCGACGACGCGTTGGCCTCCGGCGCCAAGGTCATCGAGAAAGAGATCGCACCGCCGCTCGTCGCAATTGGCCTCGCGGCTTGCCACGACATCGTGACTTGCGGCCACGAAGAGCGCGGTCGTGCGGAAGGTCACGGGCGCATTGGCCGGTGCCGCCGGGTCCCAGGTACCGAGCGCACGCGTCCCGTCCGTCCCCAACCGCTCGATCACCAGGCCGCCGGCGACCGCGGCGCGCACGGTGGCGCTGCCGCCCAGTACCGCCGGTGGCGTCGTCTCCGCGCCGTCGAGGCCGACCTCACGAGCCGCGACCGTGCCGTCGGGCGGATAGGTGAGTAGCCAGACTCGTCCCGCCTGCTCCGATGGGAACGCCTCGACCGCCGAGCCGATCCCGGTGGCCGGCCCTTCGAGCGACAGCGGGACGACGTAGGCCCTGTGGTCGACGATCAGCACCGCGTGGTCGCCGGTCGCCGCCGCCGCCGTGACCGGACCGACAGGAAGCTCGGCGACCCCGGCTTTGCGCACCTGGTGGTCGTCGACGTCGAGGGTGTGGAGACCGTCGGGCGTGAGAACGAGCAGAGACGCACCCGTGGACTGTCGCAGAGTCGGGAGTGCCGCGGCGCTGACGTCGCGGTGTGGGGTCGCGCGGTCACCAGAACCTTGCTGCAGCAACGCACCGACGAGGAAGATCAGGAGGACGCCGGCCAGGATGACGATCGGGACGCGCGCCGAGTCATGGTGGATCCGGCGCGGGATCCATTTCGGGCCGGGTGGGACGTACGCGTACCGGTCCTCGGTGCGGATGCCGAGCTCGTCGTCCTCGAGCTCTACGACCGGTAACGCCTCGCCCGCATCGGCGTCGCACGCCGGGCAGCCCCGCACGTCGTCGGCCAGCTCGGCCCCGCACCCACGGCACCGCATGCGCCCAGTATCGCCGCGTCGGACCCGATGCGCGCACAAACCGGGAATGTCGTGGTCGACACACGATCAGTCGCATGAAGCGTCAGTTACGGTTGCGCACATGCAGCTCGGCGTGACGATGTTCGGCACGGACCAGACGATGCGTCCCGATGAGCTTGCGCGTGAGGCCGAGTATCGGGGGTTCGCGTCCTTGTACCTAGCCGAGCACACGCACATCCCGGTGAGCCGGCGAACTCCACCGCCGACCGGCGAGGAGATGCTGCCCGACTACTACTCGCACTCCTTCGATCCGTTCGTCGCGCTGGCGATGGCCGCGGCCGCGAGCGAACGGCTCCGGGTGGGGACGGGCATCTGCCTCGTTGCCCAGCGCGATCCGATCGTGACCGCGAAGGCCGTCGCCAGCCTCGATCACTTGTCGGGTGGCCGGTTCGTCTTCGGTGTCGGCTTCGGCTGGAACGAAGACGAGATCGAAAACCACGGTGTACCGATGGCGCGCCGCCGTGACGTCGCACGTGAGCATGTGCTCGCGATGCAACGCCTATGGGCCGATGAGGAAGCGAGCTTCGACGGTGAGTTCGTGCGGCTGCCGGCGAGCTGGTCGTGGCCAAAGCCTGTGCAGCGGCCGTGGCCGCCGGTATTGATCGGTGGGGCGGCCGGTCCGACGCTGTTCGAGCACGTGGCCGAGTATGCGGACGGCTGGATACCGATCGGCGGGGCCGGCGTCCGCGCCGCCCTGCCCGAGCTGCACCGCGCCGTCGAAGCCGCGGGCCGCGACCCGGCGACGCTGCGCGTCGTCCCGTTCGGGACGATCCCCGATCCGGGGAAGCTCGACTACTACGCGGGCCTCGGCATCGACGAGGTCGTCCTGCGCGTGCCGGTCGGCGGACGCGATGTCGCCCTCCCGGTGCTCGACGAGTACAGCCGGCTGGTGAACGCGTGACCGTGGGCGACCGGGTGCGCATCGGTACCCTCGGAGCCGCGCGCATCACGCCCAACGCGTTGATCAAGCCGGCACGAGTTGTTCCAGAGGCCGAGGTGGTCGCGGTCGCGGCGCGCGACCCCGGGCGGGCCGAGCAGTTCGCTCGGAAGCGGGGCATCCCGAACGTGCACGCCACGTACGACGACGTCATCGCCGACCCCGACGTCGACGCCATCTACAACCCGCTTCCCAACAGTCTGCACGCGGAGTGGATGCTGAAGGCGATTGCGGCAGGAAAGCACGTGCTGTGCGAGAAACCGTTCACCTCGAACGCCGCCGAAGCCGAGACGGTGCGGGACGCGGCCGACGGCACCGGGCTGGTCGTGATGGAGGCGTTCCACTACTGCTACCACCCGCTGGCCCAGCGCATGTACGAAATCGTTGCCGGCGGCGAGCTGGGAACACTGCAGCACGTCGAGGCCTGGATGTGCATCCCGCTGCCGCGGTTCAGCGACATCCGCTACCAGTACGATCTCGCCGGCGGCGCCACGATGGACCTCGCCGCCTACACCGTGCACCAGTTGCGCCTCCTCGGCGGCGACGGCCCCGAGGTCACG
>JBKOWY010000064.1:0-6573 GCA_046724655.1 Actinomycetota bacterium
CTCGAGCAAGACCTCGCGGACGCCTCACCGGAGCCCGAATCGGAGGGCGGCGCAGACGTCGACGCCCTGTTCCAGCGGATCCGGGCCGGTCGAGAGGAGACGAGCAGTCCCACCGCCGGCGGCGACGGCGCCGAGGGCACGTCTTCGCCGCCCGCGGCCACGGCGACCGACGCGGTCATGGGGCCCGACTCCGAGGACGACACGGAGCTGCTTGCCAACCGGGACGAGGTGCTGACTCCGATCGCGGAGGACCTCCTCCGGCGCTGCAAGCGCGTCCTCCAGGACGAGCAAAACGACGTGCTGGACGCCCTTCGCCGCCATCGGGGCCGGTTGACGGCCGAGAAGCTGCTTCCGCCCGTCGCCGACCAGATCGCTGCGTGGGCGGAGGTGATGGCACCGGCGATCGACCAGGCGTACGTCGCCGGCCGCGCGTCGGCCTCGTCTTCGTCAGGATCGCCCGTGTTCAGCGCGCCGCGTCGGATCGTGACGGGAATGGTCGAGGTCGTCGTCACACCACTGCGCGACCGTCTGCTCGGCGCGATCGAGCAGACCCTCGCCGACGATCCCGGTGCTGATCCGGACGCGATCGCGCAGCGCATCGGAGCTCGCTACCGGGAGTGGAGGGGCCAAGAGCTCGACGGCCGCATCGGCGACGTCCTCGCCGCGGCCTACGCACGCGGCATCTACGACGCAACGCCCGAGGGGTCACGGCTGCGATGGGTGCCGGCCGAGCCCGGTCAGTGTCCCGACGCCGAGGACAACGCGCTCGAGCCCACGGCGCGCGGTGAGCGCTTTCCGACCGGCCAGCAGTTCCCGCCCGCGCACCCGGGCTGTCGTTGCTTACTCGCGGTCATCCGGGCGCGCTGAGCAGCCGCTTCGCGACCCGGAATTTCGCAACCCCGGCAGTAGGCTGCGGCGGCGACGGCGGCTTTGCCGACCGTCGCCGCAAAGCCCGAACTTGAGAGGGCGACCAGAGAGAACTCTGAATGCGTGTCCCTACGGTTGAACGTCGTCGGCGGACCTTCCGCGTCCGCGGTTGGATCATCGCGGGCGTCGTCCTGCTGCTGATCCTGCTGTTCAGCCTGCGCGGGCTCGCCGGCTTCTATACCGACTTCCTGTGGTTCGACTCGGTTGGTCAGGGCGACACCTGGCGTGGGCTGCTCACGGCCAAGGTCGTTCCGGCGCTGGTGTTCACGGTCGTGTTCTTCGTGATCATGTTCGTGAACCTGGTGATCGCCGATCGCATCGCGCCCAAGTACCGGTCCATGGGCCCCGAAGACGAACTGGTGGAGCGCTACCAGCAGTTCGTGGCGCCCTACCAGGGTCGGATCCGCGTCGGCATCGCCCTGTTCTTCGCCCTGATCGCAGGGGTCGGTGTTTCCTCGCAGTGGCAGGAGTGGGTGTTGTTCACCCACCGGGTCGATTTCGGTGTCAAGGACCCGCAGTTCAACCAGGACGTCGGGTTCTACGTGTTCCAGCTCCCGTTCCTTCGCTTCATCGCCGATTGGCTGTTCGCCGGTCTCGTGATCGTGCTGCTGGTGACGGCCGTGGCGCACTATCTGAACGGCGGCATCCGGTTCCAGAGCCCGTTCCAGCGGGTGACGCCGCAGGTGAAAGCGCACTTGTCGGTGATCCTGGCCGTGATGGCACTGGTGAAGACGGCGCAGTACTACCTCGACCGGTTCAACCTCAACTTCTCGGAGCGGGGTGTCGTCACCGGCGCGGGTTATACCGACGTCAAAGCGCAGCTGCCCGCCCTCAACCTGCTCATCTTCATCTCGATCGTGGCGGCGGGATTGTTCATCTGGAACATCTGGCGACGCGGCTGGGTGCTTCCGATCATCGCCGTCGGACTGTGGGGCTTCGTCTCGATCGTCATCGGCACGATCTACCCGGCCGGGGTACAGAAGTTCCGCGTCGAGCCGAATGAGTTCCAAAACGAGCGGACGTACATCCGACGAAACATTGCCGCTACGCGCGCCGCATTCGGACTCTCCAACGTCGAAACGGAGGCGTTCGACTATCAGCAGAACCTCGACGCCGGAGTTGTGAGCCAGAACGCCGCCTCGATCGAGAACGCGCGGCTGTGGGACCCAATCGTGACGAAGTCGACGTACCAGTCGCTCCAGGGTCTCCAGACCTTTTACAAGATCGACGACGTCGACATCGACCGGTACAAGATCGGCGACCAGACGCGCCAGGTCGTGCTCTCCGCGCGCGAGATCAACTCGGGTGAGTTGCCGAGCCAGTCGTGGGTGAACCAGCACTTGGTGTACACGCACGGATACGGCGTCGTCGCCGCCCCGACGAACGCCGCCACCGGCGGAAATCCGGACTTCCTCGTCAGCGGCATCCCGGTCGCGAAGGACGCGCCGATCACGGTCAACGTGCCGGACCTGTACTTCGGCGAGAACCAGCCCGGCTACGGGCTCGTGGACGCCAAGCAGCGGGAGTTCGACTTCCCCCGCGAGGGTCGCACCGACGCGACGACCAGATACCAAGGGAAGGACGGCGTCAAGCTCGACAACGTCTTCCGGCGCACCGCGTTCGCGTTGCGCTTCGGCGACATCAACCCTCTGATCTCCGGCCAGGTCGACGGCAACACGAAGGTGCTCTACGTCCGGGACGTCAAGGACCGCGTCGAGAAGCTCGCCCCCTTCCTCGACTTCGACGCCGATCCGTACCCCGTCGTCACTGGTGGGAAAGTCGTCTGGGTCCTGGACGCCTACACGACGACGAGCCGCTTCCCGTACGCACAGAAGGTGTCAGGGCCCGGTGACACCGGGCTGAGCCACAGCTTCAACTACGTCCGCAACTCGGTGAAGGCGACGGTGGATGCGTACGATGGGACCGTCCGTTTCTATGTCATCGACTCGAAGGACCCGCTGACCCGCGCCTACCGCAAAGCCTTCCCGGACCTCTTCACGGACTTCGACAAGATGCCGAACGACCTCAAGACGCACCTGCGCTACCCCGAGGACCTGTTCCGGGTGCAGTCCGACGTGTACGCGGATTACCACGTCACCGAGAGCCGGCGGTTCTACCAGGGCAGCGCCAAATGGCTGCTGTCGCCCGACCCGGGCTCGGGCCAGCTGACGGCGGCGCAATTGCGTGCGACATCAACGGAGCCGGGCCGACGGGGCGCGACCTCGATCGGCGACCGTATGCGGCCGTACTACCTGAACATCACCCTGCCGGGCGAGCAAGAGCCGAGCTTCATCATCCTGCAGCCGTTCGTGCCGGTCTCCGCCGGGAACAGACAGACGCGCCTCGTGTCGTTCATGGTGGCGCGCTCCGATCCGAGCAATTACGGCCAGATGACGGCGTTTGAGATGCCCCGAGGTGAGTCGGTGCTCGGGCCCGTACAGATCGACAACCGGATCAAGAGCACGGCGGAGATCTCCCGGCAGCTGTCGCTGCTCAACCAGCAGGGGTCGACCGTGATCCAGGGCAGCTTGCAGCTGATCCCGGTCGGCAACTCGATCCTCTACATCCGGCCCTTCTACGTGCAGGGCGCGGGCGCGTCGAGCTTCCCGCAGTTCCGTTTCGTCGTCGTCGCCTACGGCGACCAGGACCCGATCCTCGCCTCGAGTGTCGAGCAGGGCCTCGCCGTGCTGTTCGGGCAGGCGCCGCCCGAGACCGCGCCGGGCGGCGCGGCGCCGACGCCAGCGCCGGCGCCGGGCGGCAACGTGCAGGATCTGTTGAACCAGGCCGCCACCCGGTACCAGCAGGCGCAGGACGCGTTGCGGCAAGGGAACCTGGCCGAGTACCAGCGGCTGATCAATGAGGTCGGCGATCTGATCAGCCGGGCCCAGCAGGCCGCCGGTGGCGGCGGGGGCGGTGGGGGCGGCTCGGGCGGCGGCACGACCACGACGACGGCCGCGGCCCAGCAGACGGCAGCGGGTCCCTGAGTCGACCGCCCCGGACACGGGGAAGACTGAAGGGACCACGGGGGCTCCCCGGGCCGCAAAAGCGGGGGAATTGTGGGGGCTTCCCCCGGATTGTTACTATGCACGTAGTGAAAATCCCCGGGTCCCCCCGCCCGGGCCTGAATTCGCATCGAGGACGGGGATACGGGAGAAGGGCCGCCACCCGACGAGGGAGGCGAAGGCGCATGGCAGTGAGCGGAATCGATCTCGGTAAGTACAAGCTCGGCTGGTCCGACTCGGCCCAGTTCGTCAACAAGCCGAAGAAGGGCCTCAACGAGGAGGTCGTTCGCGACATCTCGCACTGGAAGTCCGAGCCCGATTGGATGCGCAACTTCCGGCTGAAGGCGCTGAAGCGCTTCGAGCGCAAGCCGATGCTCGACTGGTTCGCGAAGAACATGCCCGACATCGACTTCGACGACATCTACTACTACCTGAAGCCCACCGACAAGCAGGTCTCCGAGTGGGAGAGCCTCCCCGAGGAGATGCAGAAGACGTACGAGAAGCTCGGCATCCCCGAGGCCGAGCGGAAGTACCTCGCCGGCGTGACGGCCCAGTACGAGAGCGAGACCGTCTACCACAAGAACCGTGAAGAGCTCGCCAAGCAGGGCGTCCTCTTCACCGATATGGACACCGCGGTTCGCGAGTATCCCGACATCGTGCGCGAGCACTTCGCGACGGTGATCCCGCCCGGCGACAACAAGTTCGCAGCGCTGAACTCGACGGTGTGGTCGGGCGGCTCCTTCATCTACGTACCGCCGGGCGTGCACGTCGAGATGCCGCTCCAGGCGTACTTCCGGATCAACGCCGAGAACGCCGGGCAGTTCGAGCGGACGCTGATCATCGCCGACGAGGGCGCGTCTGTGCACTACGTCGAGGGTTGCTCGGCGCCCATCTACACGAGCGACTCGCTGCACTCGGCGGTCGTCGAGCTCATCGCCAAGCGCGGTGCCCGGATCCGCTACACGACGATCCAGAACTGGTCGCCGAATGTCTACAACCTTGTCACCAAGCGGGCCAAGGCCGAGACCGAGGCGACGGTCGAGTGGATCGACGGCAACATCGGCTCGAAGCTGACGATGAAGTACCCGTCGGTCGTCATGGTGGGGCCGAAGGCCCACGGCGAGGTGCTGTCGGTTGCCTACGCCGGAGAGGGCATGCACCAGGACGCCGGCGCCAAGATGACGCACGTCGCCCCGGACACGACGTCGATCATCGAGTCGAAGTCGATCTCGAAGGACGGCGGACGCACGACCTACCGCGGGCTGGTGAAGGTCGACGACGGCGCGCACAACGTGAAGAGCCACGTGCGCTGCGACGCGCTGATCCTCGACGAGGAGAGCCGCTCCGACACGTACCCGTACATGGAGATCGAGGAGAAGGACGCCCGCATCGGCCACGAGGCCACGGTCTCGAAGGTCGGTGAGGACCAGATCTTCTACCTGATGAGCCGAGGGCTCTCCGAGCAGCAGGCGACCGCGATGATCGTCAATGGGTTCATCGAGCCGATCACGAAGACGCTTCCGATGGAGTACGCCGTCGAGCTGAGCCGACTCATCGAGCTCAACATGGAGGGCGCGGTCGGGTAGATGACCGCGTTCACACCCGAAGCCGCGCGCGCGCTCGGCGGGCCGGACTGGCTCGTCGAGCGTCGTCTTGCGGCCGCCGAGCAGGTAGGCGGGATCGTCTGGCCGACGCCGGCGGACGAGATCTGGCGTTACAGCCGCATCGACGAATTCGACCTCGACCGGTACCGCCCCCCGTCACCGGACGAGCTGGGCGAGCCCGGGCCCGAGACGGCTCCGGGTGGAGGCCCGGTGGCGGCCGAAGCAGGCGAACGCGCCGGTCTGGTCGTCGTGCGCAACGGGCGCGTCGTGCACCACGAGCTGGACGACACGGTCGCGGCCAAAGGTGTGCAGGTGTGCGGGCTCGCCACGTGCGAGGGAGCCGACGTCGCCGCCGTGCTCGGCGCATGCTCACAGGCGTCGCCCGACGCGTTCACAGTGCTGCACGACGCGTTTCTCGCCGGCGGCGCGTTCATCAGGGTCCCGGCTGGTGTCGTCGTCGACAAGCCGATCATCGTCTTGCACTGGTCGGAGGGCGAGGGGCTGGCGACGTTCCCGCACACGCTCGTGGTGGCGGAGGAGAGCGCCGAGGTGACGGTCCTCGACCGGTTCGGCTCGCCACACATACCAGGGGCGGGCCACTTCGTCGATGCGGTCGTCGAATTGGTCGTCGGCGACAACGCGCGGGTGCGTTACCTGTCGGTACAGGAGCACGGCCCGCAGACGTGGCAGGTGGCGCTGCAGCGGGCGCATGTCGGGCGTGACGCGTCGCTGCACTCGGCGGCGGTCGCGCTGGGCGGTGACTACGCGCGCCTCCGCAGCGAGTCGCTGCTCGACGGAGACAGCGGCGAGAGCGACCTCACCGCCGTGTACTTCGGCGACCACAGCCAGATGCTCGACTTCCGCACCCTCCAAGATCACGACGCGCCCAACACGCGCAGCGACCTGCTGTTCAAGGGCGCCGTCGAGGACCAGGCGCACTCCGTGTACTCGGGGTTGATCCGCCTTCGACCGGCGGCCCGCAAGGCAGTGGCGAATCAGACCAACCGCAACCTCGTGCTGACCGAAGGCGCGGGCGCGGA
>JBKOWY010000019.1:0-13143 GCA_046724655.1 Actinomycetota bacterium
GATGAGCGCCGTCGCCACGCTCGTCGAACGCCAGAGCCGCTTCGTACTCCTCGTCGGACTCCCCAACGGGCACCAAGCCGACGTCGTGGCCGACGCCCTTGCCGCACGGATCGTGACGCTGCCCCAACAGCTCCAACGGTCGATCACCTGGGATCACGGCAAGGAGATGGCCCAGCACGCGCGCTTCAGCGTCGACACCGGCGTCACCATCTACTTCTGTGACCCTCGCAGCCCTTGGCAGCGCGGCAGCAACGAGAACACCAACGGTCTGCTGCGTCAGTACTTCCCGAAGCGCAGCGACCTCAGTGTTCACACCCAAGCCGACCTCGACGCCGTCGCCGCAGAACTCAACAACCGCCCTCGACACACCCTCGGCTGGCTGTCACCATCCGAAGTACTCGACGAGGCGTTGCGTTGACCACCTGAGACCGCAGGCATTCGGTGTGCTTCTGTCGTTTCGACGTCGCCGATACCAATTCCGTCGGCTTCAGGGTCCGGACTCGCCGGTTCTAGAGTTCGATGTGGAGGTGGTGGCCTATGCGACGGATGCGGTCCGCCGGCATCGACGCGTTCGGCGATGACGTGCGTTTGCTCGAACTCGCGGCGCCAGGGTCTCCTGCTCCGGACGAGGTCGTGATCTCGGTGCACGCGGCAGGGGTTGGCAGCTGGGACGAGATCGTCCGGGTCGGCGAGTGGGATGTCGGCCGCCGACCACCGTTGGTGCTCGGCGTCGAGGCAGCGGGAGTTGTCGCCGCCGTCGGCGAGGATGTGACGAGTTTCGTACCGGGTGACGATGTGCTCACTCACCCACTGCCGCTGCGACACCAGGGGGCGTGGGCGGAGCGGCTTGTCGCTCCGGCCGAGCTTGTCGCCCCGAAGCCGGCCCCCGTCCCCTGGGACGCCGCGGCCGCGTTCCCGGTGCCGGCACTCACCGCGGACCAGGCGCTCACCGAGGTCGCACCAGCCCCCGCCGGGGAGTGGGTCCTTGTGCACGGCGCCGGCGGCGTGACCGGCGGACTCGTCGTGCAGCTCGCGGTCGCGCGCGGAGCGACCGTCGTCGCGACGGCGGGCCCCGCGAGTGCCGTGCGCGTCCGCGACTACGGCGCGCGTCTCGTCGTCGACTATCACGATCCCGCATGGCCGGCCCGCGTGCGAGACGCGTCTCCGGACCGCCAGGGAGTGGAGGCCGCCGTGAACGCGGCCCCCAGCGGCGCAGCGACCGCACTGCAGGCGGTGGCGGACGAAGGCCGCCTCGCGACGATCACTACCGATCCGCCGCCGCCCGAACGTGGGGTCACGGTCGTAGACGTGTACGTCCGAGCCGACGGCCCACGGCTTGCCGCACTGGTCGCAACACTCGCCCAAGGGCAGCTCTCGCTGCGCGTCGCGGCGACACTTCCGCTAGCGGAGGCGGCCACAGCGCTCAGGAGCGCCGTCGCCGGCCGCGCGGCGGGCGCCAGTGTCCTCACGCTCGAGCCCGCCTGACCAAAGCGCAGAACTGCCGATCTGTGCAGCGTGACCTGCAAACCCGTCCCGTCACGAGCAAAAGGGTCGAAGATCACCCGATCGAGAGATCACTATCACAACGCGACCACCCGTCGAGAACAACGCACCACGCAACCACCAAGGGACCTCGCGCGACTGGCAGCGCAATGCGAAGGCTTCAAGCCCGCGGAAACCCAATAGTTCACCGCAGACACACTTGTAGGTTCTCACTTCGTGAGCACCTAGGCGGCCGATCCCAAGTCTCCACGCGTCGATCCCAACTTCCCGCGCTCGCGTCCGCGTTCCATCCCAACTTCCCGTTTCGCGCTCGACACGCAGCGATGCCAACTGCTGCGCACTCCCGTGGTCGCGGGCGGGGCGCGGTGGCACTTGGTGAGGGTGAACGCGCGAGAACGCGCAGCATCCGAGGAGGCCCACGATGACGTCCGCAACAGGATCGCTCGACAATCAGAACGGTCGCCCGTCAGGTATCGAACCATTGATGAGCCCTGGCGAAGTCGCCAGGTTTCTCGGACTGCCGCTGCGCACGATCTACCGCTGGCGCTCGCGTGGCGAGGGGCCGCGCGGCTACCGCGTCGGTCGACACGTTCGCTATCGAGTTCGCGACATTGAACACTGGCTGGAGCGGCACCGCGACGCTTCTTGACGCGCGATGTACAAGTCTCACGATGGCGCACGTCGAGAAGCGCGGTCGGCACAAGCGACCATGGCGGGCGCGATGTCGCAGCCCCGATGGTCAGGAACGATCGCGAAGCTTCGTCCGAAAGAGCGACGCCGAGGCCTTCCTTGCCACCGTCGAGACCGCCAAACTGCGCGGCGAATGGCGCAATCCCGCGCTCGGCCGGACGACCTTCGATGAGCTTGCGGCGCGCGTCGAGACGACTCGGGTCAATCGACGGCGCTCGACTCGAGCGCGCGACGCCACGCTCATGCGAACTCGAGTGCTGCCGACCTTCGGGAGCCGTCAGCTCGCGCACATCACCACGACTGACGTCAAGGCTTGGGTCGCCGAGCTCGAAGCGGTGGGCCTAGCGCCGATGACGATTCGCAAGTGCTACCAGCTGCTTGCTCGTGTGCTCGGCGACGCAGCCGACGCGGGTTTCATCGCGGCGTCGCCGTGCAGGCGCGTCCAGCTCCCGTCTGACGTGCGCTCTGAGCCCGTTCTGCTCGCACCAGACCACGTCTCGGCGATCGCTGAGACCATCGATCCCAGGTACCGGGCGCTCGTCCTGACAGCGGCGTATACCGGCCTTCGCTGGGGCGAGTTGACCGGACTGCGAGTGCGACGGGTGGATTTCCTGCGCCGCCGCGTCGACGTCGCCGAGGTCCTGGTCGAGGTCTACGGCGAGCTGGGCTTCGGACCGCCGAAGACGCGTACCTCACGGGCCCAGGTGAGCTTCCCGCCCTTCCTCGCCGACGAGCTCGGCGTGCACATCGCCCGCTTCCCCGACCCCGAGCCGCAGCGCGGCCTCGTGTTCACGAGCGACGATGGCACGCCGCTACGACGGTCGAACTTCCGTCGACGCTGGCTCAGAGCCGTGGTCGCCGCGGGCGCTCCAGCCGGGGCACGGTTCCACGACCTGCGCCATGCCTGCGCGTCGTGGCTCATCCACGTCGGCGCCAACCCGCTCGAGGTCGCTGCAAAGCTCCGGCACGCGCGCGTCACGACGACGCTCGCGACGTACGGCCACCTGTTCCCGGGCACCGACGATCGCCTCGACGCGCTGCTCGCGGACACCTACGCGGAATCTCTCGCGGCCCAGCCGCGGCCCAACGGCGCCGTCACGCGAATCAGCGAGGGCGTAAACCCCCGCTGACCTGCAGTTTCAGTGTGGGCGGTAGAGGATTTGAACCTCTGACCCCTTCCGCGTCAAGGAAGTGCTCTCCCCCTGAGCTAACCGCCCGGAGCGCACGATCGTACCAGCGGGCCTGGCCGTCACTCCTCGGCGATTGCCTCGAGCACGTCGAGTCGTGACGCCCGCCACGCCGGGAGCAACGCCGCGATCGTCCCCGCGATCACCGAGAACACGAGGAAGCCCGCGACCTGCAATGGCGGCACGTCGAACTGGTCGAGGCCTTGCTCGCGCAGAGCGGTGGTGAACGCCCAGCCCCAGAAGATCCCGACCCCGAGCCCGACGACCCCACCGATCACGGCAATGATGATCGACTCGCCACGCACCATGCGGCGCAGCTGCACGCGCGACATCCCGACGATCCGCAACAACCCCAGCTCGCGAGTCCGCTCGTAGACCGACAACAGCAGCGTGTTGATGATTCCGAGCACGGCGATGATCTCCGACAGGACGAGCAGCGCGACAAGCCCGGCCACGAACTGGTCGACGGTTCCTTCCTGCATGTTCTGGAACTCGGCGCGCGAGTTGATCTTGACGTTCGGGAACTCGTTGCCGATGGCGCGCTCGATCTGGGTGCGGGCTGCCGCGCTCTGGCCTGGCTTCGCCTTCACGTACACGAGCGAGTCCTGTTGCGTGCCCCCGAAGTTCTTCTCCTCGGTTGCGATCGACAGGATCCCGAGGGGTACGGGATAGCCACCCGTGAACTGCTTGCGCGCGTACACGCCCACGATCGGCACGTCGGTGGGACCCGTGAGCGGATACGTGACGCGGAGCCTGTCGCCCGGGCCGACGCCGTAGTGATCGGCTTCGTCCTCGGCGATCAGCAAGCCACCCAAAACGAGTCCCTGGACGCCTCCCTTCTGGATGTCGAGGTTGAGCACCTGTCGCAGCACGGCGGGATCCACGGCCATGAGGAGCGGGTCACGAGCGCCGACGCGCACCCGACCTAGGCGCAACCCCGTGGCCGCCTGTACCGCCGGCAGCGCCGCAGCCCGCACGCTGACCTGGGGCGAGAAACCCGTCAGCCCTTCGGCGCTCAGCACGTAGTCGGCGCGGACGCCCTCGCCCACGCCCGACCGGATCGAGGACTTCACCGAAGCGGCGACGATTGCGACCAGGCACACCAGGCTCAAGCCCACAACGAGCGCCGACGACGTCGCTGCCGTCCGTCGTGGATTGCGCATGGCGTTGCCCTGCGCGAGTCGTCCGGTGACGCCCCGCCGTGACAACACCCACCCGATCGCGCCCGACATCGGACGGGCGAAGGTGGCGACGAGCATCACGACACCGAAGAACGCGAGGAGCGCTCCTACCGCGACTACCTCGATGCGTTGCACGAGCTCGGCGGGGTCGATCCGGAGCCCGAACGCCAATGTCACGACGCCGGCGACGGCGACCAGCACACCGAGCACGCCGCGCCGCCGCAGCGGCGCCGATCCGGCGACGCGCGGCAGCTCGTTGATCGCCTCCACCGGCGACGTCTTCGCCGCGCGTACCGCGGGGATGATCGCGGAACCGACCGTGACGAGAAGGCCGACGAGCACGGCGATCACGATCGTCCGAACGAGTACCACGGCGGTGGCCTCGGGGGCGCCGAGACCGAGCTGGGTGAAGCCGACAACTCTGAGCAGAAGCCGCGCCAATCCGATCCCGGCCACGAGACCGATACCCGCGGCCACCGCACCGATGATCGCAGCCTCGGCGACGACCGACCCCAGCACCTGCGCTCTGCTCGCCCCTAGGGCACGCAGCATGCCGAGCTCCCGGGTTCGCTGCGCGACCAGGATGGCGAACGTGTTGAAGATGATGAACGAGCCGACCACGACGCCAACGGCCGCGAACCCGACGAGCGCGCTGCGCAGGTTGCCGACGCCCTGCCGAATCGGCTCGGCCCGCTCCTCGGCCAGCTTGGCCGCCGACACGACCTCGTAACCGGGACTGAGCGCGGACTCGATTCCGGCCACGACCTCTGCCGCCGGGACACCGGGCGCGGTCGTCACGTTGATCGCATCGACCAGGCCGGGCGCCGCGAGCACACGCTCGGACGTCGGGAGGTCGAATGCGGCCACGGTAACGCCGCCCAGATCGGCCTGGCCCTTCAACCCGAAGAGCCCGACGATCGTGAACTGCTGGGCCGGTCCTTGCAGGAGCACGCGGACGCGGTCGCCGACACGGAACCCGTGCTCGCGGGCGGTGCCGTCGTCCATGAGCACCTCACGGCTGCCGCGTGGCGCCCTGCTCTTGCCGTCGTCGGCGAGACGGAGTGGACCTGATCCCGACTCCGGCCACGAAAGCCCGAACGTCGGCGCGAGGCCGTTCTGGATCGAGTTGCCGTTCGCGTCGACGAACTGCGCATACCCGAAGGCGGTGCCGTCCGCGGTCGCGACGCCGTCCACGCGACGGACGGCGTTCAGCGACGAATCAGGGATGCGCGTCCGCTGCGACCCGCCACCCGTGTAGGGGTCGCGGGCTCGTACGACGAGGTCGATGTCGGTGACGGTCCGCCGGAAGATCTGGTCGAACGACCGCTCCATCGTGTCCGTCACCACGAACGTGCCGGTCACGAAGGCCACGCCCAACAGGACGGCGAGCGTCGTCAACGCCAGCCGCAGTTTGCGGGCCATGATGCCCTTGAGCATGGTGGTCCACATCGCGGGCCATCTTGGTCGACCCCGACCGGCGTGGCGTGGCGCGGCGCGGCCCGTCGTGACGATGCCCATCCGCCCAGGAGGCGCGCATGGGTCTGCTCGACGGCCGGCGGGCGATCGTGACCGGAGGCCGTGGTGTTCATGAGCTCCGACCTGGCCCGGTTCGTGACCGGCCAGAACCTGGTCGTCGACGGGGGCATGACGCTGCACGGCGCCGGCGTCGACGGCCTGCTGGAGCGGTTCCGCCCCTTCTCCAGAATCCTCCCTAAACCCCTTCAGGCGCAATCTGCTCGCACCTCGGTGACGTAGTTTCAGGGAGCGAGGGGACGAGGGAGCCGGCGTGCCCACCCGATGGCGCTACGCACTCACATCGTGGTCAGCAACAGCAGCGCTGACCGTGGTGCTCGCGATCGCGTTCGGCGCGTGCAGTCACGGGTCCTCTGGTGACGCGAAAAACGCCAAACAGAAGCCGCGCGAGGACTTCGTCGCCCAGGCGAGCGACTTCCGGAACCTCCACACCATGACGAAGATTCGCGGCTTCTACATCGACAACCGGCTCGGACATCTCGACGAAGCGATGGCCGTCGCCAACTCACCGCGCGGCGGTGTGTATCCGGTCGGCACGATCATCCAGCTCGTGCCGCAAGAGGCGATGGTGAAGCGACAGGAGGGGTTCAGTCCTGCCACGCGGGATTGGGAGTTCTTCTTCCTGTCTGTCTCCGCCGCCGGCACCGAGATCCAGACGCGCGGCACGGCCGACGTGGTGAACAGGTTCGGCGGCAACTGCGCCAGCTGTCACCAAGGGTCGGAGGCTCGATTCGACGGCGTCTGCGAGAAGAACCATGGATGCGCCCCATTGCCCATCGGCGACGACGTCTTCCACGCCATCCAGGAAAGCGACCCGCGGCCGCTCCAGTGATGCGGCGCGTCGCCTACTGGTGTTGCCTCGCCGCGCTCACCCCGGCGTAGACGATCGCGACGATGGCGCCCGCGATCGCTCCGGTCCACAGTCCGTAGACGATGTTGCCGACGAACTCGTTCCCCTTGATGGTGCCGAGGATGAGCGAACCGACCACGAACCCGATGAGGACGTAGACGCCGATGCGCAGTGCTCGTTGCCACATGTGGAGCACGCTACCCGTACCCGGCGGGCGAGTCGCGGTTTGAACCCTTGCGATTTTCGAAACTCAGTCGGCGTAGACGAGCGCGACTCCGGCCTCGGGGCTGTACGCGCTGAACGTCATGCTCTCCTCGAGGTACAGGCGCACGGTGTCGGCGTCGTGATCGAGATAGCCGATGGAAAAGTCCTGTCCGCACGTCAGCTGGAAGTCGCCGCCACGCAAGCTCACGACGATCGCGCCGTCCACCGCCGGCGCCCACACGACGGGGCCGCCGAGGATCAGCCGGATGTGGTCGAGCACGGGGTATCCGCCGTGCTCGGTCGTCTCGATGACCCCCGTGTAGCACCGGGGCCCCAACGCGATCGTGAACGGACCGGCGATGCCGGCGGTTTGAAGCGTTGCGACGGCCCGAGCGACGGTGCGCGGATAGTCGTTGTAGTCGTCACCGATGACCACGGGGGCGTGCGGTGTGCTCTCGCTGACCCCGTGGATGCCGGCGGCGCCGTACCCGTGGAAGACCGCTGCATCCTCGGCAGTCGCAGCCTGGCGAGCGGCATCGATGATGGGCTGGGTGTCGTAGTCGAGCGAGCCCCGGTCGATCGCCTCGAGCTCTCGACGGGACATCTCGAACGGGGTGCGGAGCTCCGCCAGCGGCTGCACACGCCGGATCGCCGCCTCGACCCCCGCTGACGGCGGGCTGCCGAGCGCGTCGACGCGTCCGAGCGTCTCGGCGGAGTGCGTCCAACCGTGCGGCCCCGAGAAGTCCACGACCTTGCGGGCCGTAAGGAAATGGCGCAGCGTGCGCGACGCCTCTTCTTCGATCGCGGCCCACGCGTCGCCCGAGACCGGAGCGAGCTCCCGCAGCAGGTGGTTCACGGCGTTACCTCCGCCCGCAGGCTGCCGATGTCCAGCGACCCCGAGCCGCCGTCCGACCCGTCGCCGGCCTCCTCCTCCACCGCCTCGAGCGCCTTGGCGACGATCGAGCCCTCCGTGAAGAGGTAGCGCCGCAGCTCCTCGTCGAGCGCGGAGTCGTGGCGGCGCAACCATTCGAGCACCATTGCCGCGTGCTCCTTCTCGTCGTCCCGGTTGTGCTCGAGAATCTCTCGTAGCTCGTCGTCGTCGCTGGCGGCGGCCCGCTGGTCGTACCAGTCGATCGCCTCGAGCTCCTCCATGATCGAGACGGTCGCCCGATGGCGATCGATCGTCTCCGACCCGAGCTTCTCCGGCGATTCATGCAGCGTTGCGCTCGACCCGGCCATGCGGCACTCCTCCGATCACGATGGTTCGGCAGATTCTTCCCGGTTCTCGACGCCGCAAGTTACTGGCCGACCTGGGCAGCGACGTACTTGACCTCGACGTACTCTTCGATGCCTTCGTGGCCGCCTTCCCGACCGAACCCCGAGTGCTTCACTCCCCCGAACGGGCCGGCCGGGTTCGAGACCAGCCCGCGGTTCAGACCGACCATCCCGGTCTCGAGCCCCTCGATGACGCGGAACGCCCGGTCGAGGTTCCGCGTGTATGCGTACGCAACCAGGCCGTATTCGGTGTCGTTCGCCGCTCGTAGGGCCTCGTCGTCGTGCATGAAGGTCGCGATCGGCGCCACCGGCCCGAAGATCTCTTCTTTCAGGACGCGTGCGTCGGAGGGCACATCGCGCAGCACCGTCGGCGCGTAGAAGTAGCCGGGACCGTCGAGCGGCTCGCCACCGACGAGGGGCTTCGCGCCCCCGTTGCGGGCGTCCTCGACGAGCTCGGCGACCTTCTGACGCGCCTTGGGCTCGATGAGCGGGCCCACCTCGACTCCGGGCTCGGTGCCGCGCCCGACGCGCATGGCGGCGAGCCGTTCGGCGAGTCGCGCCGCGAACTCGTCGGCGACCGACTCGTGGACGTGGAAGCGGTTGGCGGCGGTGCACGCCTCGCCGATGTTCCGCATCTTGGCCAGCACCGCGCCGTCGACGGCGGCGTCGAGGTCGGCGTCGTCGAAGACGAGGAACGGCGCGTTCCCACCGAGCTCCATCGACACCCGGAGCACCTGGTTTGCAGACGCCGCGATCAGCTGCCTGCCCACTTCGGTGGAGCCGGTGAACGAGAGCTTCCGCAGCCGCGAGTCTTCGAGGAGGGGGCCGGTCGTCGCGCCCGAGCTCGTCGTCGTGATGACGTTGAGCACACCCGGCGGCAGCCCCGCTTCGGTGAGCACCTGGGCCAGCGCCAGCATCGAGAGCGGCGTCAGTCCCGCCGGCTTGACGACCATCGTGCAACCGGCCGCGACCGCAGGCCCGATCTTGCGGGTTCCCATCGCGGTGGGGAAGTTCCACGGCGTGATGAACAGACAGGGACCGACCGGCTGGCGCAGCACGAGGATCCGCCCGCTGCCGCCGGGCTCGACGGTGTAGCGGCCATCAATGCGCACCGCGACTTCGGAGAACCAGCGGAAGAACTCGGCCGCGTACACGATCTCGGAGCGCGAGTCCGCGACCGGCTTTCCCATCTCGAGTGTCATCAGCAGCGCGAGGTCGTCGGCGCGCTCCATGAGCAGCTCGTAGGTACGGCGCAGGATCTCGCCGCGCTGGCGGGGTGGGTGCGCGGCCCACGACTCCTGGTTCGACGCCGCGGCGTCGAGCGCGGCGAGCGCGTCGGTCGCGTGAGCGTCGGCGACCTCGCAGAGCGGCTCGCCCGTAGCCGGGTCTTCGACCGGGAAGGTCTTGCCCGACGCGGCCGGCCGCCACTCCCCCCCGATGAACAGCTGCTTCGGCACCGCATCGATGGCGGCCTGCTCGCGTGGGTCAGTGGTCATGCGCCGTCGCCTCCTCGTCTCATCTGGTCTGGCTCGTGTCTGCTCGCCTCGGGCCGCATCACTGGGTCACCGCGTAAAGCTGCCATCGACCGGGAATGCCCCTGAGCTCGTGTTCACCGCGGTCGTCGAACGCGATACCCGACCCGGCGACCAGGTCGACGACCGTGCGCGACGCCAGCACCTCCCCTTGCCCGGCACTCGCACAGACGCGCTCTGCGATGTGAACGGCAACCCCGCCGATGTCGTCCCCCATCTTCTCCACCTCACCGGTGTGCAGCCCGACGCGCACGTCGAGGCTCAGCTGCTGGGCGCCGTCGCGGATCGCCTGGGCGCAGCGGATCGCACGCGCCGGACCGTCGAACGTCGCGAGCAGCCCGTCGCCGATCGTCTTGATCTCGCGACCGGCGAATCGTTCGAGCTGACGACGGATCATCCCGTAGTAACTGTCGAGAAGGTCGCGCCAGCGCCGATCGCCGAGCTCGCTGACGAGATCGGTGGAGTGCACGATGTCGCAGAACAGGATCGTCGCCAAGACTCGATCAGTCTCGATTCGACGCATGCCGGTGAGGAACTCCTCGATCTCGGCCACGATGGCGTCGCTGTCCCCGACGTACGGGAGGTGCTCGGCGCCCGGCAGCTCCAAGTAACTGGCCCCCGGGATGTGCTCGGCCAAGTACCGGCCGTGGCCGACGAGCGACGCGCGATTCTCTTTGCGGTGGATGACCAGGGTCGGCACCTGGATCGCGGGCAGCACCGGACGCAGGTCACTCTGAAACCGTGTCCGCGCGAGCGCGCGTGCTGTCGCCGGGCTCGCGCCGCGGTTCCCGGCCCGCTGCCACCACTGACGGAACCGAGGGTCGGAGGCCACGCTCGGAACGAACAACTCGAGGTCCGCAAATGATCCCTCGCCTCCGTCGTCGGGAAGCACCGACTGCGTAAAGCGGTCGACGAGATGCTCGGGCATACCCTGCGGGTAGTCGTCGTCGCGTAGCAGGCGTGGATACGCATTCAACAAGATCAAGGCCGACGTTCGCGCCGGATGCGTCGCCGCGGTGAGCATCGCAACCAGCGCGCCCTCATCGGCGCCGCAAAGCGCTGCTCGCTCCGACCCGGCGGCGTCCAACACG
This sequence comes from Actinomycetota bacterium, assembly GCA_046724655.1. GTDB lineage: Bacteria > Actinomycetota > Acidimicrobiia > IMCC26256 > JACDBD01 > JALZAA01. Next base: position 11,047 of record JBKOWY010000019.1, read on the forward strand.
GCCAGCGCGTCGTCGACCCACTGCTCCAGCGCGGGCGGTACCGACGGGTCAATCGGGTCCGACAGGCCGACGCCCCGGAGGTCCATCCGTATCAGCCGGCTGAAGGAGGCGAGATCGCGGTGCAAGCGCGCAAAGCCGGGTTCGTCGTCGATGGAGTCGATCGAGATCGTTCCCGAAGACAGGTACACCAGGTCGGGAGGCCCTTCGCCGAGAACCTGATACGCAATGTGCGCGTCACCGCTCTTCGCGTAATGGGTCTCTGCTTCCACATACCGAGCGTATGGCGTCGCGCATTCGAGCTGCGACGACGACGCCGGAGACGGCGGTCAGCACGCCAACGGCAACGATGGCGCTCGACATGCCGACCGCGTCGGCGACCAGGCCCACCAGGAGCCCGCCGGCTGCGTACCCGAGGTCGCGCCAGAGCCGGTACACCCCGACGGCGGAGGCCCGCCAGGCCGGATGCGCGCGGTCGCTGATGGCAGCGATGAGCGTCGGGTACACGAGCGCGGTACCGAGTCCCATGGCGAGCGCGCTCGCGACCCAGCCGCCGTAGCTTGCGATGGCGACGAAGCCGAGGATGCCGACGGCCTGGAGCCACATCCCGGCGACGATGAGAGGCTTGCGCCCCACGCGATCGGACCAGGCGCCGGTGGCGAGTTGCGCGAGACCCCACGACGCCGGGTAGATGGCGGTGACGACACCGATCTGACTCACTGAGAGTCCCTCACTTGCGAGGAAGAGCGGGACGAGCCCCCAGACCATCGCATCGTTGAGGTTGTTGACCAGGCCGGCCTGGCAGATCGCGGAGAGGCTCGGATCCCGCAGCGTCGTCTCGACGAACGTCGTACGGAAGGCGCGTGGCTCGGGAAGTTCGGCGTGCGCCCGCGATTCCTCCGCCGCGTGACCGCGCGTCTCACGGACGAAGACGACCGACAACACGAGGCCGGTGATCGCGATCCCGATGCCGAGGAGGAACGGAGCCGGTCGAGGCCCATACCGCGACGCAAGCACTCCGGTGAAGAACGCGGCGACGGCGACCGCGCCGTACCCGGCCGCTTCGTTGAGCCCCAGCGCGAGCCCGCGGCGGCGAGGACCGGCGAGGTCGATCTTCATGATCACCGTCGTCGACCAGGCGAGGCCCTGGTTGATGCCGAGGAACACGTTGGCCGCGACCACGAAGCCCCAGCTCGGCGCCCAGATGATCATCGGCGCCACGGGCAGCGCCGCAACCCACCCCGCGACCAACAATGGCTTGCGCCCGTAGCGGTCGGAGAAGTGCCCGGCAGCCAGGTTGGTCGCCGCCTTGACCATGCCGAACGCGACGAGGAACGAGAGGGTCGCCGATGCCGACGCGATGCCGAAGTCCTGCTCGGCGAGGAGTGGGACCACGGTCCGCTCCATGCCGACCATCGCGCCGACGAACGCATTGACGACGACGAGGAGCGTGAACTGGCGCCAGTTCGCACCCACCCCGAGCCGCGGCCGCTGTCCGACCGCGGTCATGGTCAAGCAGCCGACTCCTGGAACGCCCGCGCCAGGGCGTCGATCGACGCCGGCACCTCGCGGCGCAGCTGATGAGCGCGAATGCGCGCGAGGAGGACGCGTCGCCAGAACGTGGCGGGGTTGAGGTCCCAGCTGACCGTGACCCGCGACCCGCCCTCGGCGGCGGGCTCCACGATCCAGCGCCAGCTCGCGTACGACGGGTTGCCGTCGTCCGTGCACGACCGGTACGCGAACACGAGCCCGGCGGGGTCGTACTCCTGGACCTTCGAGCGACTCGGCCAGCTGTTACCGAGCGCCTTCATCTCCACCACCCACTGGACGCCGGGGCTCATGGCATCCGGCCGGTCGAGAACCTTCGTGATGTGCATGTTCCAGTCAGGAAGACGATCGATGTCACTCAGGAACGTGACCACATCGTTCGGCGACTGCGGAATACTTCCGGTCAGGCTTCCGGTCCCACCCATGGTCTTCCCCTCGCCGGTGGAGCCGCCGAAGGTGTCGACGGGCTCGCCGATGCGGAGGTCGACGAAGCCGACGACAGAACCGGTGTCGCCGACCTGCCGTGTTGCGATGAAGGAGTCGAAGCCGGCG
>JBKOWY010000145.1:0-14401 GCA_046724655.1 Actinomycetota bacterium
CGCAGCGACCTCAGAGCTCACACCCAAGCCGACCTCGACGCCGTCGCCGCAGAACTCAACAACCGTCCTCGACAGACGCTCGGCTGGCTGTCACCATCCGAAGCACTCGACGAGGCGTTGCGATGACCACCTGAGACCGCACCGGTTATGCGCTCTGATTGCCTGTCGACGCGGCCGTCGTTATGTGCGGCCTGAGCCGCTCCCGGGCCCGAGTGAGATCGGCGGCCTGACGCGCGCTGAGCATCACCCCGGACCGTCGTCCTGGATGCGTCTGAATCGGAGACCGACAAGAAGGTACCGCCCGGCCGACCACGGTGGCCGAATCGACCTAAGGTCCCAACCGGGACGAGGGGCAGTACGAGCATGGACCGCTCCGCCAGCACATCCCGCGGTGGTTCGGCCCTTTCGGTGGGCTTGCCGCTCTCGCTCGTGCTCTCCGCAACCATGGCATTCACCCCCTGCTGCCACGATGGGTGCTGGCCGCGTCTTGCCCGGCGACTGGGCGGCGTCCATCTGCGAGGCGATCGACGATTGGACGTCCGAAATCGACGATCGCGAGTTCGACGCCTACCCGATCGAGGAGGACGACCCGCGCCTCGAGAGAAGGCACCTCCGAACGCTCTTCGAGGCCGAGCTCGAGGCGACGGACAACCTCCTCAAGAACCTCGAGGACGCCGGGGAACCCGACACAGAGGGCGGTAATGCGATCGCCCGCGACCTGAAGCAAGCGTTCCGTCAACTTCGTTCTGCTGTGCGTCAGCTGCTCCGTGACGCGATCGGAATAGTCGGTCCCAACAGACAAGCGTTTCTCGACAAGCGCGCAGCGCTTGCGCGCAACGTCGCCGACACCGGCGTCGGGCTCTACGATGACCTCCGTCAGTTGGCCTCGACCTTCCCGCCGCGCCTGACCCGAGCAATTTACGACGAGGCTTGCGACCCGTTCGACGAGTGGGCGCTCTTCTTCGGTGATGTCGCCTCCGATCTGCGCGAGGGCGACTGCTTCTCAGAGGCGCCGGGCGGACCGGAACCACCGAGCGGCAACCAGTTCGTCGCCGTGGTGCCGTGCGCCACCACGCACACGTCCGAGGCCTTCGCCGACGTCGAGTTCCCGGAACCATCAGGCGCCGAGTATCTCGGCGACGAAGCGCTGAGCATGCGAGCCTCCGAAGAGTGCCGCGAGCGGTTCGACAACTACGTGGGAAGCGAGTACGGGTCGTCCTCGCTCCAGATCCGCTACCTCTACCCGAGCGCCGAGGACTGGGAGCTCGACGACCGATTCGTTACCTGCATCCTGGTCGCACCCGAGGGCATCTCCGAATCGGCCAAGGGAAGCGCCTTGTGAACGGCGGCGTGATGCCGGACTCAGCAGGATCGCGCAGTGGTCATCCTTGGAAGTAGGGGCAGTTGGGGCGTCTCTTGAGGGTCATCATCCCGTTGCCGCTGGTTCTAGCGAGGCATTGTTGGGATCGTTTTGCGACGAATGCGTGGTGGCCTGGCCGCTGCCGGTGGCGTCGGTGAAGCACCCGGTCCCGCCGGTGATCGTGTAGGTCCCGGTGCTATCGAACTCAAAGAGAATCACGCGTCGGCCGTCCGCCCCGTCCATGTAAACGGCAGACCCGTTGTTTTGTATGGGATTCGCGGTCCGCTTGGGTGCCGCCGTGCTGGCTGTTCCGGCCCCGTCCATGTCGTTCGTGACCGCGCTGTGACCACGGCCTACGCTCACGCCAGCTAGCAGGGAGGAGGGGTGACGAAGGTCGTCGCAAGCGCGGCATCGAGCAGCCGTTCGGGCGGGACGAACTGCCGCTCGACGCGGACGAGCAGGTCGCAGAGCATCTTGACCGGCTGTGGCACCACCCGGTCTCTCGGCAGCGAGACGGGAAAGCGATGAGGAAAGGGGCAGGCATCATCGCTGTTGCGTTGCTCGTGGTGACGGCCGCATGCGGCGGTGGCGGTGGCGACGAGAAAGCGCGCAAGTCCGAACCGACTACGACCGTGGCCCAGCGCAACCAGGAACCGACTACGACCGTGGCCCAGCGCAACCAGGAGTTCGCGTTGGGCGAACGAGCGCAGTTCACCAGCGGCGCAAGCGCCGCCGTTTACGCATACCAGCAACCTGTGGCTACCACTGGTCCGCAGCCCGCAGATGCTCAGAATCCGCCCGGATACGTGTGGGCGGCGGCGGATACTGAGTTCTGCGCGCCGCGCTCGCAAGGGCTGACCGTGAACGATCGACTCTGGACGCTGGTCTATGCGGACAACACACGAGCCGAAGCGTCAGGCACGGGTTATGACAACTTCCCGAAGCCCGGCTTCCCGTTCGGTGACGTTCCCTTGACGCCCGGAGGATGTGTGCGGGGCTGGATTACCAATGCGGTGCGACCGGATGTCCGACCGACTGCCGTCGTAATCACACAATCAGCAGCCCAGCCGCGCTGGCTTGTTGCATAGGCGCGCGTTCTAGGGGGTGAAGGATGGACCGACCGCGGATGCGCGTCTGCGCGATGTTGCTCGCTCCCGCGACAGTTCTCGGGGTCGCCTGCGGTGGTTCCGACTCCAATAAGAGCAGCAGTTCCACTACGACGCGAGCAACGACTGCTCCCTCGACGGCACGGCCGACGACGACGTGAAGGCGACGAGCGCGCCGCGCGTGCGGTCGCCGCGCTCGCGGCGCCGGCCGCTCGAGGAGGCCGGCAACAGGTTTGCCGCTCTCCCGTGACCATTTCGTGACCACCCGGGGCCTCGAAAGCGCCGAGCTCGCGTGTTTCTCCTGGTCAGAACGTTGTCGGCGGCGAGCTCGAGCTCTCCGCGTCTGACGACGTATCAGAACGTGTTCTAGTCTCGGAGCGTGGAGTTCAACCTCGCCGATCTCTTCGAGAACGCGGCGGACCACTTCGGCGAGCGGGAGTACGTGGTCTGCGACGGGAAGCGGCATACATATAGAGAGATGGAGGAGCGGGCCAACCGGCTCGCCCACCACCTCGCCGCCCAAGGCGTCGGACCGGGCGATCACGTCGGGATCTACGCCTACAACTCGGTCGAGTGGATCGAGACGCTGTGGGCGGTGTTCAAGCTGCGGGCAGTGTGGGTCAATATCAACTACCGCTACGTCGAGGACGAGCTCCGCTATCTGTTCGACAACGCCGACCTGAAAGCGCTCGTCTTCCAGCGGGAGTTCGCGCCCCGGGTGGCCGGCGTGCGGGGCGAGCTGCCGATGCTGCGGCACGCGATCGTCATCGAGGAGGGAAGCGGCGCCGATCTCGCCGGCGTCGACGCGCTCGATTTCGAGGAAGCCGTGGCATCCGGCTCACCCGAGCGCGACTTCGCCCCCCGCTCCCCCGACGACCGCTACATCCTCTACACGGGCGGCACGACGGGCATGCCCAAGGGCGTCGTCTGGCGCCACGAGGACGTGTTCTTCGCGCTCGGCGGCGGCATCGACGTGGTCGCGGGCACGCGCGTCGATCGGCCCGAGCAGATGGTCGAGAAGGGCCTCGCCCAGGGGCAGACGACGTCGCTGCCGATCGCGCCGCTGATGCACGGCGCGAGCCAGTGGGCCGTCATGGGCGGGAGCTTCGTCGGCAACAAGGTCGTGCTCGTATCGAAGTTCGACCCACACCGGGTGTGGCAGCTCGTCGGCGAAGAGGGCGTGAACCTCATCATGATCACGGGCGACGCCATGGGCCGCCCGCTCATCGAGACCATCCAGCAGCGGGGTGACGAGTACGACCTGTCGTCGCTCGTCGCCGTGTCGAGCACGGCCGCGGTCTTCTCGCCGTCGGTGAAAGACCAGTTCTTCGAGCGTTTCCCCAACCTCGTCCTCTCCGACGCCATCGGCGCGTCCGAGAGCGGCGCCAACGGCTACACGCTCGTGCAGCCGGGCAAGACGGCGATGAAAGGCGGCCCGACGGTCACCGCCGTGCGCGACTCGGTTGTGCTCGACGAGAACCTGCGCGAGGTCGAGCCGGGCTCGGGCGTTGTCGGCAAGGTCGCCCGCAAGGGCAACATCCCGCTCGAGTACTACAAGGACCCGAAGAAGACGGCGCAGACGTTCTGCGTCGGGCCCGACGGCACGCGCTACGTGATCCCCGGCGACTTCGCGACGGTTGAGACCGACGGCACGATCACACTCCTGGGTCGGGGCTCGGTCTCGATCAACTCGGGGGGCGAGAAGATCTTCCCCGAGGAGGTCGAGACGGCGGTCAAATCCCACCCCGCGGTCTACGACGCGGTGGTGGTCGGCGTCCCTGACGAGCGGTGGGGGCAGCGCGTCGCCGCCGTCGTGCAACCGCGTGACGGCGCCACGCCGACCCTCGACGATCTCCAGGAGCACTGCCGCACGAGGCTCGCCGGCTTCAAGGTGCCGCGCGAGCTGCACCTCGTCGACGTCGTGCAGCGCTCCCCGAGCGGCAAGCCCGATTACCCGTGGGCCCAGAAGGTGGCCACGATGGCGGAGGTACAGGCATGAAGACCCGCGTGTGCGACATGTTCGGCATCGACCTGCCGATCTTCGCGTTCAGCCACTGCCGCGACGTGGTGGCCGCGGTCAGCAAAGCGGGTGGGTTCGGCGTACTCGGCGCGCTCGCGTTCTCACCCGAGCAGCTCGAGATCGAGCTGAAGTGGATCGACGAGCACGTCGACGGCAAGCCGTACGGCGTCGACGTCGTCATGCCGGCGAAGTACGCGGGCGCGGGCGAGCTCGACCCGGACCGCATGGGCGATCAGCTCAAGGAGATGATCCCGCAGCAGCACCGCGACTTCGTCGAGGACCTGCTGGCGAAGTACGACGTGCCGCAGCTGTCGGAGGAGGAGCGCTCGTCCGGGCTGCTCGCCTGGGTGCACGAGAAGGGGCGCGAGCAGGTGCAGATCGCGCTCGAGCACCCGATCAAGCTGCTCGCGAACGCGCTGGGCCCACCGCCCAAGGACGTCGTCGACCTCGCGCACGAGCACGACGTGAAGGTGGCGGCGCTGTGCGGGAGCGTGGCGCAGGCGGAACGGCACGTGAACCAGGGCGTCGACGTCATCGTCGCCCAAGGAACCGAAGCCGGCGGGCACACCGGCGACGTCGCCTCGCTGATCCTGTGGCCCGACGTGGTCGACGCCGTCGCCCCCGCGCCCGTGCTCGCCGCGGGCGGGATCGGGACCGGGCGCCAGATCGCCGCCGCGCTCGCGCTCGGCTGCGAGGGCGTCTGGACGGGCTCGATCTGGCTCACGACGGCGGAGAGCGACACGAACCCGGTCACGATGGAGAAGCTGCTCGACGCCGGCGCGCGCGACACGGTGCGGTCGCGCAGCTGGACGGGCAAGCCGGCCCGCATGCTGCGCACCGAGTGGACGGAGGCGTGGGAGCGCGAGGACTCGCCGGGGACGCTGCCAATGCCGCTGCAGTACATGCTCATCAGCGACGCGCAACGCCGGATCAACAAGTATCAGGTGAAGGAGCTGACGACGATGCCGGTCGGGCAGATCGTCGGCCGCATGAACAAGGTGCGCCCGGTGCGCGATGTGATGTTCGACCTTGTCGACGAGTTCGTCGAGGCGTCGCAGAAGCTGGAGAAGCTCGTCGAGGAGTAGCTCGGACGACGTGAGGGTTGCCCGGGGACGCGTTTGACGCGACTCTGACGCCCGTGGCTGCGTCGGGCCCGCGTCCGACCGGGTGGAAGTCGTACGACTCCGTCGTCGATGCCTACGACCAGGCGGCAGTGCCGCGGTTCCTTCCGCTCGCACGCGACCTGGTAGCTGCTGTCGCCCCGCGCAACGGCGATCGCGTCCTTGACGTAGGGACGGGGACCGGTGTCGCCGCGCAGGTCGCGCGCGAAGCAGTCGGCGAGGACGGCTTCGTCCTCGGGATCGACCCGTCGATCGCGATGCTCGGGCGGGCCGTCGAGCGAGGGCTCGCCGGAGTGGTCGGGATGTTGCCCGGACTGCCGTTCGCGAGCGGAGCGTTCGACGCGGTGCTGGCGAACCTCGTGCTCTCGCACCTCAGCGATTACGACGCCGGACTCGCAGATGCCGTGCGCGTGCTGCGCGGCCGCGGTCGATTCGGTTGCACCGCCTGGGGTCCGGACGCGCCGGCGGAGGGCGAGAGCGATTGGGCGCAGGCCGATGAGATCTTCGAGTCCCTCGCGGTCGCGCACGGCATCGACGTCACGCCGCCCATGCCTCCGGTCCCGTCAGAGGACAGACTTCGCCCCCGGGAGAACCTCGACGCCGCTTTGCGGGGTGCCGGGCTCGCCGACGCCGACATCCAATTGCACGGCTACCACTGGAGGGGCTCCATCGACGAGTACTTCATCGGACGCGAATGGCGACCCCGCGCCCGCTACATGCGACAGCAGGCGGACAGCCAGGTCTGGCAGGACATCCAGGACCGGGCCGCCTCCGAGCTGCGCAGCCGCTTCGGCGAGACGATCCGCTCTGTCGGTCAGCTGTGGGTGGCGGTCGGCACCAGGCCGTAGTGATGCGTATCTCACCCGGAACTATTCCGGGTCAGGTACGCACCTATTCGAGGACGCCGCTCGGTCGGGGGATGCCGGCGGCGTCGAGCGCGCCGTAGTAGAGCTCGAGCGCGGCCTGGGCATCGGTGTAGCCGAGGTAGTTGCCGTCATCGTCGTAGAGGATGAGCCCGCCCTCGATGACGAAGAACACCTCCACCGGCTCCTCACTGTCGGCCAGCGCCTCGAGCGTGTGCGTGGAGCCCGCCTGCTCGAAGATGAACGATCCCGGCGACGCCACGAAGTCGTACTCGAGGTAGTGCCAGCGCCCCTTGAGCGTGTAGGCGTGGACGGCGCCGTCGTGATGGTGCGCGGGGATGCGCGTGCCGGGCGCGAAGCGGTTGATGATCACCCACGTGCCCGTCTCACGCGAGACGCGCAGCACCTTGGCCTCGACGCCTTCGCCCCACTGCGCCCAGGGCAACTCGTCCTGATTGAGATGCGAGGAGATCGCGTCGGGCGCGACGGTCGTCATGGTGTTCTCCTTGTGCTTCTTGACACGCTGCTGCTGGAACAGGTTCCATTCTGGCTCATGCCACTCGCGCCCGCTGCACGCACGATGATCGACCAGTTGCGAGCCGCCGGTGTGCCGCCCCTGTGGGAACTGCCGCTGGAGCAGGCCCGCTCGGCTGGCGCGCTGATGGGTGCGATGGACGAGCCGCCGACGGTGGCGGCCGTCGACGACCGTGTCATCCCCGGCCCGGGCGGCGACCTGCCGGTGCGCATCTATACGCCGGCCGCTGACGAATCCGGTCCGCGGCCGCTCATCGCCTACTTCCACGGCGGAGGGTTCGTGTTCTGCTCCATCGACACGCACGACGCGACGTGCCGGCGACTGGCGAACGCGACCGGCGCGGTCGTGGTTAGCGTCGAGTACCGGCTTGCGCCCGAGCACTGCTTCCCGGCGGCGACCGACGATTGCTACGCAGCCACCGTGTGGGTCCACGAGCACGCGTCCGAGTTGGGCGCCGACGCCGCCGCGCTCGTGGTCGCGGGCGACAGCGCGGGCGGCAACCTCGCCGCCGTCGTGGCGCAGATGGCGCGGGATCGAGGCGAGCCGCCGATCGCGTTCCAGATCCTCGTGTATCCGGTGATCGATGCGGCGTGCGACACGGCTTCGTACACCGAGAATGCCGAGGGGTACTTCCTGGAGAAGCCCGACATGCAGTGGTTCTGGGCGCAGTATCTCGGCGACGACGGCGATGGAATGCATCCCCTCGCGTCGCCTTGCCGCGCTGCCGACCTCTCCGACCTACCGCCGGCGATCGTGATCACCGCCGAGTACGACCCGTTGCGCGACGAGGGCGAGTCGTACGCCGCTGCGCTCGACGCCGCCGGCGTGCCCACGACCATGCGGCGCTACGACGGCATGATCCACGGCTTCGTGAGCATGCCGATGCTGTTCCCCGAGGCCGACGAGGCGATGCAGCAGATCGGCGGCGCGGTTCGCGCTGTGTTCGCGCGCCGTTAGCCCGCGCGACGGTTGACGCCGCCCGCGGCGCGGGTATCAGAATCGGACGGCGTCGATGCTTGGAGGCGAACGGTGACGGTGCCGGCCTTGAGCGGCGCTTCCCGCGGGCAGAGCCTCGGCGGGTTCGCCGCCGGATGGATGACGCGGTGGATCCCGACGGCCGGGCTTCTGTTCGTCGTCGCGCTGGTGTCCCGCGTGCCGGGGCTCATTCGTCCCTGGTTCGAGCGCGACGAGGCCTACATCGGTGTCCAAGCTGAGGCGCTGCTCCGAGGCCAGCAACTGTACGTGGACGTCATCGACCGCAAGCCGCCCCTCGCGCCCGTGCTCTACGCCGCGGTTGCGGCGGTCTTCGGCACCGACTTCCGTCCGGTCCGTCTCCTTCTCGTGTTGTGGATCGCAGTGACGGCTGTGCTCGTCGTGGCGCTCATCGTCGAACTCGGAGGGTCACGTCGCGCGGGCGTCACGGGCGGGCTCCTGTACGTGCTCGGCACCGTCGCGTTCATGCCGCGCGACGGCCAGGCCGCGAACTTCGAGCTCTGGGCGGTGCTCCCGTCGGTCGCCGCCGTGTTCGTCGCCGTACGGGCCGGGCCGACACCCCGCCGGCCGTACGCGTTCGCACTCGCCGGCGCGCTCGTCGGGATCGCGGCCTGCTTCAAGCAGCCGTTTCTCGCCACACTCGTCCCGGTCGGGCTCGTGGCGGCGCGTGGATCGCGTCCCGTGCGATCCCTCCTCGCCGGTGGGATCGGGTTCATCGTCGCCGTGTTGGTGATCAGTTCGAGCTTCGGGCTGTCGGGGATGACGCGTTGGGTCTGGATGGAGAACGACGAGTACGCATTCGGGCTCGACCTGCGAGTGCTCGGCGTGGCCGTTCTCGTCACGGCGCTCTTCGCAGTCCTGCACGCTCCCGCGGTGTGGCTCGCCGCACACTCGCCACCGGATCGGCGCGGCCAACGCGTGATCGTCTTCGTGTGGCTGCTCGTAAGTCTCCTCGCGGTCGCCGCCGGTCTTCGCTTTCGTCTCCACTACTACCAACAGGCGCTGCCGCCGCTGTGCGTGCTCGCGGGCATCGGCTCCGACGCGGTGCGTCCGAGGGCGAGGACGATCGCGGTGGCGACGACGGCGGTGGTCGCAGCCGTCGCGGTCGGTGCCGCGTTCACACCGCCGGCGGCGCCTACGCCGCAGCGACTCAATCGCATCGTGCAGTTCATCGACGCGCACACCAGCCCCGACGATCCGATTCTCGTCTGGGGCGCCGTGCCGGAGATCTACTGGCGCTCCGACCGACCTGTCGCCGGGCGCTTCGTGCACCACCGGTTCCTGGTGCAACTGGGGGACAGGGAGGCGTATGCCGGTGACACCGCGCTCGATGACCAACGTCTGCGCGAGCGATGGGACCTGCTGCTCGCTGATGTGCGCGCCCGGCCGCCGGTGCTCGTGCTCGACGCCAGCCACCGGGATCTCGGCGGTTTCGGAAAGCACCACGTCGAGGACTCCCCGTTGGGACAGGTATTGCGGGACGAGTACACGCACGTCGCGACGGTGAGCAAGACAAGGATCTGGAAGCGCACGTCATCGATCGACCATGACGCGGAAACAACCACGAAATAGTCCTCCGGTAGCGTCAGATCGTGACGGGATCGCGTGCTCCGGAGGTGCTGACCCGCCCGGGCCGCGAGGACGACCTCTCGCAGCTGAACGACTTCTTCAACTACTACGTCCGCGAGACACCCATCACGTTCCACATCGAGCCCATCACCATGGAGCAGCGGCGGGAGTGGTTCGGCCACTACCACGTCGTCGGCCGTCATCGGATGCTCGTAGCCGCGGCCGATGATCGCGTCATCGGCTTCGCGGCGAGCAGCCCCTTCCGCCCGATGTCGGCCTACGACCCGTCGGTCCAGACGAGCATCGGCCGCAAGTTCGGCCGCTACCGGGACGTGGCATGGTACGAGAAGCGACCGGCGGCCAATGAGCCTCCCGTCTCCGCACTAGGAAGGAGGCCGAGATGCGCAAGGTGATCGTGAACGAGTGGATGTCGCTCGACGGGGTCGTGCAGGCGCCCGGCGCCCCCGACGAGGACACGTCCGGAGGCTTCCGGCACGGGGGCTGGCATCTGCGCTACTTCGACGACACGTCCCGGAACTGGGTGGCCAAGAACTTGAACGAGGCCGGCGGCTTCCTGCTCGGGCGGCGCACGTACGAGGGTTTCGCGGGCCACTGGCCGCACGCGTCGGAGGAGGAGCAGCCGGTCGCGGAGCCGCTGAACACCAGGCCCGAGGACGTGGCGTCGACGACGCTCACCGATCCGCTCGAGTGGCAGAACTCGACGGCGCTGCAGGGCGCTGAAGCAGGACGACGACCGGCGCCCTGCTCGCGACGTACGCGTCGGGCGAGTAAGGCAGCGTTGGGACAGAAGCCGGGTCTATAGCGCCGGTTTGTGTCCCAACGCGGGTTGGGGGAGCGGGCGCCTCAGATGCGCTGCAGGATGCCGGCCGTGCCGAGCGAGCCGCCGCAGCACATCGACACCAGCGCGAACTCCTTGTCGGAGCGCTCGAGCTCGTGCAGTGCGGTCGTGATGAGGCGCGAGCCCGTCGAACCCACGGGGTGACCGAGCGCGATGGCGCCGCCGTTCACGTTCACGCGGTCCATGTCGGGCTTGTGTACCTGCGCCCAGCTCAGCACGACGGACGCGAACGCCTCGTTGACCTCGAACAGGTCGAAGTCCGCCATCGACATGCGGGAGCGGTCGAGCATCTTCTGCGTCGCGTGGACCGGCCCGTCGAGCAGGTAGTACGGGTCGGAGCCGGTGACGAGCTGGTGGACCAGTCGCGCACGAGGCTTCAGGCCGAACGCGTTCGCCTTGTCCTCGTCCATCCAGAGCACGGCGGCGGCGCCATCGGAGATCTGCGACGAGTTGCCGGCGGTGATCATGTACCCGTCGACGACGGGCTTCAGCTGCGCCAGCCCTTCCGCGGTCGTCTCGCGCAACCCCTGGTCGCGTGACACGGTCATCGTCGAGCCGTCGGCCTGGGGCGCGTCGATCGGCGCCACCTCGCGCTCGAAGCGACCTTCGTCCCAGGCCACCTTCGCCTTCTGCTGCGACCAGGCGCCGAACTCGTCGAGGTCCTGGCGGGTGAGCCCGCGCATCTCCGCGATGCGCTGGGCGGCGCCGAACTGGCCGTTGGGCGGGTCGTCGTAGGGCCACGGCTCGGTCTTGTAGTGACCGGGCCCGTTCATCACGTTCGACCCGAGCGGCACGTGGCTCATCTGCTCGACGCCGCACGCGATCCCGGTGTCCATGCCCCCGGCGGCGATAAGGCCGGCCACGAGGTGGTTGGCCTGCTGCGCGGAGCCGCACTGCGAATCGACGGTCGTGCACGCGGTCGTGTACGGGAGTACGTCGTTGCCGGCCGACAGCCACGCGTTGCGGGTCACGTTGCTCCCCTGCTCGCCGGCCTGCGTCACGCAGCCGCCGACGACTTCCTCGACCATGCCAGGCTCGATGCCGGCCCGGTCGATGACCTGGACCAGCGCGCGGCGGAGCACCTCGGTCGCCTTGAGCTCGGCGAGCCAGCCGTTGCGCTTGCCGATCGGCGTGCGGACGGCCTCGACGATCACCGGCGTGCCCATGCGGTTGCCTCCTGAGGCGGCGGCCAGAGGCACCAAGTTTAGAATCTGTTCTAGTGCCGGGTCCGCTCGAGGGGTTACGGGTCGTGGAAATGGTGGGGCTCGGGCCCGGTCCGTTCTGCGGAATGCTCCTCGCCGACATGGGGGCCGAGGTGCTTCGCGTCGACCGGGCCGACACGGCCCGGTCGATCGACCGCTCGAAGCCGGCCACCAGCGCCATGGACCGCGGGAAGCATGCCGTCGCCGTCGACCTCAAGCACGCCGACGGCGTCGAGACCCTGCTGCGCCTCATGGCGCAGGCGGACGCCTTCTTCGAGGTGTTTAGGCCCGGTGTCGCCGAGCGGCTCGGCATCGGGCCCGAGGTGGCAATGGCGCGCAACCCCTGCCTCATCTATGGGCGGCTGACGGGCTGGGGCCAGGAGGGCCCGTACGCACAGGCCGCCAGCCACGACATCGATTACATCGCGCTCGCCGGCGCGCTCGAGCCGCTGGGCCGGGCGGGTCAGAAGCCGACGCCGCCGATCAACGTGCTCGGTGACTTCGCCGGCGGCGGCATGCTGCTCGCGTTCGGCATCGCGTGCGCGGCGTTCGAGCGCGAACAAACGGGCAAAGGGCAGGTCATCGACGCCGCGATGGTCGACGGCGCCGCGCTCATGCTCACGCCCTTCTACGGCGCGCGTGCAAGCGGCTTCTGGGGCGAGCGGGGCACGAACCATCTCGACACGGGCGCGCACTTCTACGAGGTGTACGAGACGGCGGACGGCAAGTTCGTCGCCGTCGGGACGGTCGAGCCGACGTTCTACGCCGAGCTGATGTCACGGCTCGGCCTCGAGGCCGACCTCGACGCCCAGTACGACAAGTCGCGCTGGCCGGCCGAGAAGAAACGGCTCGCCGAGGTGTTCCGCACCAAGACGCGCGACGAATGGTGCGCGTTGCTCGAAGGCACGGACGCGTGCTTCGCGCCCGTGCTCACACCCGTCGAGGCGCCACAGCATCCGCACAACCGCGCTCGTGGCACGTTCCTCGAGCTCGGGGGTGTGCCTCAGCCCGGCCCCGCGCCCCGGTTCAGCCGGACGGCGGCGTCGACGCCCGTCACGGCCATGCACCCCGGCGATGACACCGAGGCTGTCCTTGGCCGCTGGGGCTTCGAACCGAAGGAGGTGGCGCGGTTGCGCGACCTCGGCGCCGTCCTCTAAGGATCCTGAACATGCCGATCCCGGAACAGCGCAACCTGGACGAAGCCCGCGACGTCATCCGCGACTGGCTCGCCGCCAAGCTGCCCGACGCGAAAGGGCTCTCGATCTCGCCGCTCGTCGGGCCCGCGTTCACGGGATTCTCGAACGAGACATTGATCTTCGACGCGTCCTGGACCGAAGGTGGCGAGCCGCGCTCGGCCGGCTACGTGATCCGGGTGAAGCCGACCGCGCACACGATCTTCCTCGAGTCCGACTTCGACTCGCAGTATCGGGTGATCAAGGCGCTATCAGAGCACACCGACGTGCCGATGCCGCCGGTGCACTGGTTCGAGGACGACGAGTCCGTCTTCGGCGCCCCGTTTTTCGTGATGGGCAAGGTCGAAGGCAAAGTGCCCGCCGACAACCCGCCGTACACCCAGACGGGCTGGCTGCTCGACGAGGCCACGCCAGCGGTGCGTCAGCGGGTGGTCGAGAGCGGTCTCGACGCGCTCACGCGCATCCATCAGACCGACTGGCACAAGCTCGAGCTCGACTTCCTCGACAAGCCGCAGTACGGAGCGCTCGGTATCGACCAGCAGGTCACGTACTACGAGCGGTCACTGGAATGGGCCGCGCAGGGGAAGCCGCAGCCGATCGCCGAGGCGGCGCTCGACTGGGTGCGGGCGAACAAGCCACGCGAGCAGCACATCGCGCTGGCCTGGGGCGACGCCCGGATCAACAACCAGATGTTCGACGACGACGGCAACGTCGTGGCCGTGTTCGACTGGGAGATGGTCACGCTCGCCGATCCGATGATGGACCTGGCGTGGTGGCTGTTCCTCGACCGGCACTTCCACGAGGCCATGCCGGCGCCCGGCGCACAGGGCGAGGTGTACGGCGGAGGACCACCGGGGGTTCCGCGCATGAAGGGGTTCCCGACGCGAGAGCAGATGCTCGAGCGCTACGAGGAGCTCACGGGCTGGAAGGCCCACGACATCGAGTTCTACGAGGTGTTCGCCGGCCTGCGATTCGCGGTCGTGATGATGCGGGTGGCGGCGATGGTCGTCGAGTTCGAGCTCCTGCCAACCGACACCGACATGGGCACCAACAACATCGTCACCCGCCTCCTCGCCGCCAAGCTCGGCCTGCCCGCCCCCGGCCCGGAGCCTTTGCCAGCCGTGTGACGATGCGTGCCTGAAGCAACATATTGATGCTTCAGGAACGTATCAATCAGGCTTGCCGGTCCACTTGGGGTCGCGGCGTTCGAGCCAGGCGAGAACGCCTTCGCGGGCGTCGGGGGTGCCCATTACGAGGCGGTGATACTCGGTCTCGAGGCGACCGACCTCGTCGCGGTCGAGCGTCGGGCTCGTCCACAGCAATCGCTTCGTGAGCGCGACCGACAGAGGCGCGGTGTGCACGGCAATGTCGCGCGCGAGGTCGAGCGTCGCGGGCAGCACCTCGTCCGCCGGAAGCGCGCGGTTCACCAGCGCGAGCTCCGCCGCTTCGCGCCCGCTGAACGTCCGGCCAGTCAGCAGGAGATCGGCGGCGCGGGCGTGACCGACGGCTCGCGGCACGGTCCAGTGCGCGTGTGCGTCCGGAAGCACGCCGCGACGGACGTGCACGAAGCCGAGCTTGGC
>JBKOWY010000045.1:0-8520 GCA_046724655.1 Actinomycetota bacterium
GGCTTCCAGTACACGCCGGTGGACTCCATCGCCACCACGCTCACACCCCACGCCATCAACCAGTCCCGCAGCGCCAGTAGTTCCACCGTCGTGGTGCCGTACTCCCGCAACTCTTGGACTCGCCCCCCATCGACGCCCGGAACCCGCACACACGCCATCACCGTGTCCCTGTGCACATCCAGCCCCGCGCACCCCTCGACCACCCTCTCCATACCTCACCTCCTCGTCGGGGTGGCCGCCCGAGAGAGCCTCATCTCTGAGATTCTCAAGTGCGTGCTCGAAGCAACAGTCATGGGTGCCCGAGGCCCTCGCGTCCTTCTGTGCGCCGGGCTCACGGGCACCAAACTCGCGACGTCCACCGGGCGGCCAGCACCAATTTTCATCCCCCATGGGAGGCCACAACAACGGCCATGACCTTCTGTGCGTATCGCTCAGTCGGTGCGTTCCGGCGGCTTGAGTGATTGGTTCCCATTGAGGTTCGTCAGGGTGCACGATGGCGGCCATGTCAACGACGACTCTGGCGATTCGTACGGAGGGGCTCTCGAAGCGCTACGGCGAGACGCTCGCATTGGACGCGCTCGATCTGGCGGTGGTGCCGGGCGAGGTGTATGGCTATTTGGGGCCGAATGGCGCGGGCAAGACGACCACGATCCGGCTCCTGCTCGGGCTGCATCGTCCGAGCGCCGGTCGGGCGGAGCTGTTCGGCGTCGCCGCTTGGCGCAACCCCGTGAGCGCACACGAGCGCGTCGCCTATGTGACCGCGGAGCCCAACCTGTGGCCGACGCTCACGGGCGCCGAGACGCTGGAGTTCCTTGCTCGCGTGCGGGGCGGTGCCGACGCCGCCTACCGCGACGTGCTCGTCGAGCGTTTCCAGCTCGATGTCGACAAGAAGGTGCGGGCGCTGTCGCACGGCAACCGTCAGAAGGTGCAGTTGATCGCCGCGTTCGCGAGCCGCGCCGAGCTGCTGATTCTCGACGAGCCGACGGGTGGACTCGATCCGTTGATGGAGATGGCG
Organism: Actinomycetota bacterium; assembly: GCA_046724655.1. Taxonomy (GTDB): domain Bacteria; phylum Actinomycetota; class Acidimicrobiia; order IMCC26256; family JACDBD01; genus JALZAA01. The sequence goes on from JBKOWY010000045.1 coordinate 1,016, forward strand.
TTTCGCGAGACGGTGCTGGAGGCTAAGGCGCGCGGCCAAACGGTATTTCTGTCCTCGCACATCCTCAGCGAGGTCGAGGCGGTCTGCGACCGGATGGGGATCCTGCGCGAGGGGCGACTCGTCGACCAGGGGTCGCTCGCGGACCTGCGCCATCTGAGCGCGCAGACCATCGAGGTCAGCTTCGACGGGCGTGTGCCCGAGCTGCCAGCGCTTCCGGGCATCGAGGTCGCCAAGGCGGGTGCGAACACGCTGCGCTTCGAGGTGTCGGGCAGCGTCCGGCCGCTCATCGGGGCGCTCGCCGGCCTGCCGGTGATGTCGCTAGAGAGCCGGGCGCCCTCGCTCGAGGAGGTCTTCCTGCACCACTACCAGGACGCGAACGGACATGTCGGGCACTAGCGCGATCGCCCGCCGCGCCTTCGCCGACTCCCGCGTCCGCATGATTGCGTTTGCTTTGTTGTTCGTGGTGGTCGCGTTGACCCAGGCGACCGCGTATCGCGAGGGATACCCGACGCTGGCGGACCGGCTCAAGTTCGCGCGCACCGTCGGCGAGAACGACGCCGCGCGACTCCTGTACGGCACGCCACACAACCTGTTGTCGCCGGGCGGCTACGTGAGCTGGCGCGTGGGCGGGGGGATGGCCGTGTTCGCGGCGATCTGGGGGCTGCTCGGCGCGGTGCGCGCGATGCGGGCCGAAGAGGATTCCGGGCGCGCCGAGCTCCTGCTCGCCGGTGTGGTCAGCCGCCGCAAGGCCTTCGAGGCGCAGATTGTGGCGATCGCGGCTGGCACGGCCCTGCTGTGGCTTGCGCTCCTCGGTTCGTTCGTCGTGGGTGAGCTCCCCGCGGGCGGGTCGGCCTACCTGGCGCTCGCTGTCGTCTCGGTGGTGCCGGTGTTCGTGGGCGTCGGAGCCGTAGCGAGCCAGCTCGCCCCGACCAAGCGCATGGCGACCGGGCTGGCGACCGGCGTGCTCGTGATCGCCCTTGTGCTGCGCACCGTGGCGGCCATATCGGGGGCGGGCCTGGACTGGCTGCGCTGGGCCTCACCCCTGGGCTGGGCGGAAGAGCTCCGCCCCTTTGCGGACCCGCGCCCGCTCGTCCTGCTACCGCTCGTCGGCACTGGTGCGCTCTTGCTCGTGGTGGCGGCGGCGCTGGCGGTCCGCCGCGACATCGGCCGCGGCCTGCTGCCGGCACGGGATCGCGCCGCACCCCGGCTGGGTCTGCTCGGATCGCCCGCGGCGCAGGCGCTGCGCTCCGAGCGCGGCGGGCTGGTCGCCTGGCTAGGAGGCGTGGGGGCGTTCGCGCTCCTCATGGGCGTCCTCTCGACCGCCGCGACCCCCGACGTGATCTCCAAGGACCTGCAGCGACAGCTGGACAAACTCGGCGGTGGCTCGATCATCACGCCGGCGGGCTGGCTCGGCTTCTCCTTCATCTTCTTCGTCCTCGCCGTCAGCCTCTTCTGCTGCACGCAAGTCGGTGCCGCCCGGCGCGAGGAGGCCGAAGAGCGGCTCGAGCTGCTGCTCGCGCTGCCCGTCGGGCGCCGCGGCTGGCTCGCCGGACGGCTGCTGCTCGCCGCGGGCGGAGCGGCTGCCGTAGCACTCGCGGCTGGCGTGCTCGCTTGGGCCGGGGCCGCCACCCAAGGCGCCGACGTCTCGTTCTCGACGATGGTCGGGGCCGGCGCCAACTGCCTGCCAGCCGCCCTGCTCTTCCTCGCCCTCGGTGCGCTCGCCTTCGCACTCTTGCCGCGCGCGAGCACAGGCATGGCCTACGGCCTCGTGGGCGCCGCGTTCGCGTGGGAGCTGTTCGGCTCCCTCCTGGAAGTCCCGGGATGGCTGCTCGCGCTGTCGCCATTCCACGACATCGGCCTCGTCCCTGGCCAGCCATTCGACGCCACCGGGGCAGCAGTCATGGTCGCGATCGCAGCCCTCGCGGCGCTCGCAGCGGTGGCGGTGTTCAGGCGGCGCGACCTGGCCGCGACCTGAGGCCAGCGCTCAACGAAGGTCACTACGAGGCCGTCCTCGCCATGTTCGCTCGCGACGCTTCCTGCCGCCTTCTTCTCGGAACAACAGTTGGCCTCCGGCCGTACCACCGGAACCTGGCTGGTTAGGGTCCTGTCCGTCCGCCTGCCTGTGGATCAGCTCCCCGCGTGTTCGCAGCCGGGGAGCCAATGATCGAGGTAGGTGCGCACGCCGTGGAGATCGTGCCCGGCGGCCCGGTAGCCGATGTGCCCGTCGGGACGCACCAGGAACACGACAGCGTTGCCGTGCTTGACGAGGCCGAGTCGCTTGTGCGCGTGGCCGTCGACATCGACCATGCCGCCCGAGCGGCCTTGGCGGTTCAACCTGTGCACGTCGACCACTCGCGCATACCGGTCACCGAGCGCGTCGCCCATGTCGGGGCCCGCGACTGGCCCCGACATCAGAAGGTGGAATCGGGCCGATGTGAGGGCTCGGTGCAGGGTGGTCGGCGTGCTGTTAACGGTGACGGGTACGTCGGGGAGGCGATCCCCGGCGTGTGGTCCGTGTCGCAGCCGGGGGTGGCCTTCCTCGACGGCCGGGCTGTGGCGATAGCTGATGGCGAGCTGGGAGATCGAGCGGAACCCGACCGCTCGCCCGTGCCGGGATCCGAGTGCGAGTCGGAGCAGGAGGGGCGCCAGGTGGGTTCTGGCGAGGCGGATGGCGGGGTTGGTTGACGTGGCGATCGTGAAGGCACGGTCGGTGGAGCGCACGACGCTGGCGCCGACGGGTTGGCGTTCGGTCTCGTAGGTGTCGAGCAACGCCGGGTTTGCCTCGCCGCGGGCGACGAGCGCGAGTTTCCAGCCCAGGTTCCAGGCGTCTTGGATGTCGGTGTTCATGCCCTGGGCGCCGGCGGGGCTGTGGATGTGGGCGGCGTCACCGGCGAGGAACACGCGGCCCGACCGGTAGCGGTTGGCGAGGCGGTGCTGGATACGGAAGTAGGTCGCCCACACCGGGTCATGCAGCCGGAGCGAGCCAGCGGAGTACGGGTCGGCGAGGGTTTGCAGGTCGTCGAGGCTGGGTGACTCGGCGCTAGGTTCCTCGAAGCTGCGGGGTCGCAAGGCGACGAGCCGCCAGGGTGCGGGGTGGTCGAGGGGAAAGAAGCCCAAGAGCCCCGCCCCGGAGAGATAGACGTGCACGACGCGGGCGTCGAGGCCGTCGACGTCGAGGTCGGCGAGCACGAAGGTCTGCGGGTAGGCGCTGCCGGCGAAGTCGATGCCGGCGTGTCGGCGGACGCCGCTGTGGGCGCCGTCACAGCCCACCACATACCGCGCCTGAATCGGCTCGGTGCTGCCGTTGGGGCGCCGCAGGGTGCAGGCGACCTCGTCGGTGTCCTGGTCCAAGCCCGTGAGTTCGACGCCCCGCTCGATGGTCACACCGTTGTCGGTGAGGTGCTGGCCGAGGATGGCTTCCGTTTCGGCTTGGGACAAAAACAGCAGGAACGGATAGGCGGTGTCCTCGAGGCCGATGTCGAACAACGGCACCTCGGTCGTCCGGGCGCGGCTGTGCACCTGGAGCCGGACGGCCGGGTTGCCTCGCTGCACCATCGTGTCGGCGATGCCAAGGCCGGTGAGGACCTCGAGGGTGCGGGGCTGGACCGCCAGGGCGCGGGACTCGTGTGCCCGGTCAACTTGGCGGTCGACGATCCGGAACCCGACGCGGAACCATCGGAGCTGGGCCGCCAGCGCCAGCCCGGTCGGGCCCGCACCCACGATCAACACGTCCGTCGAGCCCGCGCTCATCCGGTCCTCAGTCTGGAACGTAGCGCTCGTGGCGCTCGACGGGACGGAGCTCCGGTTCCGTAGCGGGCGGTGACGCCATCGGGCGCTCTGGGGTGTTGTCCTGTACCCGCTCGCGGTCCGACGCTAGGGCACCGGGGGGCATTGCGTCGTCCTTTGGGCCGGTTCCGCTGCTGCCTGGCCGTCCGATCCACATCCGGTGGTGGGCGAAGCGCCATGACGAAGGATTCCGGCAGTGGGAAGATCTCCCTCGTCGCTTCCATCCCGCGGCTGGACTGGCCGACGCGATGAATCAAGTGCCCTGCGTCGTCTTGGCGCTGGCCCTGAACGACGGGCCCGCCGACTCCGTCATTCCGGCCGTGCAGAACTTGATGCTCGCGGCGCGGGCGATCGGGATCGGCTCGGTGCCGACGACGCTCCACCCGTCTGTCATGGCTCGCTTCCGCCGGATGTTCGAGATCCCGAACGAGGTGGGCTTCCATTTCTGCGTGCCGCTCGGTTATCCGCAGGGAACTTCGGTCCGAACGTCCGCGGGCCGACGTCGGAGACGACCGTCCTCGACCGATGGGGTGCCCCGGTTCCCTGGAGCTGACCAGCAGCCCGCGGTACGCGCGACGTGGATCCGCCGCGCTCCCAACCCCGTAACGAGCGGTTAGGCGAGGCGACGGTAGATGATCTGCGTCGTCAGGGACGGCTCTTCGACGTAGACGCCCTTCGTCTCCTTGTCGACGAATTTCGCCCAGTCCTGGTCACTCGCCAGCGCCTGTTGCGCTGCTTCCAGCGCTTGCACGTTCTCGTAGCCGCTCGCCCAGGCGACGCCGCCGTACATCCCGGTCACGTCGGCGAGGAACAGCGCCGGTGTGCCCATGATCTTCTCGGCGCGTTGCGCGAGCGCGATTCCTATCTCCATTCCCTTTGCGACGTTGCCGGTTGCGCACACGGTGCGTACAACCGTGACGTACTCGATCTGGCGGTTCGGGTCCGGCTCTCCGTAGATGACCTGCGCCAGGTTGTCGTTCGCGCCCCCGACCGTCATCGCTGCGCCCTTGTCGACTGACGCGACGAATGAATCGTCGGCGTTCAACTTGTCGCCGGCGGCTTCCAATGTCGCGAGATCGGGGACGAAAGTGCTCCACCCGACCGCGCCGACTTCCGGCGAGTACACCTGCATGAAGAGATTCACCTGCAGACCGGTGATCTGGTTCACCTTCTCGGTCTGCTGAAGCGCCCACTCCATCTGCTCGCGCGTGTTGCCCGGACCGAAACGGATCTGACGACTGAACAAATACATCGCTGCCCCAATCCGCCCCCGGACTCCTCGTGTGCGACCTGAGACCGTTCCCGTCCAGGGGACGAGGGGAGAAGAAACGATCTCCTCGGCGAGGCTTTCAGGTAGCCTCCGGTGGCGCAAGAGGCTGGCCCTTTTGTCCAGGTACGCGCGGGACGCCCGAAGGCTGCGCCGAGGCCCGCCGTTACTTCGTGCGGAGCAGCACCTTGACCGCGCCGGTGCGCTTCACGCGTGCGATCGTCGAGATCGCGCGCCGCCATTCGGAGAGCGGAAAGCGGTGCGTGATTATCGGTGTGAGGTCGAGTCCCTCGGCGACGAAGTCGAAGTAGTGCTCGAACGCGTGCTTGCGTACGCCGCGGACCTTTTCGATCCCGAAGGCGTTCGAGCCGATGACGTGCAATTCCTTGAAGTACAGGGGTGTCCACTCGAAGCGCTTCGGCGTCTCCACGCCGCTGACGACGAGCGTGCCCCCGGTGGTGAGGACTCGCAGCGAGGTCTCGATGGTCTCGGGGCTGCCGATGGTGTCGTAGACGACGCCTGGTCCGTCTTGCAGCCACGATCGCTTGTTCCACGGCACGAGCGGACGCGCGCCCGTGCGGCGCGCGACCTCTTGCACGAGATCCTTCGGCTTCGACGGGAGCACCGCGTGCGCGCCCATCTTCTCCGCGATCTCGGCCCGCCGGCCCGGGCGGCTCGCCACCCACACCTCGACGTCGGGATAGAGATGCCGCAGCAGGCCGACGGCCGCGTCCGCCAGGGTGCCGCTGCCGTAGACGAGCGCGGGCTTCGACGGCTCAGGCGGGTGCAACAGGATCGTGCGCAGCGAAACGCTGGCCGGATCGGCAAGCACGGCGGCGTCGTCGCTGATGCCCTTGGGTACGCGGAAGAGCTGACCCTCGTGCGCGCTGAACCGTTCGGCGTGGGCGCCGGGCGCGGATGCGCAGTTGCCTAGGTGCAGAGCCGCGGAGACGACGCCGCGATCGAAGTTGCGGCACCACGGGTAGCGACCCTCAGCGCACGCCACACAGGGTGGGTCGATCCCGCGAGGAGTGCACGACAACCACGGGTTGACCACGACCCGTGCTCCCGTGTCGCCGCGCCGGGCGACGGCCTCGTGCCCGAGCACGTGCGGGAACGACAGCAATGCGGTCAATGGGTTGTCGAGAGCGCCGTGCAAGAAGATCTCTTTGGCGTCCGAACCGCAGATGCCGCTCACGGTTGTCTGGCACAGCACCCAGTCCTCTGCCGGCGCTGTCGGCTCCGGGACTTCGCGCAGGCTGGTCGGCGCGCCCGGAGCGGTGTAGGCACGCCTCGTCACGCGACCGCCGACGAACGCGAGCGCCTCGCGAGGAAGGCTGTGGCGGAACACGAGCGCCTTCACGGCGCCGCGACGGTGACGACCACCTTGCCCTTCGCCTTGCGGTCCGCGAGCTCCCGGATCGCTTCCGCGGCGCGCTCCAACGGATAGGTGGACGACACGTGCGGTCGCAGCCGGCCGTCGCGCCACCAGCCCATCAGCTCCTCCACGTTGCGGCGATGACCCTCGGGATCCCGGCCGACGAATGCACCCCAGAAGACGCCGACGATCTGGCAGCCCTTGAGCAGCGTGAGGTTCAGCGGGACGGCCGGGATCTCTCCGGCGGCGAAACCGATCACGAGGAAACGGCCGTCCCACGCGGTGGAACGGAGCGCGGGCTCGCTGTACGGACCACCGACCGGGTCGTAGACGACATCGGCGCCGGCGCCGCCTGTGAGCTCCCGGATCCGTGCCTTCAGGTCCTCGTTTGCGTAGTTGATCGTCTCCCCGGCGCCGTACTCACGACACAACGCCAACTTGTCGTCGCTCGAAGCGGCCGCGATGACGTTCGCGCCCATGAGCGCGCCGATGTCAACCGCGGCAAGGCCCACACCACCTGCCGCCCCGAGCACAACCAGCGTCTCACCGGGCTGAAGACCCGCTCGGTCCTTCAGTGCGTAATGGGAAGTGCCGTACGCATAAAGAAACGCCGAAGCGTGCACGAAGTCGACGCTGTCGGGGATCGGGATCACTGCGCGGGGGTCGACTGCAATCTTCTCGGCCAGGCCTCCCCAGCCTGTCGATGCGAAGATGCGATCGCCGACGCTGATCCCGTTGACCGCGGAGCCCACCGAGCTCACGACGCCGGCGATCTCGGCGCCGGGCGCGAACGGAAGCGGCGGCTTGAACTGGTACAGGTCTTGGATGATGAGCACGTCCGGGAAGTTGACCGCGCACGCCTTGACGTCGACGACGACCTGACCATCACCGGGAACCGGCTCGTCGACGTTCTCGACGACGAGGGACTCAGGCGGGCCGAATTCCCGGCAGAGCACGGCTTTCACGCCTTCACCGCGCTGGCCGTCAGCGGTTCTGGTTGAGCTCGAGCACGTCGAGCTGGACGTGGTCGATGATCCAGTCCTCCAGACAGCCACGGAACTGGCGGCGGTTCGA
>JBKOWY010000053.1:0-31996 GCA_046724655.1 Actinomycetota bacterium
GGCACCCGCGGACCGCTATCGCAGTGCCTTCAGTACCCGTCAGTGGTCTCGTTCCCAGTCGTAAGGACGCGCCTGCAATGGGTCCTCGGCGACGTGAGCCCAGTCACCGATCTTGGCGAGAAGTTCGCCCGTCTCGGCAAACGTGAGTTCGCAGTCGATGCTTCGCAGGCCGGAATTGCACAGCCAAACCGCAAGCGATCCCTGCGGTGGCATCTGCCCTGACTCGATTCGCGATTCCGTGTGCTTCGTCTGGTTGTAGAGACCGTGCAGCTGCTCTGCGATCGAGCCGTCGCCCGGCTCGTACAAGCGGCCCACGATCGCGGCACGCCGAAGGGTGTCGAGCGCGTTCCAGGCAGCCGATAGAAACTGCTCCCAGTGGTGGATCGCGGTGAAGTACTTCCCGAACGATTGTTCTTCGGATTCGAGGAACGCCAGCGTCGCATGACGCGCCAGGAAGTGTTCGTTGCACGCGATCATGGCGCGCCAGAGAAAGTTGAACCGGTACTCGCGCTGGGGTGAGGGTAGGGCACCATGCAATACGGAGTTAACGGTGTAGTTCGATATCCAGTGGAGTGACTCACGCTGGGTCGTCGACATGTCGGGGATCTCGGCCTTATCGAACTTCGAGATCTCAGTCGCGACGTAGGTGTCGGTTACGTGCGCTGTGAGGCGAACACCCTCACCGTGGCCCACCCGATGGGTTACCTCCTCAAGCTGCATCTCCCCAACGGGCTTCTCCTCAGACATTGGCCTTAGCGAGATACTGCAGACCGCACCACGGATCGTGCTCCGTACATTGCCTTAGGTCCTTTGGGGCGCTCCTCGGTGCGCCTCCGCCCGCGGACAAACGTCCGGGGTGCGCCCGCAGACCCAAACGTTAGGCGCGCCGATGGATCGATCGTCAACGGTGTGCAGGCGGAGTCGGCGAACGCGGCGCTCTTGGGCTCACCGAACCCCTCGACCTGGTGCCAGCCGCGAGTAAAGCGACCGCTCGTCAGGATGAGTCGAGCTCGGACCAGTCGAAGCCCTTGAGAGGCTTGGAGCTGCGGAAAACGAACCTGGACTCGTCAGGCGGCTCGTGCATCTCAAGCTCGTGGAGCACCGCGAGGCCCGTCACGGCGCGGCCGTCATCCAACTCCACTATGACACTGCACTCGTCGGCGACGTCGAAGAGTTTGTCGGCGATAGCGAGGTAAACCTCCCATGACGCCGAGCCGTCGTCGGCTCGGTCAGCCACGAGGGTGCCGTTGCTGATGGGGCGCGGGTTTCCTCCTTCGATCCAGAGCTTCCGGACACCATATGACCGCGACTGCATCGACCCGTGACTTTAGAGCCCGGCCTTCTGAAGAGGCGCCGGATTCTCAGCCGTTGCACACGTACAAGGCAATCCGTTTGCCGGAAGCCGGTCGCCACCCTCAGCTGCCGCGACCGGGCCGGTACCGCCAGGCCCGCCGCATCCGGAGCATCCCCGACTCCGCGGACATGCGAGACCACAATGAAGGCTCATCCACGGTTCCCGAGCGTTCATCCCGAACTCGCACTTCGGCACGGTGCGAAGCTTCGATCTCGGCGGTCGGGGCGCCGGCGGTCGACGGTGGTCGGCGCGATGTCACTGCGGCGCCCTGGCCACGACGGGCGCATGGCCCGACGCGCTGGCGTTCGTGACGGATCACCTGCGCGTCACGGCACGACCGCGAGCCGTGTGGACAGCGAACCATGCGACGCCCGACCTGCGTAGGGTCGAATACGGCATCCCGGTTGTCGTCAACCAGCATGTCAACGGGCACCGTCCGGGCGGAGCGGGCGTGCGGCGGCGGACGGTGGGCCTCCTTCGCTCCGCAGTACGCGTGCTGCTCAGCCTCGCCGTCGTGCGCAACGGCTAGCGGATTCAGAGCTTCGAGGCCGAGAACCAGATGCCGTGCAGACCCGCCGGCACGCGGAACGAAAGCTCGACCGTCGCCACGGGTCCGGCATCGATGTCGCTTGCGTCCAGCACCCGTCGTCGCGCGCGCACCGGCTAGCCCGACTGATCCCGCGCCTTCGTGCGACAATGAAGATGTGATCGTCGACACCGCGCTGTACGAGGACGGGCGGCGCCGGCCCGGCGACCTGTCACTCGACGAGCTCTCCTCCCTGTGCCACGCCAAGAACGCCTTCGTCTGGATCGGTCTCTACGAGCCGACCGAGGATGAGTTCGACGCCGTGCGGCGTGAGTTCGAGCTCCACGAGCTTGCGGTCGAGGACGCCATCAAGGCGCACCAGCGCCCGAAGCTCGAGGTCTACGACGACATGGTGTTCGTCGTGTACAAGACGGCCCGCTACGTCGAAGAGACCGAGACCGTCGAGTTCGGCGAGGTCCAGACGTTCGTCGGCCGCGACTACATCATCGTCGTGCGCCACGGTGAAGCCAGCGCGCTCGCTCCTGCCCGTCGATGGCTCGAACACCGTCCCGAGCTCATGTGCCAGGGACCGGCGGCGGTCGGGTACGCGATCGCGGACCGGATCGTCGACGACTATGCGCCAGTAATCGAGGGGCTCGACAACGACATCCGCGAGGTCGAGCTCGAGGTGTTCGAGGAGCATGCCGAGAACCCGGTCGAGCGCATCTACAAGCTGAAGCGCGAGGTCCTCGAGCTCCACCGGGCCACCGCGCCCATGGTCGCCCCGCTCAGCCAGGTGGTCGCCGGACGCTACCCCTTCGTCCCCGACGATCTCCTCGAGTACTACCGCGACGTTCAAGACCACTTGCTGCGAGTAGTGGAACAGGTCGAGACGTACCGCGACCTGCTCACGAGCGTGCTCGAGGCGAACCTCACCCGGGTGAGCGTTCGCCAGAACGAGGACATGCGCAAGATCTCCGCGTGGGTGGCGATCGCGGCGGTGCCCACGCTGGTCGGCGCGATCTACGGGATGAACTTCGAGAACATTCCCGAGCTGAGCTGGACCTACGGATACCCCCTCGCCCTCGGCGTGATCGCAGCCGCCTGTCTCACGCTGTACTACTTCTTCCGTCGCAGCGGCTGGTTGTAGCTACTCGAACGCATCCGTGGACCGCTGTTCGAAACGGGTGGCCGGCCACTTCCCGGAGTCGACCGGGTCGTAGCTCCAATCGGGCTGCTTCTCGCGGTGACGCTCGTCGAGCACGGCTCGGTCGTCTTCGATGTCGACGATGGCGGCGATCAACTCCGGCTCCGCGGGACGCGCCCCGGCCGCGGTGCGATCGCGCGCCTCGACAGGGAACAGCCGCCTGATGCTGTCCACTACGAGCTGGTGCTGGAGCGCGAGGTTGCAGCGCGCGCTGTCGGTAACCGTTCTGAGGCGCTTGTCGAGCTCCACCAGGTCGAGATCCTTGAAGTCGTCCCTGCACATCCGGTCGAGCAGCGCCGCCAACTCCAACCCGTCCTGCTTGCACGGCACGCACTGCCCGCACGACTCGATGCCGAGGAACCTCGACACGCCGGCGGCGACGGCGACGAAGTCGGTCGTGTCGTCGAACATGATGAAGCCGCCTGTGCCCAGCCCCGTGCCGATCGCTTGCATCGCCTCGTAGCTGACCGGTGTGTCGAATCGGTCGGCATGAATGAGCGGGTTGGCGACGCCCGACATGGCCGCGACGAGGCGGCGCCCGGGCATTGCGCCCCCGCCGATCGTCTCGATGACTTCGCGCAGGGGGGTGCCCATCGGCAATTCGGCGACACCGTGGCGTTGCGTCCGACCGGTCACCGTGCAAACGATCGTCCCGGGTGACTCATCGGTCCCGACGGACCGGAACCACTCCGCGCCCCGGGCGAGGATGCCCGGCACGTTCGCCAGCGTCTCCACGTTGTTCACGAGCGTTGGCGGGGCTTCCGTGAGGTCCGCGGGGGCAGCCATCTCGATCTGCGCAGCCGACGGCGCCGGCTCGGGCCCGAACTCTTCGGCGCCGTGGCGATACGGCGGTGATACCCGCGGGAATGGGCCCCGACCGTCGATTGCCTCGAGCAGTGCGGTCTCCTCGCCGTACAAGTACTCCGGCGGTCCTTCGTACACGCGGAGCTCGACGTCCGTCGCCCAGCCGGCGGCGTGGACTTCGTCGATCGCGTGGCGTAGACGCGACGCCTCGGTGGAGAAAGTCTCCTTGACCGCGATGATCACCGTGTCAGCAGTGACGGTGAACGCGGCGATGAGCGCGCCCTCCAACACACGGTACGGGTCGCTCCGCACGATCGCCCGGTCCTTGAACGATCCGGGCTCCCCTTCGGCTGCGTTCACGACCACCGTCGCCGGTTCGACGGGCGAGAGGTTGCCGGCGACCGCCGCCCACTTCCGGCCGGTCGGGAAGCCGGCCCCGCCGCGACCGCGCAGCCCCGAAGCCGTGATCTCGTCGATGACACCGCCCGGACCGAGTCGGACTGCGGCATCGAGCCCTCGGCCGCCCCCGGCCTTCTCGTAGTCGGCGAGCCGGAGCGGTGAGCGAGGAGTGAGCACCCGCGCGGAATCAGCCATGCCGTGATTCTTGCCTGGCGACCATGCGTGAGAACCTCTCCGTGGTTTCGGGGGGGTGCCGTCGAGGGGAAACCCAAACGAGAACGTGAGCGGTGCCTCTGGAGATCTATGGCCAAGACGGTCGAGCTGGACCCGAAGCCCGCGAGCGTTCGCAGGGCTCGTGTCTTCACCGCCGGCGCGCTTGGTGACGACGGGGTGGAGGCATCCGTCATCGAGCTCGCGGTCCTGCTGGTCAGCGAGGTTGTCACGAACGCGGCTGTGCACGCCCGAAGCACGATTCGTGTGACGGTATACGTCGATTCCCATTGGGTTCGAGTCGAGGTCAAGGATGAGGGGCAAGGTCAGCCGGTATTGCGCGTCCCGGCGCAGAGCGAGCTCCAGGGGCGTGGGCTGGCGGTGGTCGACCGGCTCTCGACCGACTGGGGAACCGATCGCCTCGACCGGGGCAAGGTCGTCTGGTTCGAGATCGCCCGCTGACCAGCGGCATCGCACGGGAGGTTTTCCGGCCGCCGGGACGGGGAAACGTGGGGCAAGGTAAGCAAAGGGGCCGGGGGGTGGAGTATGTGTTTGCACACGCGATCTGATTACGACGCAACAGAAGAGATGCAATCGCCGAGAGAAGACCGGCGCGAGCGAGCACGAATCGTCGCGTCGTTCGCCGAGTATCTCGCCGAGGATTTGCGTGTTCATCCCGACCATGGGGTCGAGGCGATGGCGTCGCTCGCCGAGTGGTGTGAGGGCGACGAGGAGCTCTTGGCGCAGGCGCGCGCCGACGTGCTCCGAGACACGCCTTCGTTCCAGGCCGCCGCCGCGGAGACGAACCGCGATGCGGCCGGGCTGTTGGAGCTCGTCGCCGAGGCGTCGTAGCCGCCGCGTCGAGCCTCGTACCGGTTACTAGCTAGCTGGCGCGCACGGCTTGAAGTCGCGCGGCACGCGCCGCTGTGGGCGCAGGTCGAGGCTCTCTCCGGAACACTCGCAGGAACAGCGATCGGGGCAGTTCGTAGAGCAGGCGGTAGAGGTAGATCATCGCGACGACGGCGAGGACCGGGAGCGCCGACAGCGTCACGACTAGGGCGGCGAGGTACACCCCGGCCCGGTCCCAGCGTCCTAGTGCGACGTAGCCTGCGGCCAGCAACGTCCCGATAACGACGGTCGTCCCGAGCACGGCGAGCGCAAGAATGCGCAACCATCTCCAGTCGGCGTCGCCGACGAACCAGTCAGCCGCGTACGCCCACAAGAGAAGCGCGGCCACAACCGGGATCGCGGCGAGCATGGCCCGACCGATCCACCGCAACATGGGCCGGCTCGACCGCCCCGGCCACAAGCTCGTCCACAACGTCGCCACGCTGGCCGCCGACCACATCAGCCATCGCTGCGCCCACGGTACGGCGAGCTCCGTCATCGCCAGCCGGAAGATCTCGTCAGCATCCGAGCGGTCCTCGAGCCGAATCAACTGCACGTCGCTCGAAGACGCGTCACGCTTCGCCGCCGTAGTCGGCGTCCTGTAGACGGCGATCGTCTCCTTTCCGACCGTCTGACAGAGGTAGTCGTGCAGGATGGCGGCCTTTGTGTACTTGCCGTACCGAGGGACGAGCCAGGTGAGCGACTGTGGAACCGACGCCAGGTCGGTGACGAACGGCTCGGCCTCCGATGCTTCGACGCGTAGCCGGCCGACGTTGCCCCGGAACGTGCCCGTCCACGTGAGCGGGCTGGTCATCGACCAGTCGTCCGGGTTCTCCTCACCTCCCTCGGCGAGGTGCACCAATCTGGGGACGAAGGGCACTCGTCAATCGTCGCGCTCCAAATCGCCGATGTCGGTGATCAGCCCGGCCATGCCCATCCTCTCGGCGAGGGGACCGCGCGGTGGCGAGCAGGTCGCGCGCCGCAACACGCGGTCGAGGCGGTTCGCGAGCTCCGGCGCGACACCTTCCCATGCGATCTCGGGACCGGGCGCAGGCGGTTGACACGTGAGCGTGTAGACGACCGTCGCCGCGAGCGCGAACACGGTGCCGACGCCGAACACCAGCGTGGCGCGGCCATCACCGGCGATGATGACGTTCTCCGGACGGACGTCGCCGTGGATGACGCGGGGCTTGTGTTGGAGATGGTCGAGCGCGTCGGCGATCACAGGCAAGGTGTCCAACACGGTGGCGACGGCCATGCCGGGGTCGCCGCGCTCGCGAAAGATTTGGGCCACGCTCGTGCCGTCGGCCCAGTCCATGACGAGCACGTACCGGTCGTCGAGGAAGAAGTCGTCTCGCACGATGGGGAGCGCAGGATGCGGGCGCAGCCCCAACAGCTTTCGCCCTCCGTCAGCAGCGCGTCACGCCGGTGGTCGGGCCCGATCACGACGGAGCTTCAGCGCGACGAGGCGATCGTGCTGGCGGTCGATCGCTTGTACGACCTCGTTGTCGCCACCCCGGCCGAGGACCGCGAGCAGCTCGTACCGCTCGCGGACCAGCTCGCCCATGCGGGGGAGCGTAGGGAGCGTTTCTATCCGGCCGGCACGCACCCACGGCTTGGCTCGGAGGTGCTACATGTGGAAGCCATGGGTCGCTTCGAGGATGTGCCGGTGTCGCGGCGGAAGCTCTTGTTCGCCGGGCTCGCGCTCGGCGTCCCCGCGATCGTCACCGCCTGTAGCTCGGGTGGCGGCGGCGATCGGGCGACGCGCCGGCCTCGGGCCACGACCGGGTCTCCCGCCGGCGGTTCCGCGACGAGCCTGGCCCCGACCCCGGCGTGCGGCGGAAGCGCGCAGGCCACGAAGGCCCAGACCGAGGGGCCGTTCTACGAGGCGGACTCGCCGGAGACGTCGAACTTCGTCGGCGACGTCGATAAGGGCACGAAGATCGTGCTCACCGGCACGGTCCTCACGACCGTCTGCCAACCTGTCGAGCGTGCGCTGCTCGACGTGTGGCAGGCAGACGCGGACGGGGAATACGACAACGACGGCTACCGGCTGCGCGGGCACTTCTTCACCGACCCGCAGGGCGCGTATCGGCTCGAGACGATCGTCCCGGGCCTCTATTCGGGACGGACTCGGCACTTTCACTTCAAGGTGCAGCCACCGGGCGGGAAGCTGCTCACCACCCAGCTCTACTTTCCTGGCGAGACCCGCAACGATCAGGATTCGATCTTCCGGCCCGAGCTGCTCATGGATGTCCGCGACGGTGCCGGCGGAAAAGACGCGACGTTCACGTTCGTCGTCTGACGATGGACAAGCACACGGCGGAGCGAAGCGAAGCTCAGTCTCTGCTGAACGGCGCTCAGCGAGGTTGAAGTACGCATCATGACCGACATGCAGGCCGCGTCGACCGTGGTGGTCACGGGAGCGGCGGGATGGCTGGGCCAGAACCTCGTCCGGGCGCTCGCCCGTCCGCGCGACCGCGTGCGATGCCTCGTGCACAGCCCGGCCGAAGCTCCGTTGCTGGAGGTGGTGGGGCCGTCCGTGGAGACGGTCGTCGGGGACGTCCGGGACCCGGCGGCCGTCGATCGTCTGTACGACGCGGTGGGCCCGGCGTCCGTCTTCAATGCGGCCGGCGTGATCCACCCCGAGGGTCGGACACGCGAGATGTTCGACGTGAACGTAGGCGGCACACAGCTCGTGCTCGACCGGGCCCGGCGTACCGGCGCAACGCGCTTCATCCACGTCTCGTCGAACTCGCCGTTCGGCGCCAACTCGACGCCCGAGGACCGCTTCACCGAGGACTCGCCGTACAACCCGTACCTCGCGTATGGGCAATCGAAGACGGAAGCGGAGCAGCTCGTGCAGGGGAGCCACGACCGCGGCGACCTGAGGACGGTCATCGTGCGTGCGCCCTGGTTCTACGGGCCGTTCCAGCCACCGCGACAGACCCGGTTCTTCTCCTCGGTGCGTCGCGGCATGTTCCCGATCCCGGGGCCGGGCACCAACCGCCGGTCGCTCGCGTACACAGGCAACCTCGTCCACGGGCTGCTGCGCGCCGAGGTCGCCGACGCCGCGCCGGGCCGGGCGTACTGGGTGGCCGATGCGCAGCCGTACGAGCTGCGCGCCGTGATCGAGGGCGTGCGCGACGCGCTGGTAGCCGAGGGCCTGCCGGTTTCCCGGCGGCAGCCACACCTGCCGGTGAGCGCGGGTGAGGTCGCAGCCGCGCTCGACGCCTTCGTCCAGGGCCGGGGACGTTACGTCCAGGCGTTGCACGTGCTGGGCGAGCTGAAGGACACCATCGCCTGCGACATCTCCCGGGCGCGCGCGGAGCTCGGCTACGAACCGACGACGACGCTCGTCGACGGCATGCGGGCGAGCATCCGGTGGTGTCTCGACCACGGCGAGCGGCTCTGATGGCGCGTTCGGTGCTCGTCACCGGGGGGAGCGGGTACTTCGGGGAGATCCTGGTCGATCGCGCTGTCGCACAGAGTGACCGGGTCCGCATCTTCGACATGAACCCGCCATCGACGCGCGCCGGCTCTGTCGAGTATCTCCAGGGCGACGTGCGCGACCGGGCCGCGATCCGTGCCGCGTGCGACGGCGTCGACGTCGTCTTGCACAACGTCGCCCAGGTCCCGCTGGCGCGTGACCGAGAGCTGTTCCGGTCGGTGAACGTGGTCGGTACGGCGGATCTGCTCGTCGCGGCGCGCGACGCCGGCGTCAGCAAGGTCGTGCACACGTCGTCGAGCGCGGTGTTCGGCATCCCGGAGGCCAATCCGGTGACGGAGGAAACGCCGTGCCGGCCGCTCGAGGCGTACGGACGGGCGAAGCTCGAGGCCGAGCTGCTGTGCCGCGACGCCGTCGCGTCCGGCCTCGACGTCACGATCATCCGGCCTCGGACGATCCTCGGCCACGGACGCCTCGGCATCATGGCGGTGCTGTTCGAGTTCATTGCCGACGGGGCGCCGGTGTTCGTCCTCGACGGCGGCACGAACCGCTACCAGTTCGTCCACGCCTCCGACCTCGCCGACGCCTGTCTGCGCGCGGCGGCACGCGAGGGACCGGCGGTCTACAACATCGGCGCGACCGAGTTCGGCACGATGCGGGAGACGCTGCAAGCCGTCGTCGACCATGCCGGCACCGGCTCGCGAGTTCGCTCGCTGCCGATCGGGCCCGCCCGTGTGGGCATGCGCGCGCTCGCCGGACTGGGTGTGGCGCCGTTCGCTCCTTACCACTGGTTGCTCTACGGCGAATCGCTCTGGTTCGACGTGACTCGAGCGCGCACCGAGCTCGGTTGGGAGCCCGAACACTCGAACGCGTCAATGCTCATCGAGTCCTACGAATGGTTCCTCGCGCACCGCGACGAGCTCGAGCACGCGGATCGTTCGCACCATCAGTCTCCCGTCCGGCCGGGGGTGCTGCGTCTGCTGAAACGGGTGCTTTAGGGCCGCTTCGTATACTCCTCCTTCCGTGAGCCCCAGCCGCGCGTCCGGCACGTCGGTGCGGGACGTCGCAGAGCGAGCTGGCGATCGCACGGATCTCGCCGACGAGGAGGCCGTTCCCGGCTCGGCGACCGCGCGACCGCGCCTGCGCCTACCAACGAGCGAACGCGCTCGTGCGGTATGGGTTGGCGCGGGGTTACTTGCGCTGCTCGTACTGCCGTTGATCGTGGCGCTCGCAGTGCTCGGGCGGCGCACCTGGTACCCGATCCTCGATCTCGCCATGACGGAGTTGCGCGTGCGAGACGTCGGGAGCCGCCACCCGCCGCTCATCGGTCTGGTCGGCCGCATCGGGCCGCTCGGCCGTCAGGGCAGCCATCCCGGTCCGCTCAGCTTCTGGGCCCTCTGGCCCGTCTACCGCGCGTTCGGCGCGTCGTCGTGGGCGCTGGAGGTGTCGACCGTCGCGCTGCACATGCTCGCGATGGCCACGTCGTTGTGGCTCGCGTTCCGGCGCGGCGGGGTCAAGCTCGGGATCGCGGTAGCTGCGGTACTCGCCGTCCTGTTGCACGCCTACGGCCCGTCGACGCTCACCCAGCCATGGAACCCGTACCTGCCGCTGATGTGGTTCATAGCGTTCCTGCTCGCGGCGTGGTCCGTGGTCGCCGACGACCTGCCCATGCTGCCGGTCATGGTGTTCTTCGGTTCGTTCTGCGCGCAGACCCACGTTCCTTACTTGGGCCTCACGATCGGCTTGACCGTGTTCACCGTCCTCTTCGCGTCCTGGTCGGCATATCGCCGCCGGAAGCAACCGCGCGCCATGCGCCGATTCACGGTGTGGATCGCGATCGCCGCCGGTGTGCTGGTGCTGGTGTGGACGCCGCCGGTGCTCGACCAGATCTTCCATACACCCGGGAACTTCTCGGTGCTCTCGGACTACTTCCGCAACCCGCCGGAGACGCCCGTCGGTCTGCGTCGAGCGGTCGACGTGTGGCTCGTGCACCTCAACCCCGCGCACCTCGTGCGCCCGCTCGTGACGGCGGATCAAACGCGTGTGCAGACCGGCTCACTCGTCCCCGGCGTGCTCTTTCTCGGGGCGTGGGCTGCGTCGTTCGTCGTCGCCTGGAGGTTGCGTCACCGGGCGCTGCTCCGCCTCGACATCGTGCTCGGTGTGGCCGTCGTGCTCGCGCTGATCTCGATGAGTCGCATCTTCGGCCTCGTCTGGTACTACCTCATGCTCTGGGCTTGGGGCATCACGGCGTTGATGGCCCTCGCGATCGTATGGACAGCGGTCGAGCTCGTACGCAGGCGCTTGAACGGCGCGACAGCCGCGCGGGCAGCCACGGTCGGGCTCGCCGCGCTCGCTGGGATCGTGATGCTGTTCAGCGCGCTTGCCACTGCCGACGCGACGTCGGTGGAATTCCCGGCCCGGCGATTGTCGGACACGCTCAGCGTGCTCGTCCCGCCGACCGCCCGCGCGCTCGAGGAGCCCTCCGCGCCCGGCGGCGGCCCGAACGGGCGCTACCTCGTGACACTGCGCGATCCCGTCGACATCGGCGCGACCGGCTACGGGCTCGTGAACGAGCTCGACCGTCGCGGCTTCGACATCGGCGTGCTCGAGGCCTTCGGTCCCGGCGCGACGCGCTATCGGGTACGCGACCCCGCCGACGCCACGGGTGTCATCCACCTCGCCATCGGCCCGGAGGACATCGCCAAGTGGCGGGCGATCCCCGGCGTCCGAGAAGTCGCGCGCACCGACCCACGGACACGGCAAGAGCGAGCCGAGTACCGGCGGCTCCGGACCGAGGTCATCGAGGAGTTCGACGCCGCCGGCTTGACCGACCTCGTGCCGACCGTCGACGAGAACCTGTTCGGCCTCAGCTTGAACGCGGGTGTGCCGGAACCCACGCGGCTGAAGCTCGTCCGGATGACGACGCTCGGGCTGCCGGCAGCCGTGTTCATCGGTCCGCGCGAGGCGGTGGGGTGACATGGGCACCGACCTGAGGGTCGAAGACGTCGCAGCGACTCGCGAAGATCACGTGCCGTCACCACCGCCGACGCGGCTCGCGGTCCGCCTGTTCCTCGGGTCGGTGTTTGCCGCCGTGCTCCCGGTGGCAATCGCTACAGGCCGCGCGATCCGCGACGGCTGGATCGCCCTGGGCGACAACGCGCTGTTCGTGATCCGCAGCCGGGATCTGTTCTCGGAGCACCTCCCGCTCCTGGGGACGTACTCGTCGGCATCGCTGACTGCGGGCGAACACCTCAACCACCCAGGACCCCTGTACTTCGACCTACTCGCCGTACCAGACCGACTTGTGGAGAGTGGCGCCGGGGTCGCGGTCGGCGTTGCTGCAATCAATTCGCTGTGCATCGTCGGGATCGCCTGGTTCGCCTACCGGCGTGGCGGCGCACTTCTTGGGTCTTTGGCAATGGCGGCGACGGCCGCTCTGGGTTGGACCATGGGCAGTGAGCTGCTGTACGAGCCGTGGAACCCGCACAGCGTCCTCCTTCCTTTTCTCCTGTTCCTCTTTCTGGTGTGGTCGCTCGCCGATGGCGACGTCCTCGCTCTCCCGTTCGCGGTGGCCGCGGGCAGCCTGGTGGTACAGACGCACCTCAGCTATGTGCTCCTGGTGCCACTCCTCGGGACATGGGGGATTTTCGCTCTGGTTCTCACACTTCGGCGCGAACATCGTCAGCAACCCCAGGCGTGGCCCGCACGTCGCCGACGATCGCTACGGCGCGGCGCGATCGCAGTCGTTGTACTCGTCGCGTGCTGGCTTCAGCCGTTGATCGAGCAGTTCACCAGCGATGGGTCCGGCAACATCACTCGCTTGGTGGAGAGCGCGCGCGGATCTGAAGCTCAAACGATCGGCTTCGGCCTTGGAACACGCGTCGTCGCCACCGTCGTCTCGGTTCCGCCGTGGTGGTTCCCCCCTTCGATGAAGGAGAACTTCACCATGGGTTGGGAAGCGCCGTCGCTTCAGATCGCCCTGCTCACATTGGGAGTGCTACTCGCCATTCTGGTGTGGTGCGGTTGGGACGCGCGCCGGCACCGCGACCACGTGGCCTGGTGGGCCATCGCCACCGCGGTCGTTGCGCTCGCGGCCGCGCTCGTCACGGCGGGGCAGGGACCCGTCACGATTTTCGGCACGGTGACGGCGCATACGTTCCGGTGGTTGTGGCCGATGGGCGCGTTCGTGTTCTTCGCCGTCGTTGCTGCCATTGTCCGTCGGCTCACCGACAGCGCCACCGTCTCCCCGCGGCTCATCGGGGTGTTCGCCCTCGTGACGCTCACGGTGGCTGCGCTCACCGTGCCACGCGCCGACGACGGTTTGAGTCCCAACTCGCAGCAGTATGCGATCCCGGCGATCCGAGACCTCAATCGGCACATGGGAGCACTCGAGGGTCGGGAAACGCTTGTCATCGATGGAGTCCACGAGACGTTCGCCACCCCCTACGGATGGGCAGTGATCGCTGAACTCCAACGGCGAGGCATCCCGTTTGTCGCCCGCAAGCCTGGGACCGTGCGCCAGCTCGGCCCCACACGCCGGTTCAACGGCCACAACGCCACGGCTGAGCTGTATCTGGTTCAGGGCGAGGGGGCGCTCGAAGGTCCGGCGGGGAGTCGCCGGGCGGCGCTGGGCGAAGGACTTCCGGCCGCCGACCAACGTGAGCTGATGCGGTTGAAGACGCAAATCGGCGCGTACCTGCAGCAACGCGGGGTCCCTCTCAACGCTCGCGGAAGGGCGGCGCTGGCAGCTGGCGCGCTCCCGACCCTCGCAGCATCGTCGGAGCAGACGCCCGACGCTGCCGCGCTGATGGCGACACGCGAACTCGATGTGATGATCCGGGACCGATACCTCGCATTGGACGACGTGTGGGCGCACCCATTCAGGCGGTACGCCGAGCTACAGCACGAATGGGATCAGCAGACCGTTGCGCTATTCGTACGTCCCATCTCGAATGCGTAGAGATCGCGCACGTGAGGACGCATCGCTTGGCTTCTTGGCTACGACTTCCTCGACGGCACACAACGGGCGCGAAACTGAAATCACTACACTCGGTGCCAGAAGCAACCTCATAGCGAGCAGATGCCGCCCGAATACTCCTTCGTCGTACCCGTCCTCAACGAGCAGGAGACGCTCGAGGAGCTCTATCGGCGCCTCCGGTCGGTGATGGAGCAGCTCGACGGTCCGAGTGAGGTCGTCCTCGTCGACGACGGATCCGTGGACGACTCCTTCGAGATCATGTGCAAGCTGCAGCAGGGCGACGCTCGTCTCAAGGTCGTCCGTTTGTCGCGCAATTTCGGCCATCAGATCGCGCTTACCGCCGGCCTCGACCGCGCCGTCGGGAATGCTGTGATCATCATGGACGCGGATCTGCAGGACCCGCCGGAGGTCGCGCTCGAGCTCGCTCAGCGCTGGCGCGAAGGGTACGACGTGGTCTACGCGGTTCGCGAGGGCAGAGTCGGCGAATCGAGGGTCAAGCGCACTTCGGCCAACTGGTTCTATCGCCTGTTGAGTCGTATCGGCGACGTCGACCTTCCGACCGACACGGGCGACTTCCGGCTCGTCGATCGCCGCGTCGTCGACGCAGTGTCCGGGATGCGCGAGCACCGGCGCTACTTACGAGGGATGTTCGCCTGGGTCGGTTACGACCAGGCGGGAGTGCACTATGTGCGCGCCGCTCGCCACGGTGGGAAGACGAAGTTCCCCTTGCGAAGGATGCTCTCCTTCGCACGCGACGGCATCATCTCGTTCTCGACTGCTCCGTTGCGCCTCGCGCTCAACTTCGGGTTCGTCGTGTCCGTGCTGTCGTTCCTTCTCGGCATCGCCGCCGCCGTCGTGAAGCTCACCGGGCTCTATGCAGTTCCCGGGTGGGCTTCCATCGCGGTGGGACTCGGTTTCCTTGGAGGTGTGCAACTCATCGTTCTCGGCGTGATCGGCGAGTACATCGCAGGCATCCATGACGAGGTGAAACAGCGTCCGCTCTATCTCGTCCGTGACGAGCGCGGCTTCAGTCGTTCCGATCGCCCGGCGACGGATTTCTAGAGCCCACGACCGGAGCGAGATCAAGAGCCACCCGAGGCTCGACCTTCGGTTTGGTGCACACGAGCACAGCCGCAGTGTGCGGCATGTGCAGAGGCGAATGGTCGACGACGACGCCCACACACTCGAACGATCGTTCTGCGAGCGCCCGATACTGCTCAGGGGTTCGTACCGCCTCTCCTCGGTCTTTCGCCACGGTGAGCCGGGCGAGGCGCGACTGACCGGGATTGAAACAGGGATCGGCTGTCACAAACCGTCCCGACGGGACGAGAACCTCCGCCGCCAGCCCACACACGCGAGACCCGACCGGGTCGTCCACGTGATGCAACAGTCCATGGGCATGGACGAGGTCGAACGTGCCGAGCTCGCCGGGGTCCACGTCCAGCACGTCGGCGACGATGAACGAGGCGCGTGCACCAAACCGTCTCCGGGCGTCCTCGATATACGGCTCGCTCACGTCGAGCCCCACATACTCGACATCCGGGAAGTCGTCCACGACGTCACCGGGACCACATCCAATGTCGAGCACGCGATCGCCAGGCCGAGATCGAAGATAGGTGGCGATGACCGAGCGCTTGAAGGAGCGCGCGCCAACGACCCGCTGGTAGGCGCGAAACAATGCCGGCACCGCGAGCGCTGAGCGAATGCCCCCTGTGCGTTGGGGTGCGGGCTCCTCCCGGCTACGTCGACGAGAGGAAGTGATCACTATTCCGAGCCGCAATAGCCATGATCGTCCCCTGGGGGTTGACGCCGGGCGCGTCGGGCACCAACGACGCGTCGTTGATGCGAAGGTTCTCGTAGCCCCACACGCGGCCGAAGCTGTCGGCGCCCGTGCGGGCACGGTCCTCACCCATTCGCACACTCGACGTGAGGTGGACCGTCATGAGGCTGGCGCGGCTGCGAGTGACCGCGTCCCACCACGCGCCGAGCTCCTCGTGGCGCCGCACGACGGGCCCGTCGGCGACGGACGGGTACAGCTCGGTCGCGCCCGACGCCAGCAGCACTTCGCCCAAGTGGACGAGGCCGCGGGCGAGGCGACTCATGTCGCCCTCGGTGAGCCGGTACGTGACGATCGGCGACCGCAGGCCGGGCACGCCGATGACACGCCCACTGCCTTCGGCCCGGATCGCGGCGTAGTAGATGCTGACGCGTTCCCAGTCGGCCAGCGCGTCCTCGATGTCGTCGGACGCATCCGCCAGCGCCATCGCGACCTGACCGCGTCGGCTCGCTGAACCGCCGATGGAGAGGTTGGGACCGAACTCGGTCACGACCTGCATGGGCACGCCGCCGTGGTCGACGGGGTGCGGGAAGCGCGCCGCGATCTTGATCATCGGGTGCGCCTTGAGTCCGGTGCCGATGCGCCCGCGGATCCCGCTACGGTGCAGGATGGCCGGGGTCTGGATCGCACCTCCGCACACGAAGACATGTCCGGCGCGGATCGTGAGCTCCTCGCCGTGCCCGTCGACGGTGCGCCGGCAGCTGACGCCGACGACCCGCCCACTCCGGCGGAGCAGGCGATGAACACGGCAGTTCGGGATCACCCTCGCGCCGGCGTCGACGGCCTGTGGCAGCAGGGTGCGGCTCATCGTCTGCTTCACACCGCGGCCGGTCGAGTCGTAGCGGAACACACGCGAATACTCGACCGACTGCCATCCGAGCTTCGTTGCGCCGCGCTCGAGGAGCGCCGACGACGGCGGCGGCGCACCCGGAAGACGAGAGACCGTGAGGTCGCCCTCGATCTGCTGGGCGTATGCGTCGAGCACTCCCGGATCGAACTCGTCGATGGCGTACTCGCCGCGCCACGACTCGGCGAGCTGGCCGGGGAGGCGATGGTAGAGGCCGCTGTTGATCTCCGTGCTGCCGCCGACACACCGTCCTTCCGCATACGCGATCGACGGGGTACCCAGCGCGGCGGCCGGCCGGTGCCGGTATTTCACCGCCATCTCCTCGAGCGAGAACGGCTCGACCGACTCGGGGTCGACCCACGGACCCTCCTCGACGACCGTCACGTCGCGTCCGGCGGTGGCGAGCTTCGCCGCGGTCACGGCGCCACCCGCGCCAGACCCGATGACCACGATGTCGGTGTCGAGCGTCCCCCCGGGCGGTGTCACCGGACAGCATCCGGCGTGAGCTCGTACTCGGCGAAGAGCACGAGCGATTTGAGCAGTCGCACGTACTGGCGGACCACATCGAAACGACTCCGCTTCCAGCGTTCTACCCGTGCGTGCGTGGAGCGGCGGTCGTAACTCCCGAGCACCTGCTGGATCCGAGACCACGCGCCGAAGGCCAGCGACGCGGCGGCGACGCCGGCGCGGAGATGCTCGGGCATCGATCGCAGCGAATCGTCGACGTACGACTCGACGGCCGTCCGCTGCTCGTCGTCGAGTGCGGGGCTCACGAGGGTCGCGATGACCTCACGCTCGAACCACAGCATGGCCAAGAAGCCTACCGGCGACGGTGTCGAAGCACCGCTAAGCAACGCGCCGAGCAAGATGGAGCTTTGTGGCGTAGTCGACGCGGAGCGTCCCACCCGCGTCATTGATCTGCGCCGCAACTCCGTCCCCCAGGCGTTGGAACGCGTCGGCGGACAGCATGCGATGGTCGGAGTGCGTGCTGAGCAGCTCCAGGTAACTGTCAGTCGTGTACGTGTGGGCCCACAGGTACTCCCGCGCGGGGATCGATTCGAAGAGTGGCGAGTGGTCGAGCTCCTCCACGCTGATGTTTCGGGACGAGCGTGTACCCGGGAGGCCCGGACGTCGCCCGATGAGATCGGGCGCGAGGCGTTGGTACAGGTCGTCGATCGCCTCGCGCATGGCCTGGTCGCGCCAGTCGATCGTGTTCCAGAACACGGCGAGCGTCGCGCCGGGTGCGAGCGCGTCGTGCGCCTTCGGCAGACGCACGTCGGGCGAGACCCAGTGCCACGCCTGGGCCGAGATCAGCAGGCGGAATCCGCCGGGCTCGAGTTGCCATCCCTCGAACGAGGCGGTCTTGATCGAGACGTGCGGGAAGTGCTCGCAGTTGCGACGGGCGACGGCGGCCATGGACTCGCTCGGCTCGAGGCAGAGCATCTCGAGCCCGCGAGCGGCGAATTGCACGGTGGCCTTCCCGGTGCCGCAGCCCACCTCGAGCACCCTCTCGCCGTCACGCAAACGAGCGAACGAGATCACGTCGTCGACGAGTCGCGACGGATAACCGGGCCGCGCCCGGTCGTAGGTCTCGGCGACTTCGCCGAACACGAGCCGCTGCTCGCGCGGCGCGTCCGACATAGCAGTCAGGCGTACCACACGTTGAGATCGCGGAGCCGAGGGTTCACACTCCCAGTGCGCCATGGAAGGGGGTGCGGGGTGGCTCGATGGGACGAGCACGATCCAGGGCTGCCGATTAAGTTCGGGCCCTGCTCGAACGGCGAGTACGACCCGGCGCCGCTCTCGCCCGTCGTCGAAGAGACCATCCGCCGAGCGCGGGAGGCGTGCGACCACAACGCCCGCCGGACCGGAATGTCTCGTCGAGAGTTCCTGCTGTCGGTGTGCGGTGCGGCAACGACCCTTCTCATCCTCAACGCGTGCGCGAACGAGGAAGCGAAGTCGAAGGGCCGCGGCAAGCCCGGCGGGCAGTACAAGATTCCGTCCACGGCGGGCACCGACCGCGACGCGGCACGTGCAGCGCTCGCCGGCAACGAGTTCGTCTTCGACCTCCAGGGTCATTTCCTCGAGTACCGCGTCAACCCGGGCACGCGCCAGGGACGTGAGTTTTGGACCGGCTTCCCGCAGCGGAACTGCGGTGAACAGGACCCACGCCTGTGCTTCTCGATCGCGCACTTCATGGAGGAGCTCTTCCTCAAGAGCGACACGTCGATGGTCGTGCTCTCGTCGCTTCCCATCGCCCCCGAGGGCAGCCCCATGTCGGCCGAGCTCATGGACGAGACCCGCCGGATCGCCGAAGCGCTCTGCCACGACCAGCGCGTGCTGCTCCATGCCCAGGCCTTCCCGAACGTCGGGGACCTCGCCGCGAACCTCGACGCGATGGCCGCGGCCACGCAGCGTTACCGCATCGTGGCGTGGAAGGTCTTCACCAACTATCCGGACCTGTACGAAGGCTCGGGGAACGCGTGGCGACTCGACGACGGAGACCCGGCGCTGGCACGGGTCGGGGAAGCGTTCGTCGCCCAGGCGGTGAAGCTGGGCGTGCCGACGATCACGGCGCACAAGGGCCTGTCGGGCACGCTGGGCTACAACTCCCCGCATGCGACACCGGTGGATTTCGGTCCCGCGGCTCGCGCCCACCCCGACGTGCGCTTCATCGCCTACCACTCCGGTTACGAGGCGGAGGTTCCGGAGGGACCGTACGAGGCGGGTACCGCCGACGTGGGCGCGAACCGGTTGATCGCCAGCATGCTCAACAGCGGCATCGGCCCGAACCAGAACGTGTACGCCGAGCTCGGAACGACGTGGTGGTCGGTGATGCGTACCCCGGACCAGGCGGCGCACGTGCTCGGCAAATTGCTCAAGTACGTCGGCGAAGACAACGTCCTGTGGGGCACCGACGCGCTCTTCTACGGGGCACCCCAGGACCAGATCCAAGCGTTTCGGTCCTTCGAGATCACCCCGGAATACCAGGAGCGCTTCGGCTACCCCGCCCTGACCGACGAGATCAAGCGCAAGGTGCTCGGTCTCAACGCGCTTCGCTTGCACGACGTCGACCCGATCACGGCCAATTGCCAGTTCACCCGGGAGGAACTCGAAGGGATCCGCCTGACACTGCCGACCGGCCACGAGACGTTCGGGCCCCGGACGGGGCGCGAAGTCCGCGCACTGGCCGCGCAGCACCTCGCCGGCGGCTAGGCGGCTTGCTCCGGTCCACCCCGATCGGTTGACAGGCTCCCGAGCAGGACGAGCGCCACCAGCGTCTTGATGCCGAGCGCCAACCCGGTCGGCGCGTTCTTCACGAGTTTCATACGACTGGAATTTGGCGCCGGCACCGCGATCGAATCAGCGCTCCGGCGCGGTGTTGGCCGGCTGGTTCCTCCAACTGGTACGCGCCAGCGCCAGCCACGCCGCCGCCGCTGCCTCCTTCTGGTCCTTTCCCCATGGAGGCCCCAAGGCGCGCCCGAGCCCCGTCAGCTGAGCGCGCATGGACTCCTCGCTGAGGCCCACCTGTTCCGCTGCCTCCTCGTACAGCTCTTGCTGCAGGAAGCGTTCCACGCGGAGCCCGCGATGCTCGGCGGCGTCGGCGAGCGCCTCGCGGTACAGCTGGCCCTCAGCGGTGTGGACGAGTGGGTGCGAGGCCAGGATCTCGGCGAGATCGCTCCTGAGCCGGCGCGCCCCGCCGGCGACGGCGGCGGCCGTGACCTGGTAGCCGCCCGCAGCAAGCTCTTCCACGGCCCGTTGCAGTTGCCGCTGCGCCGCCCGGCGAGCGGCCACCTCGACCTTGCGTACAAGCCGTTTGGCACCGGCGAGGTCGAGATCGCGGGCGGCGTGGTAGACGGCGCGCGGCAGGTTCTCGCTGCAGAGCTCGAGCCGGCTCCGGGCCAGCACGTGTGGCGCACGCCCTGACCCGCCGACGGCGACCATGGCCGCCCACCCCGTGTGCTCACGGAACCCCACGGCCGCCCGCTTCATGGCGCTCGTAGCGTACGCAGCGCTGCGCGAAGCGGTCACATGCCGGGCGACTCTGGGCCCCCGGGGCGAGGGGAATCTTTCCGGCCGTCGTAATCTTGTAATCAGCATGACTACCGACCAGCTCGACGTGGATCGCGTCTCCCCCGATTCCGTTCCGACGAACGACGAGGCGCTGGACGCCTACTCGACCGTCGTCACCTCCGTCGCCGAGCGGCTGCTCCCCTCGGTCGTGCAACTCCGAGTGATGGGCCGCGGCGGCCGGGGCGGCCGCGAGCAAGGCGGCGCCGGCTCCGGCGTCGTCATCACGCCCGACGGCTTCGTGCTCACGTCGGCCCACGTGCTCGGCAAGGCCAAGTCCGGCATCGCCACCCTCAGCGACGGGCGCGAGCTGCCCTTCGACGTGGCCGGGACCGACGGCCTGTCGGACCTCGGGGTCGTCCGAGTGCGGGGTGACGGGCTCGCCGCGGCCGAGCTCGGCGACGCCGAGCGGCTGCGCGTCGGCGAGCTGGTGGTCGCCGTCGGCAGCCCGATGGGCCTGATGGGCTCGGTGACCGCGGGCGTGGTCAGCGCGCTCGACCGGTCGCTGCCGGCCCGGGCGAGGTCCGCGACCCGAGTCGTGGAGAACGTCATCCAGACCGACGCCGCGCTGAACCCTGGCAACTCGGGCGGCGCGCTCGCCGACCGGCGCGGTCGCGTCGTGGGCGTCAACACCGCGATCGCGGGCATGGGCCTGGGCCTGGCGGTCCCGATCAACGCCGCCAGCCGGCGCATCATCGGCGCGCTCATGCGCGAGGGGCGGGTCCGGCGCGCCTATCTCGGTATCGCCGGTAACCCGCGCGTCCTCGCGCCGCGTGACCGCGTCGCGACCGGGCGCGAGTCCGGCGTGTACGTGGCCGAGGTCATGGGCGACACCCCCGCCGCCAAGGGCGGGATCCGGGCCGGCGACGTGATCCTCGACGTCGACGGTCGTCCAGTCACGAGCGCCGCCGATCTGCAGCGTCTGATGTACGACGAGGCCATCGGCCGGACCGTCACGGTGCGGGTGCAGCGGGGCAACCAGACCCTCGACCTCTCGATCACCCCGGTCGAGCTGCCCGACTAAACGCGCCGGGCTGTCACGGCTTCCGACGCGATCCCCCACGCGACGACGACGCCGCGGTGGCGGACGTCCCAGCGACCGGGATCGAGGGCGTCGTCGAGCTGAATCGGTCGACAGCCCCCGACGAGCGCCGGCCACCGCATCCACGCGCTCTTCCATGCGCGCGAAACAAGCCGGGCGAAGCCGCCCGCGCCCGGCGTGAGCCCGGTGACACAGAGCAAGCCGCCGGGCACGAGCGCGCGATGGGCTTCGTCCAATGCGGCGCGGGTCGCGTCCGGGCTGAGCAGGTCGAAGACGTAGTTCGACACGAACCGGTCCGCGCCTCCGTCGGGAACCGGGACGCGCTCGGTCCCATCGGCCGTCGCCACCGTGGCGCGGTCGCGCCACTCGGCGAGCCGCTCGGACGCCAACGTGACCATCCGGGAGCTGACGTCGACACCGGAGTAGGTGGCTCCGGGCGGCAGGTGCTCGGCGAGCAGCCGGGCGGCGAACCGGCCCGTCCCGCACCCGAGCTCGAAGACCGCCCTTGCGTCGCCGAACGCTGCGTGGGCGATGAGCTCGGACGTGGCCGCGTCCTCATAGAAGCGCTGCCAGTCCTGAGCCCGCCCGATGCGGTCGTACACCCGGCGAGCCTGCTCCGGGGCCAGCGCGAAGCCGAGGGCGGTCATCCGGGCATGATGACGCGATGGCCCCGCCCGCGCGCCGGAGCACGTACGACACCCTCGGACGCGTCGGGCTACCGGCGCCCCTCTCCGAGCTCGCCGCCCGGCGGTGGGACGTGGTCGTCGTCGGGGGCGGGCACAACGGCCTGACCGCGGCCGCCTACCTCGCCGGCGCGGGCCGGTCGGTACTCGTCCTCGAGCAACGCGACCAGCTCGGTGGCGCGTGCACGCTCGAGCGACCGTTCGCAGATCCCCGCTTCGTCATGAGCCCGTGCGCGTACCTCGTCGGGCTGCTGCACCCGATCGTCATCGACGAGCTCGACCTCCCCCGCTACGGTCACCGGACCTACGTGTGCGATCCGACGCAGTGGACCCCGTTCGAGGACGGCACGTCGCTCACGCAATGGTTGGACGACGACCGAACGACGAAGGAGGTGCATGCGCTCGCACCCGGCGACGTCGACGGCTACGTGGCGTACGTCGAGTTGTTCAGGCGCATCGCGACTCGACTCCGCGCCGGCGGCGACCCCGCCGGTGACACCTGGATCGGCGACGCGCCTGATCGCGCCGCGCTCGAGGAGCTGTTCGGCGACGACCCCGAAGCGCGTGGGGTGCTGTTCGAGGCGTCGATCGCCGACGTCGTCGAACGGCACGTGCGCGACGAGCGGCTCCGCACCGCGCTGCACGGCCAGGGCATCATCGGAACCTTTGCCGGGCCGCGTGATCCGGGGACGGCGTGGATCCACGCCATGCACGGCCTCGGGCTCATCGGTGGGTGGAGCTATGTCGAAGGCGGGATGGGCCGCTTCTCCTTCTGCGTCGCCGACGCGGCGCGCGACGCCGGCGCCGTGATCGCCGCCGGCGTACCCGTCGCCGCCATCGTCCCGGGCGAGGGTGTCCGCGTCGAAAGCGGTGAGCTCATCCGGGCCGCGGCCGTCGTCTCGAACGCCGACCCGGTTCGGACGCTCGCGTTGTGCGAAGGCGCGGTGCCCGACGACTTCCGGGCCCGGGTCGATGCCTGGCGCTGCGAGAGCCCGGTCGTGAAGGTGAACTGTGCACTGGACCGGCTCCCGACCTTCACTGCCGCGCCCGACCGACCCTGGCACGTGTACCGAGCCCAGGTCGAGATCGGCCGCGGCGTCGACCAGACGCAGGCCGCGTACGAAGCGTGCCGTCGTGGCGAGCCGGCGCCCGAATGGTGCGAGATCTACTTCCAGACGCCGTACGACCCCAGCGTGGCGCCGCCGGGTGCCCACACGATGAGCGTGTTCGCCCAGTACGCGCCCTACACGCTGACCGCCGGGACGTGGGGCGACCGGCGCGCCGAGATCGGAGATCGTGTGCTCGACGCGATCGCTCGTTTCGCGCCGGACGTCACCGGGTGCGTGATCGAGCGCGAGGTGCTGGGCCCGCCCGATGTCGAAGCCCGCATCGGCCTCACGGGCGGCCATATCTTCCAAGGGGAGTGCCTTCCCGACCAGATGTGGGAACGACGCTTCGCGCCGCGCACTCCGATCCCGGGTCTGTACCTGTGCGGCGCCGCCACGCACCCGGGCGGCTCGGTCATCGCGGTCAACGGTCGCAACGCCGCACGTGCGGTCATCGCCGACCTCGCCGGCACCGCGCGAGGCATGATGGGGCCGTGACCGACGCGCAGAGCCTCCGTCCCATCGAGCGGCGGGTGCTGGCACTGAAGGAGGCGGGCGTCCCCGACGCCGAGATCGCCCGTCGCTTCCGGCGGGGCCGGCGGTTCATCGAGCAGGTCGAGGGCCTGGCCCGCCTCGACGGCCGGCATGCCGACCGGCGCGGCCGGCGACCGGGAGCGCTACGGCCGGTGGAGCGCCGCATCCTCAAATGGCGTGACCGGGGCGTGAGCACCGAGCAGCTGGCCGAGCGGTTCCGCCGCTCTCCCGAGTTCGTGAGTCGCGTCGAGCGGCTCGCCCGCTACAAGCTGCGCAACGCCGCCCGCAGCTAGCCCGCGGCCTCGCCGGTGGTGTCCGACACAGAGCGCGATCGAACGCGTACGACCGCGGCGTCAATGGCGACCGCAGCCAGGACGATCAACGACGTCTCCGCCGCGAACCGGAAGCGCGTGAGGCCGTACGTCACCAGCATCGTCACGAGCACGATGGCCGGTGTGGCCGTGAGCGGAAACAGCGGAACCGTTCTTCGCCTCCGGAGCGCGACCGCACCGACGATCGCGAGCACCGCGACGGCCTGGAAGCTGTACAAGCCGGCGCGCACGAACCCGACGCCGTACTGGTTGAGGAACGAGTCGATTTGGACCTGTTGACCGGGTCGGAACACGCCGAGGACCCGGCCCGCGCGTGCGGCCATCACCACCGGGACCCGGCCCGCGGGCGATCGGACGTACTCGAGCGCTCGCGGCGATAGATGCTGTCGCGCTCGGATTGGTCGAGCCCGGGGTCGATCTCCCGATCGGCGATGGCGCGGTCGCACGGGATCGAGAAGAACCCGAGGAGGCGGCCGTAGTACGTCGTGTCGCAGTTCGCCGACGCGAGCAGCGGTCCGAACTGCGAGCTCAACAACACGGGACGGCGGAACCGCACCAGGTTGTAGCCGACCCACGGCCCCGTGACGACGAGCGCCGCGAGCGCGACGCCGAGCCAGCGCAGCCGCTGCCGCAGGTCGACGTCCCCGGCGAGAAAGGCAGCGGCACGACCAGCGCGACCACGAGGAGCACGAGCTCCGAACGGGCCAGGGCAGCGGCGCCGGTCGCCGCGCCGACGGCGGCGAAGCGGCGCCAGCTCGGCTGTCGCCAGCATGCGTACGCAAGGAGCACCGCCAGCGTGGCGGTGAACATCGCCGCCGTCTCCGCGAGCAGCGAGCCGTCGGACATCGATGCATCCGGGAAGACGGCCAAGACCGCGGCGGCGATGATCCCGACGCGCTCGTTGACGATCGCCCATCCGAGCAGGCCGATGAGCACGATCGTCGCCGTTCCCAGCGCACACGACCACACGAGATGGGTGAGGGTGCTCGTCATCCTGAGCGCCGACGGCACCGCGAGGAACACGATGTAGAGCGGCGGGTGATCCGCGGCCTCGACAACGTGACCCCGCTGGTACTCGAACGGCGAGATGAAGCCCTTGCCGTCGGCGAGGAGGTTGGCGCTCTCGTGGTAGAAGCGGGCGTCGCGCCGAAGTCGACGTCGCTCTGCTCGAGCAGCACGTACGCGACGCGCACCGCCAGCCCGCTCACGGCAACAGCCGTCAAGGCCCACACGAACCAGCGATACGACCGCGCCCGTCCCCCCGGCATGGCGGGGACGTATCACGGCGGCGGTCAGGCCGCCAGCAGCGCCTGACGGACCGCGGCCAGCCGCTCGTACGACTCGAGCACCTCGGCCTGGTCCTCGGCGAGATGGCGGACGATCACGTCGGTGTAGCCCATCGCCGCGTACTCGCCGAGCAGCTCCGTCACCTGCTCCGGGCTCCCGTAGGTGCACGCGGACGGGTCGAAGCCGCGATAACCGCCGGCGACGATCGGGCCCGCCACGCGCTCGGCGTCAGCCGGGTCGGCGCCGACGTGGATGTCCCGGCGGATGGCCACCGCCGTCGGAGTGCGCCCGTGCGCCTCGCAGCGCTCTCGGTACCGCGCGACGACCGTGCGGGCCTGCTCCGGGGTGAGGTCCGCGTTGGCGAGGAAGCCGTCGCCGAGTCGAGCGGCGCGATCGATCGCCGGCTCCGCGGTCCCGCCGATCCACACCTCGACCGGATCGGGGGGCACGGGCGACACGCGTGCGTCCTCGAGCCGGTACGGCGCGTCGACGCTGACCGACTGGCCGGCGAGCAGCTGGCGGACGATGTCGAGCTCGACCTCGAAGTGCTCCCCACGGTGACGGACGTGCACGCCCATGGGTGGGTACTGGTCCCTGCCCCCGACCGCGAGCGGGAGGATGAAGCGGCCAGCTCCGAGCGCCGCCAGCGTGCCGACATGCTCGGCTACGAGCACCGGGTTCCAGAGCGGCAGCAGGAACAGCGCGCCGAACGGGCGGCCACCCCATTCGGCCAACAGCCGCCCGAGCAAAGGCGTGTTCTGGTAGTAGGGGACGGGTGTGGCGTGGTGGTCGCCGACGAGGAGGCAGTCGAGCCCGGCGGCGCGCGCCGCGGCGGCCCGCTCGATCACCCACCGCGCCCCGATGCGCACGTCGTCGACGACGAACGCCGTTCGCAGCGACACCCCGACCCGCATTTTGCTCCTTTGCTCGCCGTCGCAAGCTCCGGCTCTGCGGCAACCGTCGGCGAAGCCGCCGCTGCCGCGGGTCACGCTAGCCAGGGCGCGAGGCTGCAGCGTCGGTGGCTTTGCCATCCGACGCTGCAAAGCCCGAACCTGTGAGGGCGACAGAGGAGAGAGTCCGTGGAGCTCTGGGAGCTCGTGGCACGCGAGCAGATCCGGGACACGATCGCCCGCTACGCCCATTGCGTCGACGGTGGCCGCTTCGACGAGCTCGTCGAGCTGTTCGTGGCCGACGGCGTCCTGGAGGTGGAGGGCGAACCACCGCACCGGGGGCGTGATGCGATCCGCGCCTTCGTCAGCGTCACGGGCCGAGACCTCGCCGCCGAGACGGGGCGGATTCGCCATCACGTCGGCAGCGTGGTGATCGACCTCGACGGGGAGTCGCGTGCTCGGGCGCGCTGCTACTTCCTCGCCGTGACTGACCGCGGGGTGGATCACTGGGGCCGTTACCACGACGACCTCCTGCATGCGGGTGACTCCTGGCTGTTCCTGCGCCGCCGGGTCCGCACCGACTGCGCCGCGCCCGGCGGATGGGCTGCCGGCCGGATCGGAACCTGACTCGACCGACGCGCTCATGCTCCGGTCCGACTGAACGAATGTCACGTTCTTGACCTGGTGATCTGCTCGTCGGGCGTTTGCCTCCGCCACGAGGCCGGCAACTAGCATCTGGCCCGGAAGCTCCACGATCGCTCCGATAGCGGAGTACGCGGGATTCGTGGCTTCCGTTCGCTTTCCCCCGATCGTGGCCGCGCGCATGGCGGGCTTGGGGCTGTTCCCGAACGGAGGCAAGCAAATGCACCAGCGGTTGAGCCGTCGCGCCCGCGGTGGTGGCGGCGATGACCTGGGCGGGGGTCGCGCCGGCCCAGGGCCCGGAATCCCGTTCACAGCGACATAACGAGCTCGATGAGGTGGGCCGGCCGCCGCTTCACATCGTCATGTCGACGGCGTCCTCACCGGCCGCCAGGCAGGCTGTCGACGAGGAACGCTGGATCGAAGGAGCCCAGCGGCGGCAGCTGGAGGTTTTCTACGAGGGCGTCCTCAATGCCGAGGCCCAGGGCCGCAGCGTTCGCCAGCGCGGTCAAGTCAAAGCCCGTTGCCCGTACCGGTCGTGGGGGTGGCGGCGGTGGCGGCTGCAGCCCGGAGGCGATCATCCAACGCGAATCCAAGGGCGACCCCAGGGCCGTGAACCCGAGTAGCGGCGCGGGCGGCAAGTACCCGTTCATGCCCGGCACGTGGGGCGGCTACGGCGGGTACGCGAGGGCGCAGGACGCTCCCGAGTCGGTGCAAGACGAGAAGTTCCAGCAGGTGTACGCCGGTGGCGCCGGCTCCTCGCACTGGGGCTGCTGAGCACCACCTCAGCATCATCCGCACGGCGAGCGCGTCCCCGGTCCGTGGCAGACCGGGGACGTTCTCTCCGCACACTGTGGCAATCGTCCGTTTTCGGTGGTTCCCGGCAGAAAGTGCCGGATGTCACAACCCAGACATCGCAATGTTTTCGGCGCTCCGGGTTCGCCAATTGCACGGGTCGAGCAACTAGTATTTGTGCCCGGAAGCTTACGCATCGCGCCGATAGCGGAGTAAGCGCTGTTCGTCGCTTCCATTCCCAATTCCCCGATCGTGGTCTCGCGCGCGGAGCTTTGGCGGGGCCGGTCCCGAACGGAGGTATTCATGCACAAGCGGCTGAAAGCCGTCGTCGCACCCGTTGTTGCGACGGCGGCGATTACCTGGGCGGGGGTCGCCCGGGCCCAGGGCCCGGAATCCCGTTCACAGCGACATGACGAGCTCGATCAGGTGCGGCCGGCCGCCGCATCACATCGTCATGTCGACGGCGTCCTGATGGCAGCCGCCAAGGCTGTCGACGAGGAACGCTGGATCGACGGGGCCCAGCGGCGTCAGCTGGAGGTCTTCTACGAAGGCATCCTCGCCGCCGACGCCGAGAAGGCCGCTGCTGAGCAAGGAGCAGCTGCCAAGGCAAGCAAGCCCACCGTTGCCCGTACCGGTCGTGGGGGTGGCGGTGGCGGCGGCAGCGCCGTGGGTGGCGCCTGCGGAGGCGCAACCAACGGAGCCGATCGCTTCATCGGCGCCGAATCAGGCGGCAACCCGAACGCCCGGAACTCGAGCGGTGCCTGGGGCTGCTACCAGATCATGCCCGGCACGTGGCGCAGCTCGTGCAGCGACCTCGGTGCGCACGGGTCCGCGAGCACAGAGGCGCAGGCGGCGTGCGCGTCGCGTCTGCCGTCGAGCTCCTGGACGGCGAGCGGCGGTTGATCCGCTACTGAGCACCACTGCACCACCAGCACGAAGCGAGCGTCCCCGGTCGCCAGGCCGGGGACGTCTCGCGTCTACCGTCACGTCATCGAGCGCTCTGTCACCAGTTCGCCCCCTGATCTCGCCTTCGGCGCCTTCAGTGAGCGCGCGCCGTGGGTCGTCGAGCTCGACAAGCTGCCGTGGCGGCGAGGTGTCGACGTCGAGCGGGCCCGAACGCGGGCGTCGGTTCCCCGGCTGCTGCGCCCGGGCCGGCTCCCACCGATGGGACGGTTGCTGCGCGTCCTGAGCAAGGTCGGTCCGGCAGTCGGACTCTGGTACGTCCGCGAGCGGGGTCGCCCACAATCACGCTCAGGGCTATCCCGCCGCCTGCGGCGGGCGTTCGAGCAACTCGGCTCGAGCTACGTGAAGCTGGGCCAGATCCTCTCCGGCGGCGAAGGCCTCTTCCCTCCGGAACTCGTCGACGAGTTCCGCAAGCTGCGCGACCACGTGCCGCCCGAGACCTTCGCCGACGTGCGCAAGGTGGTCGAAGCCGACCTCGGCGCGCCACTCGAGACGCTGTTCTCCAAGTTCTCGGAGGAGCCGCTGGCGGCGGCGTCGATCGCCCAGGTGCACGCCGCCTGCCTGCGGACGGGTGAAGAGGTCGTGGTCAAGGTGCAACGTCCACGAGTGGCTGCGCTCGTGCACGCCGACGTCGCCGCCATGGCCTGGCTCGCGCCCAAGCTCGTCGGCCGGATCCCCGTGGCCGCGCTCGCCAACCCGCCCGCCCTCATCGAGCTGTTCACCGAGACCGTCGTCGAGGAGCTCGACTTTCGGCTCGAGGCCGAGAACATGCTCGACATCGCGCACGTGCTCGCCCTCACCGACCAGCGGACGATCGTGGTGCCCCGTCCGCACCCGACGCTCGTCACGCGCCGGGTGCTGGTGATGGAGCGACTGCGGGGCTTCGCCTTCGACGACGTCACGTCGATGCACGAGGCCGGCATCGACACCGAGACGGTGCTGCGAGCGGGTCTCATCGCCTTCTTGGAGGGGGCGATGCTCTACGGGGTCTTCCACGGCGACCTGCACGGCGGCAATCTGTTCGTCCAACGCGACGGCCGGACTGCGCTGCTCGACTTCGGGATCACGGGACGTCTCGACGAGCCCAAGCGGCTGTCGTTCCTGCGCCTGCTCGTGACCGGCACCGGCGGCGACATGCGGGGCCAGCTCACCGCCCTGCGGGATCTCGGCGCGTTCCCGCGTGATACGGAGCTCGTCGCCGTGATGCGCGACCTGCGTCTCGACCAACCGATCAAGGACCCCACCACGATGTCGGCGGAGGAGCTGATCGGCGAGCTCAGCGAGATGACGAAGAAGCTGCTCGGCTACGGCGCCCGCATTCCCAAGGAGCTCATGCTGTTCGTGAAGAACCTGCTCTTCCTGAACAGCGCCACCGCCACCCTCGCGCCCGACATCGACATCCTCGCCGAGATCACCCAGGTGTACCTGTACTTCGCGCAGCGGTATGGGGAGCGCATCGTGCGGGAGATCGGCATCGATCCCACCGAGGTCGGGGTCGACATGGACGCGGTCAAGGCAGGCCTCGGGCTCCCAGCCGAGGTGGAGCATCTGACGTTCCGCGACCTCCAGGAACGGCGGCAGACCATCCTGCGCCGCATGCAGGAGCGCGAGCGGCCGCGGCGTTGGCGCCGGTCCTCCTAGGCTCACCCGCATGGCGAACTACGACATCGACGAGGTCGAGAACGCGTTCCGGACCTACTGGCAGACGGGCGCCGTCAACGAAGACTGGGACGCGTGGTCGGACCTGTTCACCGAGGACGTCGAGTACATCGAGCACGTGCTCGGCCCCAAGCACGGGCGCGAAGAAGTGCGCGCGTGGATCAAGCCGATCATGGCCGAGTTCGGCGAGCTGTACACGGCATACGAGTGGCACGTGTGCGAGCCGAGCGGTCGCATCGTCGTGTACATGCAAAACCGACGCGACAACCCCGATCCGAGCGCGCCACCGATCGACTTCCCGGGGATGACCGTCCTCCAGTACGCAGGCAACGGGAAGTTCTCGCTCGAGGAAGACTTCTGGTCGCTCACCGATGGCCAGCGCACGATGAAGGAGTACGAGGAGGCGTGCGCGCAGCACGACCCCGACCATCCGAAGAAGCGCACGCGCCGGCATTGGGGCAACGGCCCCGGGTGGACGCAGGGCGCGTCGACCTACGCCGACAGCGCGGGGGCGAAGAAAGCCTCGTAGCCGCCACCCGGTACCTTGACTGCGTGCCGGAACTTCCCCAGATGCAAGCCCTGGCCGAGCGGCTCCAGCAGTGCATCGGCGGCGCCTCGCTCGTCGGGGTCGAGCCGATCGGCTTCTCGGGCCTCAAGACGTTCGACCCCCCGCCGGAGTCGCTGGTCGGCCGCACGCTCGAGCGCACGGGCCGGCGCGGCAAGTACCTGATCCTCGACTTCGGCGGGCCACGCGTCTTCGTGCACCTGTCACAGGCCGGGCGCCTCGACGTCGAGGACCCGCCCAAGCAGACGCGCGGCGGGAAAGGCGGTGTCGTCCGGCTGCAGTTCGATAACGACGTCGCGTTGCTCGTGCGGGAGTACGGCACGGAGCGCAAGGCGGGTTGGTGGGTGGTCGGTGAGGGCGAGGAGGGGCCCGTCACCGGCCTCGGGCCCGAGCCCGAGTCGGACGAGTTCGCCGAGCTCGTCCTGCACGGCGACGACCGCCGCCGCGTGCACACGCTGCTGCGCGACCAGCGGACCGTGGCGGGCATCGGCCGCGGCCACACCGACGACGCGCTGTGGCGGGCGAAGCTGTCGCCCTATGCGACGCTCGCGTCCCTCGGACCCGAAGAACGGCAGGGGTTACTCGACGAGGTGCGCGCCACGCTGAGAGACGCGCTCGAACGCGAGCGCGAGCGCACGGGCGGGTTGTCCGAGCCCAAGCTCGGCGACAAGTTCATCGTGCACGCCCGCTACGGGACGCCGTGCCCGCGCTGTGGCGACACGCTGCGGCGCGTCTCCTACGAGTCCTACGAGGTCACGTACTGCCCGACGTGCCAGACCGGCGGGAAGCCCCTCGCCGACCGCCGCCTATCACGGCTCGTGAAGTAGTGATGCGCGGCTGCAACTCGTAGCGAACGTCGGGGACGCGGCGCGCAACGCCCCGAACAGCTAGCCCTAAGGTCACCAGCCGCGGCTGCCGGTGCGGCCCTTGAA
>JBKOWY010000083.1:0-27014 GCA_046724655.1 Actinomycetota bacterium
TGCGGTCGGCGCGCACGACGAGCACGAGCGGCGACCGCCCGATCGGGTCGGACGGCGCGGCGAACATCGGACGCAGGTTCCTCGCCTGCCGCTGCACGTCGACGATCTGCGGCCATGGCGACGGTGCCAGCCACGCGTCGAAGCCGACGCCCGACCGCGACGCGTCCGGTAGCGAAACCAGCGACTGCGCGGTCGTTCCTGCGGGCTCCACGGTCACCGCCACGTCGGCGCGATCGGCGAGGTCGGTGCACGCCGTTTCGAGCTCGGTCGTGCACAGGATCCGGGTCGTGCCACCACCGCCACCGCCGTTCTCGTCGATGCGGTTGCGCACGATCAGCGCGACGACGACCAGCAGCACCGCCAAGACGGCCGCGCCTACTCGTTGCACGGCTCGGAGGTTACGGGAGCGCTACTCCGGCATGTCGGCGGCGGTCAGCGTGACGAGATCGTGGTCGCTCACCTTCGGGAGGTCGACGACCCTGCTCGCCTGGCGGGTCACCGCGTCCTCGAACACGTTGCGGACGAGGCGGGCGTTGCCGAAGCTCGGGCCGCGCTGCTGGCGGGTCAGCCATGCCCGGAGGCGGGCGCGCGCCGCCGCGTCGAGCTCGTAGTGGTGCTCCTTGCCCATCGCCACGCAGATCGACACCATCTCGTCGTCTGTGTAGTCGGGGAACTCGAGCCTCTTCGGGAACCGCGAGCGGATGCCGGGGTTCGCATCGAGGAAATCCGCCATGGGCGCGGGGTAACCGGCGACGATGACGACGAGGTCGTCGCGATGGTCCTCCATCTGCTTCAGGAGGGTCGCGACCGCCTCCCGGCCGAAGTCCTGCTCGCCGCCTTGGACGAGCGCGTACGCCTCGTCGATGAAGAGCACGCCGCCGAGGGCGCGCTCGGCCACCTCGTTCACCTTCGTGGCCGTCTGACCGACGTAGCCGGCGACGAGCCCGGAGCGGTCGGTCTCCACGAGCTGTCCCTTCGACACGACGCCGAGCGTATGGAAGATTTCTGCGAGCAGCCGGGCGACCGTCGTCTTGCCCGTGCCGGGGTTGCCGACGAAGACGAGGTGGCGGCTCTGATCGACCACGGGCAGGTTGCGCTCGCGCCGCAGGTTCTCGACCCGGATGAGGTTCGTGAGCAGTCGTACCTCCGTCTTGACCGCGGCCAGGCCGACGAGGGCGTCGAGCTCGGCGAGCAATTCGTCCAGTGGGCGGGCAGCCAGTGCGACCCGGTCCTCGAGCGGTTCGGGCTCGCCGACACCGCGTGGCATGTCGGCGGGTCGCTCGATCTTGGCCGCCGCCAGGCGACGCAGCATCATCGAGCGCAGCGTGTCGACGGCCAGGAGCTTCTCGCGTGTCGGCACGTCGTCGAGGGCGGCACCGGCGTGCGCGACGCGCAACGCGGCTTGGTAGTAGCGCCATCCGTTGGCGGTCCCGTGCCGGCTGTCGGCGGTGACGACCGTCTCGAACAGTGGCGACGGCGTGATCGGCCACGCCCGGAACTGGCGGATGGCGTCGCCGCTGCGGAGCTGCTGCGGCGTCACGCCACGCAGCGAATCGAACCACGGCGCCAGCGCCGACGCGAACGCGCGCAATTCGGTGTCGCTGTACCGGCCGTCGCTGGCGATCACCGACGCTGCGATCGCCTGCGCCTCCAAGGCCGCGTCGCGCTGCAGCGCGCCGGCGGCAGGCGCGCCGGCGCGCGTGCCGAGGTCGACGAGCACGTCCGTGATCTCCTCGACGAAATGGCGGACGGGCTCGGCCAGAACGTTTGGTCCGACGGCCATCAGCGCGCGGCGAGCGTGGCGGAGAGCCACGGCGTTGCCGCGGCGAGGAACTGATCGGGTACCTCGAGCTGAGGCACGTGCCCGCAGTCGTCGATCACCCGGAGCGTGAACTCGGGACGGCGGGCGGCGAGCGCACGCGCCGCCGCCAGCGGCACCAACCGGTCCTTGTCGCCGTGCACGATCAGGGTCGGCGCCGTCACCCGAGCCTCGTCGGCGCCCATCTTGCGACTGAGGTACCAAAACAGCGCGCGCGCCGACTCCGCGAACGCGGTGGGTGCCTCGGGAAACGATTGCCGCGTCCTCGCCAGGTCGACGAGCCTTCGGCGGAGCGCAGGGTCGAGCCGGGTCGGTTGACACAGCGTCAGCGCGGCCATCTGGTCGACGAGCCGATCGGGTCCGAGGAGGCGCGCTCTCGCCGCCAGCCAGCGCGAGCCGAGCTCGGGCACGATCGTCGGGGCCAGGCGCGCCATGAGGGCCCACTGCGCCGGGTTGCCGGCCGGCCGCGGCAGCGCGGGATCGACGAGCACCAGGGCGCGCACGAGAGCCGGATGCCGCGCCGCGAGGCCGATGCCGAGCGCGCCACCCATCGAGTTGCCCATGACCACGGCAGGCCCGGAGCGCGCGAGCAGGGCGCGGAGCAGCCGCCCGTGGGTGCCCATGGTGGCGCGCCGCCCGGCGGGGACGCGCGTCAGGCCGAATCCGGGGAGGTCCACCGCCGTGACCGTCGCTCGCAGACGCTCCGCCAATGCCGGTCCGACCGGCTCCCAGTTGATCGTGTGGCCGCCGAGGCCATGCACGAGCAGGATCCGCGCGTTGCCGTCACCCCACTCCGCCACGTGCACACGGAACCCGTCGACGTCGAGCCAGCGTTCCTGCGCAGTTGCGGTCACCGCTCCCGCCCCAGCGCGGCCAGCAGAGTCTCGTGCAGCTCCATCCACACCGAGTGGTACGAGTCGACGCGGGGCGATGTGAGCCAGTCGCGCTCGCCGTCCGCCACACGCCGGCGGGCGGTACGCAGCCGTTCGCGATACGGCGCGAAGCGGGCCTCGACATCGCCGAGGCGGCGCAACAACGGCCCTGCCCGGTCGTCGAGCGCCTCGAGCCGGCCGATCACGGACCAGTCGTACGCGGCGTCGGCGTGGTCGTTGGGCGTGCCACCGGGCCGGACCTGCCAATCGGTGCAGACCCGGAGCACCTCGCGGTTCAGCGGCAGGAACGCCTCGTACACGCGAGCGCAATCCGCTTCCTCACGCGAGCCGGGCGCGAGACGCGTCCGTTCGCGCAGTTCGCGCAACCGCGCGCCGCGGTCGTTCGCCGCCGCCATGGCAAGAGGATCGCGCAGCACCGGCGGCCGTGTGGGATGCTCCCGCGCGGCGACGGCGGCTTTGCCGACCGGGGTCCGCGAGGGCAGCGGTTTGCCGACTGCCCTCGCAAAGCGGGAGCTTGCGACCGCGACGAAAAGAGCCGAGCCGGAGCTTGCGACGGCGACAGGAGAGACCGTGACGACAACGGAGGATGGGATCATCGGCCGTGGGATCAAGGTGTTCGAGGCGGCGCCGGTGCAGGGCGAGTGGCGGCGCCTCGAGGATCCCGATGACGTCCTCGAGCTCATGGACACGTCCGCGCAGGGTGTCGTCGCGTGCGTGCTCGACGCCGGCGCCACGTTCCTGGCGCCGATCTTCGACGACCTCACGGCCGTCGTGTGCCTGTCGGGCACACCGGTCAGTCATATCGGAATCGTGAGTCGCGAGTACCAGGTCCCGTGCATCATGGGCGCGACGCTCGACGCCGAGCCCGGTGACGGCGAGAGCGTGGAGGTCGACTGCACCGGTGACGACGGCCTCGTGCGGCGGGCGTCGTAGTCCGATGAACACCGAGGAGCTGAACCGCTGGATCCGCTACCACGGCGAGATCTCGGGCGCGATGACGGCGGAGCGCACCGCGCTCGAGTCGGCGCTGATCCCCGTCACGGCGTACATCCTCATCGCGTGCATCGAGTGCTACCGCCGCTACCCCGAGATGATCGAAGAGATCGCGAGCACGGCGACGCCCGAGGAGCTGGGACGAGCGGGCCGAGAGCCGGGATCGCAGATCGACGCCGTGCACCTGTGGTCGATCGTCAACTTCCCGCTCCTCGGCCGGCAGGTGCTCGCCCCGTTCGGCCTCGTCGATCTCGACCGTGACGTCCCCGCGCTCGCGACCGTCGTCGACTTCTGGAAGCGGGCCGCCGGGGCGTTCCGCGCCGATGGCGAGCTCCAGGCCTGGGACGCCGGGATGCGCGTGCCGCGCTACGGGCCGGAGGTTGTCGACGCGCTCGTCGGCGGCTCGGCGCCGCTCGGCGGCGCGGCAGGCGAGCGCCTGGTGCGCATGAACCG
This sequence comes from Actinomycetota bacterium, assembly GCA_046724655.1. Classification (GTDB taxonomy): domain Bacteria; phylum Actinomycetota; class Acidimicrobiia; order IMCC26256; family JACDBD01; genus JALZAA01. The sequence goes on from JBKOWY010000083.1 coordinate 4,159, forward strand.
GGTCCTCACCACGTTCCTCTTCCTTCTCTATTTCGACACGCGCGCCGGGTATCAGGACACCGGCCCGTACCCGCTCGCCGACGGGCGAGTCCTCCTCGTGCGGGACTTCAACCGCTTCGGTGTGAGCCACTTCCCGTGGAGCCGCGAGGTGTGCGCCGGTCTCCCGTACTCGAACCTCACCATCGCGTTGGTGCTCGACGGTGGCGTGCGCGTCACCACCAACGACTGGGGCACGTCCATCACCGATCCACCCGACTACTTCGCCCGGCTGTCGGCCGCCGGTGTGTTCACGACCGACGGGGGCACGCTCACGCCGGTCGCCGGGGACGAGCTCGACGGGATCAGCACGAGCGTGAAGGACGCGCAACGACAGCTGTATCGGCGCATCGCCGCGATGGATCGACGCGAGAAGCTCGACGCCGGCGCCTACGTCTACTTCACGTTCCTCCGTCCGTTCGCAGAGACGGCGGGCGTCGACGACCGCCTCGACTGGACTGTGCCCCGCGACAGCCTCGACGTGTACGACGGCCTGGCGACACTTGAACGGATGCCGCAGGTCGAGACCGACGACTCGGTGCCCTACTACACACCGGTTCCCGAGCCTTCCGGTCGCCCTCGCGAGCTCGGGCGACTGCGGCGACAGTCGGCCAAGCCGCCGTCGCCGCGGCCCGAGGCGGCGTCGTGATCACGAGCACACCTGCCGACGAAGGCCGCCACGATCCGGGGCCGGGCACGTACTGGAACGAGTCCTGGTACTTCGACTTCTCACGCGCGGACGGCACCGGCGGATACGTGCGCCTCGGCCTCTACCCGAATCAGCAAACTGCGTGGTACTGGGCGTACCTCGTGTCGCCCGAGCACGGTCTCGTCGTCGTGCGCGACCACGAAGTGCCGCTGCCTCGCGGCGACGCACTCGAGGTGCGCGCCGACGGGCTGTGGGCGGAGTACGTGTGCGAGACCCCGATGGAGCACTGGGGCCTGGGGCTAGAAGCGTTCGGTGTGCGCCTCGACGAGCCCGGCGACGCCTACCGGGGTGAGATCGGAGAGCGCCTCCCGGTTGGTCTCGACCTCGAATGGGAGGCGTACACGCCCGTGTACGACTACCCGTACCCCGACGATCACCCCGGCGCCCACTACGAGCACGCCGGGATCGTGCACGGCGAGCTTCTAATCGGTCGCGAGCGTGTCGAGTTCGAGGGGCGAGGGGAGCGCGACCACTCGTGGGGTGATCGCGACTGGTGGGTCTGGGGCTGGCACTGGACGTCGTTCCAGATCATGGACTCGCTCGCGGTCAACGTCGTCAAGGCTGATGAACTCGACGAGGCGTGGGGATACAACTGGGAGGTCGAGGAGTGCCGCCCCGTGCACCACCTCATGCTCGAGACCCATCTCGGAGCCGACGACGTGCCCACCGCCGCCCGGTACGTGATCGACCACGAGCTCGAGGTCGGCGTCGAGGTGATGGCGGCCGCGCCGGTGCCGCTGGTCGCGCCCGACGGCCGAACGTCGCGCTTCCCGCGCGCGCTGTGCTCGTATACGACGAGCAGGGGGACGGGCACGGGCTGGTGCGAGTGGCTGCAAGTCGGCCTTCCGGTCGCGCAGCAATAACCCGCGCCAGCCGCGACAGACGGCGTGCGAGACTGACGCCATGTTCCGCGGTGAGGTCGTCGCCATCTACACCGCGCCCGCGAAGGGTTCCCCGATGGAGCCGCGCGACGACGTGCGGGCGGACGCGGGCGTCGGCCTCGAAGGTGACCGCTACGCGACTGGTGCCGGCAAGTACACGCGGTCGACCGACGGCGGCGAGCGCGCCGTCACGCTCATCGAGCGGGAAGCGGTCGACGCCGCCCGGCGCGAGTACGACATCGACCTCGAGGAGCGCGAGGCGCGCCGCAACATCGTCACCGAAGGCGTGCCTCTCAACCACCTCGTCGGGCGGACGTTCCGCGTCGGCGACGTGGTGCTGCGCGGCTTCAAGCTCGCCGAGCCATGCACCTACCTCGAGGGCCTCACCCGCCCCGGCGTTCAACGGGCGCTCGTTCACCGGGCCGGGCTGCGGGCCGAGATCCTCGAAGGCGGCATCGTGCACGTCGGCGACTCGATCGAAGAAGTCGAGGCCTAGGCTCTGCAGCGCGTGAAGCGCTTCATCCTCCTGGTTCTCTCTGCGCGCGGACGGTCGTGGTCACACCCCCCGGCGCCCGTGTGGTGCGTGGCGATCTGCGGGTGCCGGTGCTGCATCACCGCATGGCGATCGTGCTCGTGCACGGCGGGGGCGGCTTCCTCGGCGACCGCGCGAGCTCCGCGCCTGGCAGAGCCTGTACGCGGGCCACAACTACCTCACGCTGTCAGCGGATTACCTCAAGTTCAACGACGAGACTCCGGCGCCCGTCTATCCGCAACCCGAGTCCGACGTGAAGGCGGCGGTGCAGTTCCTCTGCCGTCACGCCCACGAGCTCAGCATGGATCCCGACAAGATCGTCGTGCACGGCTTCTCGGCCGGTGCCGGCATCGGCGCCCAGCTAGCGCCCAGCTCCTCGTGGGGCCGGACGACCCCGCGCTCGCGGGCCCGACCCGGTGGCCGACTCCGACGGACCGCATCGCCGTCCTCATCGGCTTCTACGGGTACTACAGCGAGTTCCAGTTGCCAGCCCGACCGTTACTACGGAGGTGGTGCCAGCGGCGACCCGACGGTGCGCGCGCGTTGGAAGTCGGCCAACAGCGATGCCCGCGCCGCCGAAGCCACCGGACCCGTCTTGTTGATGCACGGAGCGTCGATCCGATGCCGGTCAGCCAGTCCACCGACGTCGCCGACTCGTTGCGCGCCGCCGGCAATGACATCGACCTGGCTGTGGTGGACGGCGCGAACCATGGCTTCGACATCAAGGGCGGACAGCTCACATCCGAGGGCGAGCTCGCCGCCGCTCGTGTCCTGGGCTGGCTGGAGCGCCATTTCTCCTGACCTCGTTCTGCTGAACCCATAGGGCAGACTCCCGGTGTGAGATTCCGGGCTGGGTTGACGTTCGCGTTGGCGATCGCGTTCGTCCTCGCAGCGTGTGGCGGGGATTCGTCGTCCGAGCGCTCGGAGCGCCGCCGTGCTGCCACCACGACGACCACGACGCCGGCGACAGTCGGCCCGCAGACGGTTCCGGTCCCGCCCGCGCCGCCTGCGCCTCCCACCACCGGTCCGCCGCCGGCGGTCACGGTCCCCCCCGGCGCCCCGCGCACCACCACGACCACCACGACGACGAGCACCCCTGCCACGACCACGCGGCCGACGACGGAACCGACGGTCACCGCCGCCCCGGCGTCGCGGCCCGGTGCGACGAGCACGACGACGAAGCCCAAACCGGTCACGCGCAAGACGGTCGTGTACTCGCCGCCCGGCGCCCCGAAGCGGCGCGGCGACCTCGTGCTACCGCGCCAGCATGAGGAGACGATCATGGTGCTCGTCCACGGCGGCGACGGGTCGACCGGCACGCGCAAGCAGATGCCCGGGTGGGCAGACTTCTACGCCGAGCACGGCTACCCGTCGTTCGCGATCGACTACCTGCTCGCCAAGCCGGCCACGCCCGCGCCCGTGTACCCGAATCCCGAGACCGATGTGAAAGCGGCAGTGCAGTACCTACGGGGGCGCGCCGGACAGCTGGGCCTCGACCCCGACCGCATCGTGCTGCAGGGCTTCGCTCACGGCGCCGCGCTGGGCGCCCAGGCGCTCGTCACGCCCGACGACCCGTTCTTCGGCGGGCCCGGCCGGTACCCGAACGTCACTGACAAGCCTGCCGCCTTCGTCGGCTTCTACGGTCGCTACGACGGCACGCAGCCCAACCCGACGCGGTATTACGGCGGGCCGCCCGACAGCTCCGACCCGACGGTGCAGGCGCGCTACGCCAAGGCGAACTCTGTCGCGCAGGCCGCGAACGCGGCGGGACCCGCGCTTCTGGTGCAAGGAAACTCCGAGCAATCGGCCCTCGTCGATTCGGCGTCGAAGTTCCATGACGCGCTCGAAAGGGCGGGGAAGGACGTCACGCTCACGATCGTGCCCGAGGAAGGCCCGCGCTTCGACCAGGAGAGCTCGGGGGCGCTCACGCCGGCGGGCCGCGGGATCGCACAGTCGGTTGTCGACTGGCTCGCGGCGCGGTTCCCGGCGAGTTAGTTACTCGAAACGCGGCCGGAGCGGGAGTCCGCTGCGGCCGTGGTCGGGCTTCACTGCCAGCACCTGGTGGACCTGGGTGCGGTTGGTCTCGAACTGAATCACCGACGCCGCCATGTACAACCGCCAGATGCGCGCACGCGCCGGCCCGACGTCGGCGACGCACGCGTCCCAGTTCGCCTCGAGGTTTGCGACCCACTTGCGCAACGTGAGCGCGTAGTGCTCGCGGATCGTCTCCATGTGGCGGGCCTCGAAGCCGGCGTGCTGGATGGCCGAGACCACCGCGCCGACTTCGTGCAGCTCGCCGTCGGGGAACACATAGCGGTCGATGAAGCTGCGACGCGAGAACCGCGCCCGTCCGTCGGCGGTCGAACCCGTCACGCCCGCCGGCCGGCTGATGGCGTGGTTGAGGAACCGGCCACCCGGTGCCAGCAGCTCGTGGCAGCGCTCGAAGTACACGCCGAGCTGCCGGAGGCCGACGTGCTCGAACATCCCGATCGAGCTGATCGCGTCGTACGGGCCGTCGTCGACGTCGCGGTAATCCTGGTAGCGCACCTCGACTTTTCCCGCCAGTCCGGCCTCGGCGGCGCGTTTCTCGGACAGCTCGACCTGCCGCTTCGACAGCGTGACGCCGACCGTATGCACGCCGTGGTGCTCGGCGGCATGGAGCAGCATGCCGCCCCATCCGCAGCCGATGTCGAGCAGGCGCATACCGGGCTCGAGGCCGAGCTTGCGCGAGATCAACTCGTGCTTGTTGGCCTGTGCCTCCTCGAGCGTGATCGACGGGTCGGTCCACACCGCGCACGAGTACGTCATCGACGGGCCGAGCACGCGGCGGTAGAAGTCGTTCGAAAGGTCGTAGTGGTGGGAGATGGCGGCGGCGTCTCGGGTTTTCGAGTGGCGGCGGCCGTGCAGCCGCGCCTCCTGTCGCGGCCGCGGGACGGGCTTGAGCGCTCCTGGGCCGACGAGTCGCAACGCGGCCAGCCATTGGGCGGGTCGCAGCTTCATGTCCGGCAGGTGGTCGCGGAGCGCGAGCGCGGCGAAGATGTCGCCCTCGAGGTCGATGTCGCCGGCGACGTAGGCGCGGGCGAAGCCGAGCTCGCCGGGCGCCTGCACGATGCGCCGCAACGCGGTCGGCGAGCGGATGAGCAGCGTGGCCGGTGCGTCCGCGGGGCCGAGCCGGCTGCCGTCGTACGCCTCGATGGCGATCGGCACGTCGGGCCCGAGCAACTCCTGCAGGAGGTCGGCGAGCGCCATCGGGCCAGTCTGGTCGGCCCGGGATCAGAAGTCGACTGCGCTCAGGTCGGGCAGCCAGCGCGCGGCGCGGCGGCTCGCCTCCCGCCAGCGGTCGCGATCGAGCTTGCGGCGGGGCTCGACGCGCTCACGCGGGGTCCAGGTCGCCGCCAGCTCGTGCTCGTCGCGCCACGTGCCGACGGCCAGGCCGGCGAGGAACGCGGCGCCCAGCGCCGTGGCCTCACGCACGGGCGACACCTCGACGACGCGTTGGGTTGCGTCGGCGAGCGCTTGCACGAACGTGGGATTGGCGCTCATGCCGCCGTCGATGCGCAGCCGCGGGATGCCGATGCCCGAGTCGCTCTCGGCCGCCTCGACCAGATCGGCGCCCCGGTGGGCGACGCCCTCGAGCACGGCCCGGACGAGCTCCGGGCGGCCGGTGCCGCGCGTCAGCCCGAGCAGCGCGCCGCGCGCGCCGTAGTCCCACGCCGGTGTGCCCACACCGAGCAGCGCGGGCACGTACCAGACGTCGCCGGTGCCGTCGCACTGCGACGCGACGTCGTGGCTGTCGGCGGCGTCTGCGATGACGCCGAGGTCGTCACGCAGCCATTCGACGTTCGTGCCCGCTGACAGCATGATCGCCTCGACGCCCCACGTAATCGTGCCGTTGACGCGCCGGCACACGATCGGGAACGTGCCGGCGGACCCGCGCGTCTCAAAGCCGGGACGAGTCGCGCCCAACACGAGGTCGAGCATGGCGCCGGTGCCGAAGGTGATCTTGGCGTCGCCGATCACCACGCCGCCCTGCCCGAGCAGCGACGCCTGCTGGTCGCCGGCGATCCCGGCGATGGGCGGCGCGCCGGTTAGCGCGCGCGCTTCGCCGACGACGCCCGACGAGTCCACCATACGTGGCAGCATCGACTCGGGGATGCGCAGCGCCTCGAGCGCGTTCTTCGACCACCCGGTCGCGTCGGCACGCAGCAACCCCGTGATCCCGGCGTTGGTCGTGTCGGTGACGTGCACTGCGCCGTCCGACAGCGCCCACGCCAGCCAACTGTCCACGGTGCCGAAGCAGAGGTCGCGCGCGCGGTCGGGATCGACTTGGTCGAGCAGCCACTCGATCTTCGTGGCGGACACGTTGGGTGCGAAGCGCAAACCCTGCTCGCGCAAGTCGAGGCACCTGCCAACCGTGCGGAGGTCCTGCCAGCCCAAACCGGGCCCGACCGGCTCACCCGTGTGGCGGTCCCACACGACCGTCGAGCCGCGCTGGTCGGCGATGCCGACCGCGTCGACCGGCCCACCCGCTTCGAGCGCGGCGCGGGCGGCGTCGAGCGCGGTCGACGCCATCTGCCCGGCGTCGAACTCGACCAGCCCCGGTGCCGGCGATTCCGGCAGCAACGGCCGCACCTGCTCGTGCTGGACGCGGGCGTCGCCGTCGACGATCGCCGCCCGCACCGACGACGTCCCCACGTCGACGACGAGCAATCGTTCTTGCGTCATCTACGCCCCGTATAAGTGCCTAGTTGACGCAAGAACGAGATCATGGCCACCCCACCCCGCCGAACGGGTCGGGGAGACCGAGCTTGCCGGGGTTGAGGATCCCATGGGGGTCGAGGGCCTGCTTCACCGCGACCAGCACGTCGAAGGCCTCGCCCAGGGCGTCCCGCACGAACCGAGCCCGGTTCAGCCCCACGCCGTGGTGGTGGCTGAGGGCGCCGCCGGCCGCCAGCACCGCCGCGGTCCCGGCGTCCCAGGCCGCCCGGTAGTAGGCCTCCCGGCCCTCGGCGGCGGGTTGTCCCGCAAAGGTGAAATAGAGACAAGCCCCATCGGGGTAGGAATGGGACAGGTGCGCCGAGGCCACGAGAGTGCCACCTACCGCCAGAATCGCATCCGTGGCCTCGGCGTACATCTTCGGGAGCGCCGCCCACCGGGCCGCCACTTCCATCGTGTCGACGACGTACCCGCGTGAGATCAGCGCCTCGAGGGCGGCGACGTCGTTGCGGCGCTCGAGCCACCGGCCCACGAGCTCGGCGTCGAGGATCTCGGCGCCGGCGTCGACGCACTCCTCGAGCACGACGTCCATGACGCCCTCGACGAGCTCGCCGTCCCCCTCGTCCAGCACGAGCAGCACATTGCGATCGCCCGTCTGGTAGCTGCGGTCCGCCTCGGCGGCGTCGTAGAGGCGCAGGACCGCGGGCGTCGCGCCCCGGTGCAGGACGCTCCGGCACGCGTCGATCCCGTCGGAGAACGTCCGGAACCCGAACGCAGCCCGTCGCTCCATGCGGGGCGCTGGGTGCAGCCTGAGCCGGGCGCCCGTGATCACGCCGAGCGTTCCTTCGCTGCCCACGAACAGCTGGGTGAGATCGGGCCCAACCGCGGCACGCGGCGCGCCCCCGGTGTGCACCACCCGGCCGTCGGCGAGCACGACGTCCAGCCCGACGACCATGTCCTCGATCTTCCCGTAGCGCGTGGAGTACTGGCCGGCGCTGCGGCACGCGAGCCACCCGCCGACGGTCGACAGGTCGATCGACTGCGGCCAGTGCCCGAGCGTCGCGCCGTGCTCGGCGCGCAGCGTGTGCTCGAGCCACGTGCCGAACGTGCCGGGCAGAACGTCGAGGACGAGTGATTCCTGGTCGACGTCGACGATCCCGGCGAGCGCGCACAGGTCGAGGACGAGACCGCCGTGCACCGGCACGCTCGCGCCGCAGACGCCGCTTCGTCCTGCCGCCGCGGTCACGGGAACACGCGCCTCGTTGCACACGCGGAGCACCGCCGCCATTTCTTCCGTCGACGTCGGCCTCGCCACCGCCGCCGCCCGCGCCGCGACCTCGCCGTCGAGGGCCCAGACCATCGCCAGCGGCCACCAGTCGCGACTCGCCTCGGCGACCGCGGCCGGTTCGACGGTCACATCGGCGCACACCGAACGCAAGCGCGTCAGCAGCGCGTCGTCGACCCGAACTTCCGCCGCCGAGAGGTGTGCGCGCACTTCCTCTGCCAGCGCGCCGAACGCGATCGGCGGCGTCGGCTGCCCCGTCGTGCTCATCTCGTCGCGGTTACGCGCCTGACGGGTGGAGCGCGGTCTCGGGCAGATCGGCGGCGTCGCGCTCGGCTGCGATCGAGGCCCGGTACTCCTTGACCTGGCGGGCGCGTTCGGCGTCGTCCCATCCCAGCTCGGGCGCGATGAGCTTGGCGACGTCGTCGGCGGCGGCGGCCGAGTCGTCGCGAGCGAGGAGGCGCGCCCGGGTCCGGCGCGCGAGCACGTCTTCGAGCGTGCGCGCCATCTCGTGGCGCACCGCGTGCACGGCTTCGGCTCGCAGGTACGGCAGCCCGGCCACCAGAGGTTCGCCCAGCTGTGGATCGTCCTCGGCGACCGCCTCGACCAGTCCGGCCTCCGTGCCGTACCGGCCGGCGAGGTGCTCGTGCCGGCTCGGCTCGAGCACCTGGGGCGGGGGCTCGAAGCCTTCGCCGCCGATGAGCGGCAGGTGCTTCGTGCGGCACCGGCGCCTCCTGCCGAGGAAGGCGTCGACCGCGGCCACCGTGTCGGCGGCCATCCGGCGGTACGTCGTCAGCTTCCCGCCCGTGACGGTGATCATCCCGCTCTCGGAGCGCCGGACGTCGTGCTTGCGCGACAGATCGGCGGTGCGCGTGTCCGTCGCGGTGCGCAGCAGCGGCCGCAGCCCCGCCCACGTCCCGAGCACGTCGGACTCGTCGACGGGGTCTCCGATTGCGGCGTTCAACGCGCCGAGCAGGTATGCGATGTCGTCGTGGGTGCACTGCGGGTCGTCGAACGGGCCGTCGTAATCGGTGTCGGTGGTGCCGACGTAGGTGAGGTCGCCCCACGGGACGACGAACACCGAGCGACGGTCCTTGGGGACGGGCAGGACGATGGCGACGTCGTTGCGGAGCTTGCTCCACGGCACGGTGATGTGGATCCCCTTCGCCGGACGGATCGAGTTGGGGTGACCGTCCTCGTCGAGGGCCCTCACGTCGTCGGCCCACACCCCGGCGGCGTTGACGACCGCACGCGCCCGGACCTCGATCTCGTCGCCGTTCGCCTGCACGTGCGCACCGCGCACCTGTCCATCCGCGTCCTTGCGGAGCGACGTGACGCCGGAATAGTTCGCGATGACGGCGCCGTGCGCGGCCGCCGTCCGGGCGACCGCCAGGGTGAAGCGGGCGTCGTCCGTGTGCGCGTCGTAGTAGAGGTACGCGCCCGCGACGCGGTCGGCGCGCAGCGACGGCATGTGCTCGAGGGTCTCGTCGGCCGAGATTCGCTTGTGACGCTTTCCGATGCGCAAGCCGCCGGTGAGGTCGTATATCCACAGCGCGCTCCCGAGGGCCCGGGCCAGGCGCCGGCTGATGATCCCGTCCTTCGTCAACAACGGAATGAGGAACGGCAGGACCCGCACCAGGTGAGGAGCGTTTCGCAGCGCGATCTGGCGCTCGGCCAGGCCTTCGTACACAAGCCCGATCTCGCGCTGCTGCAGGTAACGAAGGCCGCCGTGCACCAGCTTCGAGCTCTTCGACGACGTTCCGGAGGCGAAGTCGTCCCGCTCGACCAGCCCCGTACGAAGGCCCCGGGTGGCGGCGTCGAGGGCGACGCCCGCTCCGGTGATCCCGCCCCCGACGACGAGCACGTCGAGCTCCTCGGTGGCCAGGCGCCGGAGTGCCTCGCCGCGGTCGAAAACCCCTGGCGAGACGGGCGCACTCATCGGCCTGAGGCTACCGCCGGGCACCTCGGATGCTCGTCCCGGTCCACTTCGGCGCCGAACTTATGGCACTGTGAGTGCACCATTCGTCGGGGGGCGAGAGCGGAAGCGGGACCGAGGCGTGCAGAAGGCGCAGTTCACGACCACCGATGACGTCGTCCTGACCGGCCGGAGCTGGCTACGGGCCGACGCCCCACGCGCCGCTGTGGTGCTCGTGCACGGGTTCTCGTCATCCACCGACGACCCGAACGTGTGCGCGCTGGCCGAGGCGCTGCACGACGAACGCGTTGACGTCGTCTGCTACGACGCCCGCGGACACGGAACCTCCGAGGGCCATTCGACGCTCGGGGACCTCGAGCGCCATGACGTCGCCGCCGCGGTCGAGGCGGCACGCGACCGCAGCGACCGGGTGGTGCTCGTCGGGGCGTCGATGGGCGCCATCGCCGCGCTGCGCTACGCGGCTGTCAACGACGGCATCGCCGGCGTGGTCTCGGTCAGCTGCCCCTCCCGGTGGCGCCTGCCGCGCAACGTGCACGGCGTGTTCGCGGCCGGGCTGACTCGCACCCGGATCGGCCGAGCGGTCGCGTCCCGCTGGATGCGCGTGCAGATCGCGCCCCGCTGGACGAACCCGGTGCCGCCGGTCGAGCTGGTGCCGGGAATCCACGCCCCGATCGCCTTCGTGCACGGTGCCACCGACCGCTTCATCCCCGTGTCGGATGCCGAAGAGCTGTTCGCGCTGGCGCACGAGCCGCGCCGGCTGCAGATCGTGCCGGCGATGGGCCACGCCTTCGAGCCCCAGTCGGTGCCCGCCGTGCGCGACACCGTCGAGTGGGCGCTCGATCACTCGATGCGTCCCTAGAGCATCACTATGTTGCTTCAGGGACGCACCTAGTCGTCCCGGCCGTCCGGCTCCCACCACCACGCCAGGCCGTACAGGCCAGGGCCGGTGTGCACGACCATGACCGAGCCGAACTCGCCCGAGAACTTCGTCGCCGGAGTGACCTCGGCCTCGACCCGGTCCAGCAGTTGCGCCGCGGCCTCCGGTGCCAGCGCGTGCAGCGCGGCGACGTGGAGCCGGGTGTTCGGCTCGCGTGAGCGACGGAACCGGCTCACCATCCGGTCGAGGGCGGCGTCGGCGCTGAGCGCGGGCCGCAGCCGCCGTACCTTGCCGCCCCGGAACTCGAAGAGAGGGTTGATGCCGAGGCGGCGACCGGCCCACCCCGCGATCCCAGGGACGCGGCCGCTGCGCACGAGGTGGTCGAGGTTCGGGACCGCCGCGACCAGCTGCACGCGCTCGACGACGTCCTTGGCCACCGCCTCGACCTCGTCGAGCGACGCGCCCCGCTCGGCCGCGGCCGCCGCCGCCAGCACGACGAGGGCCTCGGCGCCGGCCGCGGTCGCGGTGTCGACGACGCGGACACGATCGCCCAGTTGGCGGGCGGCGACCGTCGCCGCCTCGTGCGTGCCGCTCATCGTCGACGCGATCGTGAGGACGAGCACGCCGTCGTCGGTGAGACGCGGCTCGATGGCGGCGGCGAACTCGCCCGGCGCCGGGCCGGACGTGGACACGCGCTCGTCGCCGAGCAGCTCGCTCAGCGGGCGCTTGCCTTCGCGCACTGACTGCCCGCGGATCGAGAGCCACATCGGCACCACCGTGATGCGGTGGCGCGCCGCGAGGTCAGCGGGCAGCGCGGCGGCGCTGTCGGTGACGATTGCGACGGTCACTTCGCGTGCCTGCGCGCCGGCGCCGAAGCATCCGAGGGCGCCTGGGCCGGCGTTCGCCGTCGTTCGCGGACGGCCGACGCGCTCGCCACGACGAGCAAGCCCGAGCACAGCAGCACCACGCGTGACGGCTCGAGCCTGCCGATGACGGGCCAGCGCACCGCATCAAGAAGTGCGGCGGCCAGTCCGGCGCCTACGGCGGCGAGGCTCAACGCAAGCCGGATGACGACGTGGAAGGCCGCGAACGCGAGCACGCGGTCGCGCCCGTCGAGCTGCGATTGGAGCGCGCCCATCCCCGATGCCAGCGTGTACGCGGACGCGGCGCCGAATCCGACCGCGCCCAGGTACGCGACCCATAACGTCGGTGACAGGCTGAACACGGCGACGATGAGTCCGATCGCGAGCGTGCCGACGGCGGTTCGAAGGATGGCGTCACCGCCCGAGCTGCGTTGCAGCGCGGCGATGCCGATCACCGCCCCCGCACCGAACAGCGCGATGAGCCAGCCGAACTCGGTGTCGCTGGCGTCGAGGACCTCGCGCACGAACACGATGCCGACCGAGAACAGCGCCCCCAGCCCGAGGGCGACCGATGCCGCCGCCGGCATCACCGTGCGTACCAAAGGGATCCGGAACGCGGCCCGGAACCCCACACGCTCATCGGGAGCCGCGGACGTGGCCGATCCGACGAGGTCGGTGGCGTGGGCGATGCACACGAACGATACGAGGAACGTGACCGCGTCGATCCAGAACACCAGCGCGTGAGGACGGCCGGCGAGGTCGGCGCCGGGAAGCGCCGCCACCGCGGCGAACGCCGCCGCGCCCAGAGGGATCGTCCCGTAGGACGAGCCGAGGATGAGGCCGTTGGCGAGCGGCAGATCGTCCTTGTCTACGAGGTCCGGGATCGATGCGTCGCGTGCAGGTAGGAACACGAGGCTGGCGACCTCGACGAGGAATGCCCACAGATAGATCCACCACAGGCCACGGACGAGAGGAACGAGCGCGATCATCCCGGCGCGCGCCGCGTCCATCGTGAGCATCGTCTTGCGCCGGTCCCAGCGTTCCGCGGCGCGCGCCGCGAGCGGCCCCCCGACCGCCGCGGGGAGGAGTCGCAGCGCGAGGATGCCGCCGACCGCGGCCGGGGAACCGGTGATGGCGAGTGTGACCGCCATGAATGCGACGGTGCCCATCCAGTCTCCGAGTGCGGAGACCGCTTGCCCCACGAGCACGTCGCGGTAGCTCGGGCGGCGCACGACCGTGGCGACGCTCATGCCACCACGCGCTCGTCGCGGTCGTAGAACAACCGGGTCAGGTACGTAGGTCCGCGCGGAGGAGCCGGTCGAGAGTTGCCGACGACACGCTTCACGATCATCGGGACCGCGACGGCCGCGCCCGCGATTGCGCCGACGGCGCCGTGCGTCAGCGCCAGTACCGGAGTCAGCAGGATCTGCGAGACGAGCGCGCCGAGGGCGGTCTCACCCATCGCCTTGCCGAGGATCATCCCCGCGAGGAGCAGCACCGCGCCCGGCCACGCCACGACCAATAGCCCGCCGAGCGCCGGCGAGACGCCGCGGCCGCCGGCGCCGCGCAGGAACGGCGACCAGTTGTGACCGACGACGGCGGCGCCGCACGCAACGGCCGCCAGCGCCGGGCGGCCGGCGGCGGTGGCGAGGGCCGGTCCGGCTGCGCCCTTGGCGACGTCGAGAATCCCGGCTGCCGCGAGCGGGCCGAAGCCGGCGACGCGATAGAGCGCCGTGCCCGACACCGTCCCCGTCCCTACCCGCCGCAGGTCGACGCCCCGGGCCCGCCGGGCGGCGAGGTACGAGAAGGGAAGGGATCCCGCCGCGAACGCCACGAGGAGGATCCCAGCCGCCTGCATTCTTAGAGTCTGTCCCAGCGGTGACCAGTGACGCGCCATGTCGCCCTTTCGGGAAGGCGGGGCAGGTCGCGCCGCTGTTCCCCAACCCGCCCAGACGGCCCAGACACCACGAACCCCGACATGACAGACTTTTGCCGTCGACGGTCGCAAAGGAACATGGTCGTCGTCGTCGCAGGGTCGCCGTGCTCGTCGCCGCCACCGCCCTCGGCGCGACGTCGCTCACCCTGGGTGGCCGTCGCGTGGAGCTACGCGGCGCGACCGTCTGGAAGCCCCGTTAGCTGACGCCGAGCAGCGGCTAGCGCCGAGCGGCGGTGACCTCGCGCGCCGGTGTGCCCGGGTACCCCTCGGGCAGCAGGAACGTTCCGTTCGTCGTCGAGTAGTAGACCTGCCAGTGGTAGTAGCCGAGGAAGGCGCGCTCGTCCGACAGCATGAGCTGCGCGTGCGACTGGACCGCGTCGACGTACCAGACGCTGTTGTTGTACCGGTAGAGCGCGCGATCCATGTCGGACGGCGCCCCGTTGGCTCGCAACAGCCGCGCCGCGGCGAGGATCGCGTCGCGGTTGTCGTTGATGTCACGCTGCCCGTACTGGTCCCAGCTCGCCGGGATGAACTGCATGGGGCCCTGCGCGCCGGCCGTGCTCGCGCCGCGGATGCGGCCCAGATTGGTCTCGACGAGGTGAATGGCCGCGAAGAACGCCCACGGGATGCCGGACGCCGCCTCGGCCTCGGCGTAATAGCCCCGAAGCACCTCGACCGGTGGCGGCGACAGGATCTGCCAGTCCGGAAGGTCCGGCTGCGGCTCGGTGAGGGCGGCCAGCTCGCGCCGGGCGCGCTCGTTCGCGGTCACGATCGGCTGCAGGTCGCCCGGCAGCCGGGCGAGCACGACGGGCACCCAATCGGGATGGGCGCGGAGAGCGCGATACGCGTTCTGCTGTTCCCACCCCAGCCGGACCAGCTCTGCAGGCGGCGTGTCCGGCGCTCGCAGCGCGCGTTCGACGCGACCGAGTGCCGCGGCCACATTCTCGGCCGTGTGGGGGAGCGCGATGTCATCCGGGCCGCGCACGACGGTGGTCGTCTTCGGTGCGTGATCACGAGTCGCGGCCTTGGGCGCGCTGCTCTTTCCATTCCCTCCGCCACCGCTCGTGCACGCGACGGCGAGAGCCGTGATGAGCACGACGAGAACGGACGCAATCCCGACTGATACCCGGCGCATCGGTCAGACGAGACGGCCGGGGCGGCCGTCGTCGGTGACGATCGGCCTCCCGGCAGCAGACCACGCCTCGAGCCCGCCGTCGAAGTTCACGGCCTGGAACCCCATCTCGCGTAGCTCGACGGTGGCGTCGGCACCGCGCTCGCCGTGGCGCGACATCACCACCAGCCGGCGGTTCATCGGCAGCAGGAACCGGTGGGCCTCCAGCTCGGGGCGCGGGATCGAGCGGGCCTCCGGTGCGTGCCCGGCCGCGTACTCGCCGGGAGCGCGCACGTCGACGAGGACGTCGTCCGCAAGGTCGCCGATGGCGACCTGCGGGACGCGCTGGCCCACGTAGCGCGGCACGGGCTCCTCAGGCGACCGTGCCGGGCTGACCGTCCGAGGTGACGATCGCGAAGCCGGCGGCCTGCCACGCTTCGGCGCCGCCGGCCACGTTGGCGGCGCCGTACCCGGCGTTCACGAGCGCCTCGGCGACCCGGGCCGACCGGCCGCCCACCTTGCAGATGACGACGATGTCGCGATTGGTGGGCAGCTCGCCTTGGCGGTCGACGAGCTGGTTCATTGGAATCCACGTCGCGCCCTCGGGGTGGCCTGCTTCCCACTCGTCGGGGTCGCGCACATCGAGCAGCATGGCGCCGGCGTCGACGCGCTCCTTGGCTTCGGTAGGCGCGAGGTGCTCGACCTCAGGCGGCTGCGGCGACGTCATACGGGCTCCTCCTGCGTCTCGCGCTGCCCCTTCCACGCTTCGTACCCACCGAGCAGGTCGGACACGTCGTCGAAGCCCGCCGCGGCCAGGACGCTCGCCGCGATCGACGATCGGTAGCCACTCGCGCAGTACAGGACCGTGGGCCGACCCGGGTCGAGCTCGGCGAGCTGGGACTTGAGTTGGGGCAGCGGCATGGTGACCGCCCCCGGGATCACGCCGGTCGCGGTCTCGCCTGGGTTGCGGACGTCCACGATCTGCAGGCCTGCGACGTCGCGCCGGCGCGTCTCGAATTCCCGCACGGTGAGCCGTGAGCTCGGCTCGACGACCTCGGCGTGCTCGACGAGCACGCGGAGTGGATCGGCGAGTGCGCCGTCGATCCGGTCGAAGCCGACGCGCGCGAGACGGACCTTCGCTTCGAGCTCCGTGCCGGGATCGCTGACGAGGACGAGCGCGCGGTCCGGCGGGAGCACGTCACCGGCGAACTCGGCAAACCGGCCGTGCAGCCCGACATTGATCGAACCACGTAGGTGTCCGGCGGCGAAGTCGATCGGGTCACGGGTATCGAGCACGGCGGCGGCGTCGCGTCGCGCCATCAACTCGGGAAGCGTCAGTTGCGCAGGCAGGTCCTCTTCGTCGAGGAGCGGATGCGCCTGCCGGTTCCGTTGCGCGTCGAACGAGAAGTACATGGGCTGGAGGGGCTGCCCCTCGGTGACGAGCGCAACGAACTCCTCCTCGCTCATCGGTTGGAGCGCGTAGTTCGTCCGCCGTTGCTCACCGATCGTCGACTGCGTCTCGGTCGACAGGTTCTTCCCGCACGCGGAACCGGCGCCGTGGGCGGGGAACACGCGCGTCGCGTCGGGCAAGGCGAGCAGCTTCGTGTGGAGCGAGCGGTAGAGGCTGCGGGCCAGCTCGTCGGGACTGACCCCGGCGCCGCTGAGGAGGTCCGGCCTCCCGACGTCGCCGATGAACATCGTGTCCCCGGTGAGGACTCCGAACGGAACCGCATCGCCCCCGTGCTCACGGACGACGATGCTGATCGACTCGGGCGTGTGCCCCGGGGTGGCGAGGATCTCGAGCGTCACGTCGCCGAGGCCGAGCACCTGGCCGTCGTGCAGCGGCTCGATCGCAAAGTCGACCTCGGTGCCTGCGCCGTACGAGACGGCGGCGCCCGTCTTCTCGGCCAGCTCGAGGTGCCCGCTGAGGAAGTCAGCGTGCACGTGCGTCTCGATCACGCGCTCGATCCGAAGCCCGGCCGCCGCCGCGTCCTCGAGATAGCTCTGCACGTCGCGCCGGGGATCGACGACGACAGCCCGTCCCGACGCCTTGTCCCCCACGAGGTAGGACGCCTGCGACAGGCAATCCAGGTAGTACTGCACGAAGTGCATGCGTCAATCCAAACCTAGTTCGCGCTCGATGGCTTCCACCTTGTGCCGCAAGGCACCTTCGACCCCGGGGCGGTGGTCGATCTTGATCACCACGCTGACCCGGGGCGCCCGGGCGGCCACGGCCTCCACGCAGCGGTGGATGACCGCCATCACCTCGTCCCATTCGCCCTCGATGTTGGTGAACATCGCATTGGTCTCGTTCGGGAGCCCGCTCTCGCGCACGATTCGGACCGCATCTGCGACCAGGTCGCCGACGGAATCACCGACGCCGAGCGGGGTCACCGAGAACGCTGCGAGCACGCCCGTCCTTTCCACCGCGCCGTTCAGAAAGCCCTCAAGTCTCTCACCCAGGGTCGCCGATAGCGGGACAAGGAGGTTCCGTGCAGCCTTCGACTCCTCACACCGCACCACCGAGCGGTCGCGCCAGAGTGGCGCGCCTCGCCGTGCTAGCGAGAATCGTGGTGGCGGCTGAATGTCGCCCAGCGCTTGCGTGCTGCGGTCGCTCGTGATGTCACGGCCGTGCCCCTGACGGTGAGCGCCGGGGCGGCCGAGATGCCGGGGAACGCCGGCGACGGTGAGCGCAGCGTTGCGGCCGCCGACGCGGCCCTCAACGCCGCCAAACGGGATGGCCGCAAACCGTCGGTCGGATCTGATCGCGTGGCCGAGCCCGGGGAGGTGCCGCCGCGCTCGTCGCTGCTACGACGGCCGCTCGAGCCCGACGCCCTTTCCGCCGACGGCGTGGTGGCGTGAGCGGGCCGGGCTGGCATAGCGACCGAAGTTCCGAGGGGTGAGACACCGAGGGCCGGCGCTCCTCCACGGGGGTTGCGTGCTCAGAGAGGTTTTCCAGCAGGCGGTTGCTAGCCGAAGCCGCCCCGGTCCTGTCCCGACGACGCGAGCGAGTTTGCCACCAGCTCACCGCCAGGAAGCGGCTTCTCCGTCTCTCCGAATTGCATCTCCCTGTGGAGGCGGCGCCGGCTCCCCGGCTTGGACCACGCGCCGACCAGACTCGGGGCGGAGAACGTTGAGTCCATCCGCGCGCTGTGCCTCACAGCGGTGACGATGACACGCGCGCCCCCTGGTGGGCAGGGTCCAAAGTCCCATTTCCCGGCAAAGTTGGTCGGTGCCACCAAGATGCGCTCTAGCTCAGCCCGGCCTTTCGTCCGTTTCAGACCCGATCGGGCGATATGCCGGCAGCGCCTCAGGCCCAAGCGTCGGGGGAGTACACAAGGGTCGTGGTGCGGCTGGCGCTGGCGGGCGACACGATGCTCGGGCGGTTGGTGGCAGAACGGCTGAGCTCGGACAGCCCGGGCTCGCTGTTCGCGCCCGAGGTCGTCGACGCTGCGCACGAGGGCGACCTGTTCGTGCTCAATCTCGAGTGCTGCATCTCGGAGCGCGGCCGCCCATGGCCGGCGCCGGGCAAGCCGTTCTTCTTCCGAGCCCCACCCGTCGCGGTCGAGACACTGCAGCTCCTCGGCGTCGACTGCGTCACGCTCGCCAACAACCACGCCCTCGATTACGGCGAGGACGCGCTCGCCGACACACTCGATCACCTTGCCGCGGCCGGCATCGCGGCCGTTGGCGCCGGCAAGGATGTCGAGTCGGCGCGCGCGGCCGAGGTGTTGAAGCACGACGAGCTCCGGGTCGCCGTGCTCGGTGTCACCGACCATCCGGCCGACTTTGCGGCCGGGCCCGACCGACCCGGTGTCGCGTTCGCCGACCTCTGGCGCGACGTGCCCGGATGGCTGACCGCCGCGGTCGACGAGGCGACCGCGATGGCGGACGCAGTGCTGGTCACGCCGCACTGGGGCCCGAACATGGTGCCGGCGCCACTGCCCCACGTCCGCAATGCGGCCGGCGCGCTCCATCACGCGGGGGCGACCATCGTCGCCGGACACTCGGCACACGTGTTCCACGGTGTGGACGACCACGTGCTTTACGACCTCGGAGACTTCATCGACGACTACGCGGTCGATCGTGTGCTGCGCAACGATCTCGGCCTGCTGTGGCTCGTCGATCTCGACGACGACGGCACCCCGACCCGCCTCGAAGCCGTGCCGTTGCGACTCGACTTCTGCTACACGCGGCTGGCCCGAGACGAGGACGCGGCCTGGATCCGCGAACGCTTTCGCGTCGCGTGCGCCGAGTTCGGCACGACGGTGGTCGAAAGCGACAATCGACTCGTCGTCGAGTGGCGCTAAGGGCGGAAGCCGTACGAGCCGATGAGGCGAACGAAGCGCGCGCCGGTCAGCACGCGGATGCTGGCCAGCGCGTCTTCGCGTTTCTCGAACAACACGACGTCCTCGTTCCCGCCGCGGCCGATCGGCTGCACGAGCCGGCCACCCTCGACGAGCTGCTCCACGAGTGGAGCCGGCACGTCCGGGAAGGCGGCGGCGACGATGATGGCGTCGTACGGTGCGTGCTCCGGCAGCCCCCGCGTGCCGTCGCCGACGAGCACGTGCGCATTCACGACGCCGCCGGCGGCGAGGTTGGACCGTCCTGTCTCGGCGAGATCAGCGAATCGCTCGACGCTCCATACTTCTGCCGCCAACCGCGCGAGCAACGCGGTCTGCCACCCGTAGCCGGTGCCGATCTCGAGCACGTTCTCGTTCCCGGTGAGGGAGAGCGCCTCGACCATCTGCGCGACGAGCGACGGCTGCGTGGTCACCTGATCGTGCGGGATCGGAACCGGCGTGTCGTAGTGCGCGCGCGTCGCATGCTCGGCGGGCACGAAGCCGGTCCGGGGAAGCTCTGCGATCGCGACCAGCAGGCGCTCGTCGCGCACACCGGCATCTCGGGCGGCGCGCACGAGGTTGTCTGGCCCTCGTTCCACGTGCCCGAGTGTGCCGCGTCGGTGCGCTCCTGAACTTCGCTATGCGACGTTGAGGAGCGCATCGGACACCGCCGGTACTCTGAGCCGTTGTGGCTCTCGAAAATGGGGCTGTCGAAGTCGACGGACTGGTCAAACGATTCGGCGACTTCACCGCCGTCGACGGCATCTCGTTCTCGGTCGAGCCCGGCGAGCTCTTCGGCTTCCTCGGCCCCAACGGCGCCGGCAAGACCACCACGATCTCGGTGCTGTGCACGCTGCTGCACCCGACCGGCGGGACGGCCCGCGTCGCCGGCCACGACGTGCTCCACGACCGGAACGGCGTGCGCTCGAGCATCGGGCTCGTCTTCCAGGAGACGACGCTCGACGACTACCTCACCGGAGAGGAGAACCTGCGCTTCCACGCCGTCCTCTACGGGCTGCACGGTCACGACATCCGGCGCCGCATGGACCCGCTCCTCGACATGGTCGGCCTCACGGACTGGGCCGGGCAGCAGACCCGCTTCTACTCCGGGGGGATGAAGCGCCGCCTCGAGATCGCCCGGGGCCTGCTGCACACGCCGAAGATCCTCTTCCTCGACGAACCAACGCTCGGTCTGGATCCCCAGACCCGCGTCCACATCTGGGATTACGTCGACGAGCTCAGACGGCGCGAGCGCACCACGATGTTCTTGACCACGCACTACATGGACGAAGCCGAGCGGTGCAACCGCATCGCGATCATCGACCGTGGTCGCATCGTCGCCATCGACTCGCCCGACGCGCTCAAGGCATCGGTCGGGGTCGACACGGTCACGATCGAGACCGCCGACGACGCCACCGCCCGCGACGAGATCGCACGTGGCCTGGGCGTCGAAGGCGAGGTGCTCCCCGACGGGCAGGGGCTGCGCATGCGTGTCCCGGACGGCGAGGCGTTCGTGCCCCGTGTGTTCGAGCACCTGACCGTCGGGGTGCGGAACGTCAACGTCGGTCGTCCGAGCCTCGACGACGTGTTCATTCGCTACACGGGACGTGAGATGCGCGACGCCGAGGCCGGCGGCGTCGATCAGTTCAAGGCCAACCCGATGGTTCGGGGCTGGAGGCGCGGCTGATGGCGACGACGGACGCCAGAAGGACCGAGCAACTGCCCGGCGCTGCCGACACCGACGTCGAGCACCCGGCTCCGCCCGCGCCCGAGGGCGCGCTCATCCGGAACCTGCGAACGATCGGCATGGTCTGGCGGCGCGAGATCATCCGTTTCCGCCGCACCCCGGCCCGGATGGTGTCGGGCCTCGCGCAGCCGATCCTGTTCCTCTTCGTCCTCGGCGCCGGTATCAAGCCTCTGGTCGGCGAGAACAGCGCCGGCGGCGTCGACTTCCAGCAGTTCATCCTGCCGGGCGTGATCGCGATGTCGGTCCTGTTCAGCAGCCTGTTCTCCGCCATCTCGATCGTGTGGGACCGCGAGTTCGGATTCCTGCGCGAGATGCTCGTCGCGCCGGTCAGCCGCACGAGCCTCGTGCTCGGCAAAGCCGCGGGCAGCGGCACGGTGGCGGCCGCGCAGGGCCTGCTCCTCGTGGCGGCGGCGCCGATCGTCGGCGTTCACCTCGACGTCCTTCAGATCATCGAAGTGATCCCGCTGCTCGTGCTCCTGGCCTTCGCCTTGACGGCGTTCGGGATCGTGATCGCCAGCCGCATGCAGCGCATGGAGAGCTTCCAGATGGTGATGGGGCTGGTCGTGAACCCGATGCTGTTCCTGTCGGGCGCCATCTTCCCGCTGGACGGGCTGCCGACGTGGCTCGCGGTCGTGACCCGCCTCAACCCGGCGACGTACGGCATCGACCCGATCCGGCGCGTGATGCTCGGCGAGAGCGACGCCGCCCCGCTGACGATCAATGGGTGGGTTGTCCCGATTTGGGTCGAGATCTTGATCGTTCTCACCCTCGGCGTCGCGATGCTCGCTCTCGCGGTGCGCAGCTTCCAGAAGACTGAATAGCACCTTCGCGCACGCGCGCAGGTTTGTGACATTTGACCGTTCGCCGGGACCGCGCGGGCTCCGTGCCCACGCGCGCCTATAGCCTGCGCCGCAATGAAGCGCATCGTTGCCGTTCTCTCGATCTTTGGTGCGCTCGCGGCGTGGGTGTCCTTCAACTCGGCCGCGTCATTCGTGTCGGCGCCGCCGAAACGTCCCGGCCCGGTGCTCATGTACGGCGACAGTCTCCTCGAGGAAGCCTCGCCCTACGTTCGCAGCACCGACCAGGTGCGCGCGTTCGGCGGCACCGCGCTCTGCGACTGGGTCGACAACATCGCAAAGGCGTCGGTACTCGAGCAGCCCAGCGTGATGGTGATCGAGTTCGTGGGCAACAACGTGACGCCGTGCATGAACGGCTACACCACGCCCGCGCAGATCCGTGCGAAGTACGAGGCCGACATGGCCGCGCTGAAACAGCGGGTGGACGCCCCGATTCTGTGGGTCGGTCCGCCGCGGTTCCGCGACCGTGCTCCCGCGGCCGAGGACTTGTACGACTCCGAGCGGCGATTCGTCGACGCGGGCCAAGCCGTGCTCGCCGATGGCGCGTACACCGAGACGCTTCCGTGCCTTCCCGACGAGGGCGCAGCCAGCGGATGCGTGGACGGACGAATCAGGGTGCGCGCGCCCGACGGCGCCCACTTCGCGACCTCGACGTCCGGCTACTCGTCGGGCGGTCGCCGGTTCGCCGACGCCATCGACGAGGCTGTCAGGGACCAGAGATAGCGAGTGCCGCTCTTCTGAGCGATGGCCGGCTGACGACTACGCGTTCCGAGACGTGATCGTGGCGTACATGCCCTTCTTCCAGTGCGGCGTGCCCCCGCCGTGTTCGTGGCTCTTCTTCTCGGCTTCCTCCGGGCTGGTGGATCCGACCGGCAGGAAGCACGCCACCCCGTAACGGCCGGGCTTGCTCAGGTCGATGACGATGAAGGCCGTCGCGCCGGGCAGGACGAACCCGCCCCCGGCGCTCTCGACCTTCTTCCGCTGCTCCGTGTCCGGGAGCCCGATCACCTTCTTGACCGAGTCCTTCGTC
>JBKOWY010000093.1:0-6793 GCA_046724655.1 Actinomycetota bacterium
GTGGGTGCCCAGCATGGGACCGCGAAGGTTGACATCCAGCACGCGCATCCATGCCTCGGGCTCGGCGTCCGGGAACGCGGGGGTCGCAACGATGCCGGCGTTGTTCACGAGAATGTCGAGTCCGCCGAGCTCCGCGACGGCGAAGTCGATCATTGCTCGAACGTCGGGCTCATGGCTGACATCGGCACGGACGAATGCCGCCCGGCCGCCGCCGGCCTCGATTTTATGGACCGTCTCGCTGCCGCTCGCCTCGTCGACCTCGGCGACGCCGACGGTCGCGCCCTCGTCCGCCAGCCGCAACGCCGTCGCGCGACCGATCCCTGCCCCCGACCCGGTGACGAGCGCGACTCGGCCCGTGATCTCCACGCCCGATCTCCTTTGTCGCCGTCGCAAGCTCCGGCTTTGCGGCGACGGTCGGCAAAGCCGCCGTCGCCGCGAGTATGACGCCGGGGGTGTGACAGCCATCCCGGCTCGGGACCTACCTCCGCAACGCCCTCAACAGCGTCTCCGACGACACTACGCGGGCATCGGCCTTCCGTGCCTTCTCCGCCACCCAGTTGTCGGACGACGCCACGATGACCGGAATGTCGAAGGGCAGCGCCGCTGCCTCCCGAACCACGACGGCGTCGGCTTCCTCCTCCGGCGGTGAGAACACGACTCGTACTCCGGAGCGCCGAGACGGCTGTACGGCTTCCACGTCGGCGCCGTCGAACACCACGATGATGAATGCCCTCGTCCGCAGCTGGAGCTCGCTGATCGCGGTCAGCAACCTCTCTCGCTGCGCGGCCGGCGGAGCGTCGCCCCAGGCCAGCATCGACACGTTGTAGCCGTCCACCACCAGCACCGCGCGTGGTGTACGCAGCATCGCCTCGAGCACGTCGGGGGCGTCCTCCACCATGCCTGGCGGAACACGGGCTTGCGCCCGTCGCGGCGGGCGCTCGCGGTCGATCGTCTCCTGCGGCGCCGGCTCGCCCTCGGATTCGGGCGGCGGCTGCGCAGGAAGCACTCGTCGTGCCTGCTCGGCGAGGCCGTCCAAGCCGTCGGCGAGTTGCCGCGCCAGGTCGGCCGCCTTGACCAGCGCCCGGGCGTCATCGGCCCGCAGGACGCGTGGAGCCTGCGCTTCGTCGTCGCCCCCGTCCCGGGCATTGGGCGTTGTCTCCGAAGCGCGCCGTAGCTCGCGGAGCTGAGCCTCGGCGTCGCGTGCGCGATCGGCCTCGCGTCGAATCCGGGCCTCGGCCGCTTCCAACGCGGTCCGCGCGTTCACCAGGTCGCGCTCGACCTGCTCGACCTGACGCTCCGCCGTTGCAATCACCTGCGCGGCCTGCGTCTCGCGCGCCCGTCTCCCGGCGCGCTCCTCGCGCAGCTCCTCCTCGAGCACTTCGAGCTTCTGCTCGGCTGCGTCTCGCGCGGCGTCGGCACGGCGCCGTGACTCGGTCATGCCCGCGATCTGCATCTCCCTTGCCTTGTGCTCTTCGCTCGCCTGTTGGTGGATGCGTTGCCGCTCTGACGTCGCGCACACGACACCGAGCCCGAACTCCCATCCCGGCGGCCGGGCTGCGTACAGGGCCGACGCCAGCACCGGCAGGTCGGACCGCTCGGCTGCCTGCGCGACGATGCCGAGCGTCTCGCCGGGCTCCCACGCTCGCAGCGCCACGGCTACCTCCGATCGCTCGGAGAAGCGGTCGACAACTCGATTCCGAAACGCTTCGTCGGTCTCGAGGGCGCGCAAGAGCTGTTGACGCGCCGCGCCTCGCGCCAGCCCCCTTCGGTCGAACCCTGCCAGCGGACGCAGACTCGGTGGGATGTCGGGCAGATCGAGCTCGCGTAACAGGTCACCGGCGGTGTCGAGGAGCGGGACGAGCAGGCTCTCGGGCAAAGGTGATGTATGCCGGGCTGCGCTCGTCCTCGGACCCGCATCGCTCATCGCGAACCCCGAGGTGCCTCGGCGCGAACCGGCTCGTAGACTCCGTTGTCGGAATCCGGCGGCCGTTGATCACCGCCCAGGCGGCGAGGGAGCACGATGCAAGCACAGTACGAGGAGATCAAGCTCGACACCCAGGGCAACGGCGACATGCTCGACGTCACGCCCTACGCCCAGAAAGTCGTCGACAACGCAGGGATCAGCGAAGGGCTGTGCACGGTATTCGTGGCCCACTCGACGTGCGGCATCACCACCATCGAGCACGAGCCCGGCTGCGCGGCGGACCTCAACGCGGTCCTCGAGGATGTCGTCCCCCAAGCACGCCGCTGGGAACACAACGTTCGCAACCACGACACGAATGGCCACAGCCATGTCCGGGCTGCGCTCGTCGGGCCGTCCGTCACGATCCCGTTCCACCGCGGCGAGCTGCAGGTCGGTGTCTGGCAGAAGGTGGTCTGCATCGACTTCGACGACCGACCCCGCAGTCGCAAGGTGGTCGTACAACTCCTCGGCGAGTAGCCCACCACCGTCGTCACGCCGGCTCTGCCGGCGCCGCCGCTTCATCGTTCGAGAGCTGCTCGATGTCGTCGCCGTTGGCGCCGCACCACCGGCACGCAACCCGCTCGACGCGCTCTTCGAGCACCTGCTCTTCTTCGACGTCCAGGTCTCCTCCGACGCTGTAGTGATAGAACGCGCTCGTCCGGCGCGTCGCGACCACGTCGAAGCGGGTGAGGTTCCCGCACGAACGGCAGCGGTACCGCACCGACATCGCCCTCTCCCCTGCCTCGCCGTCGCAAACCTCGCGTCATCCACTATGACGCCGGACAGTCAAGCCTACGGGGATCGTCGCCCTGCCGCTTTCCGACGGAACCGCTGACCGTCGCCTCCAGCGCGGTCGTCGCCGAGCTCATCATCGGACCGGTCCCCAGGCTTCGACGCGCGACGGAAGCGCGGCCGCGGCGCGGGGGCGCCTTCTTCGGCGCGCTTTTCAGCGCGCCTGCGCGCGAGGGCGCGTCCGCCTTCGATGAACAACGTCAAGAACCCGGTCGTGAGAAGAGCCCACACCGGGGCCACGGCCAGGACGCGCAGGTATCGCTCGATGCCACCGGTGGCCGTGAACACGTCGACGAGCCGGTCTCCGCTCAGCCACCCCGAGACGCGGGCAATCCAGGCCGTCACCACCAACCCGAGCACGAGCGCGGCGCCCCACGCGAGCAGACGCAGCGGCAACGGCAGCCGATTTGGCGCGTCGCTGGCCTCCGCCTCGACCTCCGGCGCGGCGCGTCCTTGCCGGGCAACCGTCGCAGACGAGGGCGCGGCGGTTCGCGCCCGGGCCGCCGCCGCTTCGGGCAGCACCGAGGTCGATCGGGCCGGCGCATCCGGCTTCGGAGGGACGATGCGCCGCGACGACGCCATCACCGACGGACGGAACTGGGCCGGGACCCTCAGGCGCTTTCCGCACCCCTCGCAATGGAAAATCGGTGCGTCAGGGAGCGTCGCCACCCGATGCTTCCGCCCGCACGACGGGCACTGGATCGCCTTTCCCACGTCAGGCCTCGTCGGCGGCGGCGGCCGCGCTGGTGCGCACGAACGTCTCGAGCACGGCGGCGGCCTTCCCGGCTTCAACCGATGTGAAGGCCTGCTCGAGCCCGGCGCCAAGGTCGGATGCTGCACCTGCGACGACCAACGCGGCTGCCGCGTTCAGGGCCACGACGTCGCGCACCGCGCCGGGCTCGCCCTCGAGCAGGCGCTGCGCGATCGCGCAATTGGCGACGGCGTCACCACCCCGGAGGTCGGCGGGCTCGGCGCGCGCGATGCCGCAGTCGGCCGGGTCGACGGTGTAGGTGCGCACCGCGCCCTGTTCGAGGTCCCAAACCTCCGACACCGTGGTCGTCGTGAGCTCGTCGAGACCGTCGCCGCCACAGAACACCATCGCTCGTTCGACGCCCAGCGCTCCGAGTGTCTGCGCCATGCGCTCGGCCATCGACCGGTCCGACACGCCCACGACGCGCCGTCGAACACCGGCCGGGTTCGCGAGCGGTCCGAGGAAGTTGAAGGTCGTCGGCGTGCCGAGCTCGCGCCGCGCCGGGCCCGCGAACCGCAACGCGGGGTGGAACTTCGGCGCGAAGCAGAAGCCGATGCCCGCCTCGTCGACGCAGCGCGCGACGCCCGACGGGCCGAGGTCGATCGTGACGCCCAGCGCCTCGAGCACGTCGGCCGAGCCACAGGCCGATGACGCGGCACGGTTGCCGTGCTTGGCGACGCGCACGCCGGCTCCCGCCACGACCAGCGCCGCGAGAGTCGAGATGTTGACGGAGCTCGACCGGTCGCCGCCGGTGCCGCAGGTGTCGACGACAGGTCCGCCGGGCCCGTCGAGCGGGATGTCGACCGTCTCGCCGAAACGCAGCATGGTGCGGACCAGCGCGGCCAGCTCCTCCGGGGTCTCACCCTTGGACCGCAATGCGACTGCGAAGCCCGCGATCTGGGCGTCGGTTGCCTCTCCGGCGAGGATCGTCGCCATCGCTCGTTCGGCGAGCTCCGGGGGCAGGTCTTGGCGGCGGAGGAGCCGCCCGATCACGTCGGGCCAGAGGTCGGCGGTCGCAGCGGTCATGAATTGTCCCGGTTCGGACTCAATCCCACCACAGATCGCGGTCGAGGACTCCTCGCGCGATGAGGCCGAGCTGCACCTGGGTGGTGCCCTCGACGATGGTGAGCTGCTTGGCGTCGCGGTAGTAGAGCTCGGTCATGTGGTCGTGCATGTACCCGGCCGCGCCGAGCATCTGGAGAGCCTCCCCCGAGACCTTCACCGCCAGCTCGGTCGCGTAGTACTTCGCCATCGACAGGAAGGGCACGTACTCCTTCGTGAACTGGCTGCGATCAGCCATCCACGCGGCGCGATAGGTGAGCAGCCGGGCGGCTTCGATCTCGGAGGCAAGCTCGGCGATCTTCCACTGGATGCCCTGGAAGTCGGCGATCGTCTGGCCGAACGCCTCGCGCTGCTTGACGTACTCGACGGCGTACATCAGTGCGCCTTCCGCGAGCCCGATGCCCCGGGCCGCGACGATCGGACGCATCGAGTTGAGGCCGAGCATGGCGAGCCGAAAGCCCCCGATCTCGCCGATCACGTTCTCAGCGGGCACACGCGCGCCATCGAGGATCAGCTCGCCGGTGTCGACGCCTTTGACTCCCATCTTCCGGTCGACGCGCCCGGCTTCGACACCCGGCGATGAACGCTCGACGATGAACGCGCTGACGCTGTCGTGAGCGCGTGAGTCGACCGGACCGGTCTTGGCAAAGACGCAGTACCAGTCGGCTTGGCGAACGCCCGACATCCAGCACTTCGTGCCCGTCAGGCGCCAGTCGTCGCCGTCGCGCACCGCCCGCGTGCGCATGCCCATCACGTCGCTGCCGGCCTGCGGCTCGGACAGGCCGAACGCGGCCCGGGCCTCACCCGTTGCGATCGGTCGCACATAGCGCTCGTTCTGCTCCGGCGAGCCGGCGATCATCACGGGGCCTGTCGGCAGCCGCGTCAGCAGCAGCATGAGGGCGGCCGCGTTCGAGTACTTGGCGACTTCCTCGATCGCGATCGTCAAGCCGAGGATGCCGGCGCCCGATCCCCCGTACTCCTCAGGGATACACAGCCCCGTGAGACCGGCTTCGACGAACAGCTCGAAGAGGTCCTCGGGGTACTCCCCGGTCTCGTCGATCTCGCGCGCTCGGGGCGCGACACGTTCCTGCGCCAGCTTGCGGACGGTGGCCTGGAGCTCGGCGAGTTCTTCCGAGAGCTCGAAATCCACAACCGGTGATGCTACCGGTCGGTACCGATCTTTCGGCTCAACGCGCTATGCGGTCTTGCGTCGGTGACGGATGAGGCGCCGCCGCTCGCGCTCGGTGAGGCCGCCCCACACCCCGTGCTTCTCGCGCACCGCGATCGCGTACTCGAGGCAAGGCTCGCGTACCGGGCAGCTACCGCAGACCGCCTTCGCCTCGAGAGCCTCGTCCTCGTCGGAGACCGGATAGAAGATCGCGGGATCGGCGCCGCGGCAGCGGGCCTGTTGACGCCAGGCCAGGTTCATCGATCAACACCCCTTCCCTGGCGAGGGTTCCAGGGAAACCGTTTCAACCCCCTGTGGTTTGCTCCTTATTCCCCTGTGGTCCAGCGGGTAACCCCGTCCCGGATGCCGGCGGAGGCGGCCGTAGGATCCGCAGGGTGGCTCAGCTCCCCCCGGTGATCGTCGACGCGACCCGACCCGCGACCGAACATCGACGCCGCCAGTTGATCCCGATCGTGCTGGCCGTAGCGGCCACGCTGCCCGGACTCGCATTGCGCGCCACGGGCAGTGCGCCGGCTGAATGGCTCGCCGCGATCTTGTTCGGCATGGCGGTCGTCGGAGCGGCGTTCTTGCTCGCCTGGGGCGCAGAGGCACTCCAACTCGACATCTCGCAAGGCTTGGCCCTCGCCGTGCTCGCGCTCATCGCGGTACTACCGGAGTACGCGGTCGACTTCACGTTCGCCGTGAAGGCCGGCGAGGATCCCGACAAGTACGCCCCGCTCGCGCTCGCCAACATGACCGGTGGCAACCGTCTCCTTATCGGCGTGGGCTGGTCCCTCGTCGTCCTGCTGGCGGCGTGGCGCATCACGCGCATCGCCCGGACCCACGACTACCAGGGTGAGCTCGACACGAGCGTCACGCTTGATCGTCCGCACGCCATCGAGATCACGTTCCTTGCCATCGCCACGATCTATTCACTGACGCTGCCCCTGAAGCGCACGCTCGCGTTGTTCGACGCGGTGATCCTGGTCGGTCTGTTCGTGCTGTACGCAGTGCGTATCGGCCGAGCCCCGGCCGAGGAGCCGCACCTCGTCGGACC